>CALFNB010000594.1 GCA_937902425.1 uncultured Acetobacteraceae bacterium | reverse complement strand
GGCACGGTGCCGTACTAAGCCATGCACATTGTCATTCCCGATGAATACCAGGACGCGATCGAGCGCCTCGCGTGTTATGCCTTGCTCGACGGACAGGACGTCACGCGTTATCGCGAACCAGCGTCGTCGTTCGAGGAACTCGTCGAACGGTTACGGCCGGCCGACGCTATCGTTGCAATAAGGGAACGTGTTACCTTCGATCGAGCGCTCGTCGAAAGGTTGCCGAACCTGAAACTGATCGCGCTGGTTGGACGCAACGCGACCACGATCGATTACGCCGCCTGCACCGAGCATGGCGTGATGGTCTCGCGCGGCCAGAGCAACTCGCCGACATCGCCGGCGGAATTGACGGTCGCGCTGATCCTCGCGTCGCGCCGGAACGTCGTCATTGAAGCGGAACGGATGCGTCGGGGCGAATGGCCTTATACGTTATCGCATCGACTGCGCGGGTCCACCTTGGGCATTTTCGGGCTCGGCAACATCGGGGCTTTGGTGGCGCAGGCGGGGGCGGGACTGGGAATGAAGGTGCTGGTGTGGGGGCAGGCGCATTCCGCGCAGCGAGCGGCGGAACTCGGTTACGGCGTCGCCGACGGCAAGGCCGCGCTGTTCGAGCAATCCGACGTGCTGTCGTTGCATGTCCGGCTGCGACCCGACACCACCGGCATTGTTGGGCCGGAGGATATGGCGCGGATGAAGCCGACAGCGCTGATCGTGAATACGTCGCGTGCCGAACTGATCCAACCGGGGGCGTTGCTCACGGCGTTGCGTGCCGGCCGGCCAGGTTACGCCGCTGTGGACGTCTATGAGCGGGAGCCCATCATGCACGGCGATCACCCATTTATGTCGATGCCGAACGTGATCTGCACGCCGCACCTCGGTTGGGCGGAATGGGATAATTTTGAACTTTATTACGCCGAGGCGTTTGAACAAATTGCCGCCTTCGCCGAAGGCCGGCCGTTACGCCTCGCCAATCCAGACGTGAGGCCGCGCTGATGGACTCCAACCTGATCGCCTACTCACCGATCACGCAACGGCCGCCGCTGCGTTGGCCGAACGGAGCACGTGTCGCACTGTGGATCGTGCCGAACATCGAACATTACGAGTACCTGCCGAAATATGTCCGCACGCGCGATCCGTGGCCTCGTTCACCGCACCCGGATGTACTGGGTTATTCGCAACGTGACTACGGCAACCGGGTTGGGCTCTGGCGGTTTTTCGACCTGGCGGACGATCTGGGATTGAAGTGCACGGTCAGCCTCAGCATGACGGTGATCCAGCACTACCCGGCGATCCTGGAGGGAATGGAAAAGCGCGAGTGGGAACTGATGTCGCACGGCATTTACAACACGCGCTACCACTGGAATTTCACCCCGGAAGAGGAACGCGCGGCGATGCTGGAAAGCCGCGAGATCCATCGGCGGCTGACGGGCCGAGAGCAACGCGGCTGGTTCAGCCCGGCGATCACCAATACACTGAATACGTTCGATCTGGCGGCGGAGTGCGGCTACGATTACACCGCCGATCTTTACCACGATGACCAGCCGTTTCCGCTGAATGTCAAATCCGGCAAGCTGCTGTCGATCCCCTACACGATCGATCTCAACGACGTCATTCTGCACCGGCGCGGCGAAGAGGCGGACGCGTTCGCTCAGCAGATCAAGGATCATTTCGACACCGTTTATGCCGAAGGTGCCGAACAAGGCCGCGTGATGTGCGTCGCGCTGCATCCTTATTGGGTCGGCCAGCCGCACCGGCTGCGCGCGATCCGCTCCGCGTTCGAGTACATCCTGTCGCACCAGGGCGTGTGGCAAACCACGGGTTGCACGATCGTCGATTGGTATAACGCGAACTATCTGCCGTTGCTGGAGTCGCACCTCGCCGCGCGGGAGTCCGCCAATGGTTGAGTTCGTGGCCGCCAAGGTGCCTCCGGTCAACGAGACCCGCGAACCCGGCATGGATCACGCGCATTATCCGTTCCGTGCTTTGCCCGATGCGCCGCGGTTCATCTGGCCTGGCGGTGCGCGCGTGGCCTTCACCGTGACGTTGATGCTGGATTACTGGGAGCTCGCTCCCCCCGAGGGTGAAAGCCCCGATCCGCGGATCGTTTCGCCGTTGGGTCGGTTCTTCCCCGATTGGCTGACCTGGAGCCACCGGCTTTATGGTGCGCGTGTCGGTATCTTCCGCATCCTGGACGTGCTCGACCGCTTTGACATAAAGCCGAGTGTGGCACTGGGAACCGAGGCGGCGAAACGATATCCCGAACTGGTCGATGCGTTGCTGCGGCGCGACTCATGCTTCATGGCGCACGGTGATTACGCTTCCCGGCGGATCACCAGCCGGATGCAAGACGAGCGCGGCGCCATCATCGCCGCCCGAGACGGTGTCGCCGCGGCGATCGGGCAAACTCCCACGGGCTGGTGTGGGCAAGACTTTAACGAATCCGCCGAAACCCCCGCGCTGCTGACCGAAGCCGGATTTCAGTACACCACCGACTGGGCCAACGACGACAGGCCGTATCTGCTCGGCGGCAGGCTGCTGGCATTGCCTCCGCAGCCGGAATGGAATGACCTTGAATGCATGTGGTTGCGCCAGGTCACAGCGCCGGTTTGGCAAGCGAACATTGTCGAGGCATTTGAAGTCCTGCACGCCGAAGGTGGCAACGTCTTCAATTTAACACTGCATCCCTGGATCACGGGTCAGGCGCATCGCATTCGTTACCTGCGCGACGCGCTGCATCACGTTCTGGGCAAGCCCCATGTCTGGCGCACGACAACGGATGCCCTGGCCGCGGCCGCCCTGCCGCAATTGAGCTAAACCGGCAGCCGGTCTCGCCAAATTCGTTCCGCGTCACGGTCGGCGGCCTCGGCTGACGTTGCCCAACCCAGCGCGAGCACACCCAACCCAATGGTCGCGATGACGGTCGCGACAACAGTCGGTGGCGCGACCTCACCGCGCCAGACCGAAGCCAGCAACTCGGGTGAATCGGCAGCCGGTGTCAGTGGAGGCAGGCCTTGCCACGCTGGCAGCGCGATCTCCAACCGACCGTGGCTCTTGTCCCAAAGCCAACCCGTCGTTGCCTTCAGCGGTACCCGTTCCGCCTCGCCACCGCCGCCTTTCAGGACAAACAATCGTTGTCTGGCGAGAAGCTCAGCGGCGCCCAGATGGACCGCGAGATAGGGCGGGTGGAAAACGCCATCGACCCCAGCGGCGGCATTCCCAGGATTGAGCAGGCGCGCGACAGTATTGACCGGTGACCGCAAGCCAAACAGGCGGCGCATTCGTAACAAGTCATCCATCGCGGGCGACAACGACGCCAGCGGCAAATACGTAAACCGATCGGGCTCAGGTCCCAGCGCCGCAAGACCGGTGGCCACAGGAATGCCAGCGGAATATTCGTTTGACCCGTGCATCAATACGGTCGTGCCGGCCCGGGCCAGCGCCAGCGCGGATAGCAGAAACCACGGCGCACCCCGCGTGCGGCCGGCTCCATAAGATGGCCAGTCGAGATCGACACGCGGTCCTTGCCAGTTGATCGCGTCCCGCGCCGCCTCCACCATACCGGATATTTCGTCAGCATCTTCGCCACGAAAACGCAACAACATCAGGAACGCACCGATCTGATACGGATCAGCCTCCCGCCGCAACACCATCCCAAACGCTTCGCGCGCTTCTTCCCGCGTCAGCGCGCGCGAACGTCCTGGGCCTCGCCCAAGAGTAGCAACAAACTTAGCGAATGCCTCATGCCGCGCGTTCATCGAGGCCGTGTAATCCTCGGTGGTTGTCCTGGCAACCAGTTTGCCGCAATGTGCTCGGTACGAGGAGGCATCGGTGTTCAAACGGGACGCGCTGCTGCTGGTCGGTCATGGCTCCACGATCCTGCCGGATGCCGTACGTCCGCTTTTCGCCCATGCCGAGGTCATCCGTCAGTCCGGCCACTTCGGTGAGGTCGCAGTCGGCGTGCTGTTCGGTGAGCCGAACGTGGCCGCGGCGTTCGCGGCCCTGACCGCGCCGGTTGTTCACGTTGTACCGTTTTTCCTAGATGATGGATATTTCACCAGGATCGCCATTCCCAATGTGCTCCTGCCGCTTGCGTCCCCGTCGCGCGTGGTCCGATTTTGTCCACCGGTCGGTCTGCATGACGGCATCGCGGCATTGATCGAATGCCGCCTGATGCGTCATTGTGAAATGTTCGGTACCGATCCGAAATCTCTCTCCGTTCTTCTGGTTGGTCATGGCTCATCGCAAGCTACTGGGCGGGCGAGAGCGTTGCGCCGACATGCCGCGGCACTTGAAACCGGAGGCCGTTTTGGCTGGGTTCGCATCGCGTTTCTGCAGGAGGCGCCGTTCGTGGCTGAAGCTTTGGCCGGTTCCCGCGGTCACGTTGTCGCGGTCGTTGGCTATCTGGTCAACGAGGGCGCTCATGCGACAAAGGATTTACCGTTCCTTATCGCTCAGGAACGTGCCCAACGAGGTACGCATTGGCCGCCGGTGCACGATTTGGGACCGATCGGCGCGGATGAGGCGATGCCGCGGCTGATCATGGACCAGGTCGCCGCGTAATCCGCTCCAAGGAGAAAGCAGATGTTCGCATATGTTGGCTGCTACACGACCGCGGATCGCGACGGCCGAGGTGATGGGATCCGGGTTTACCGCGTGAACAACACGGAAGACCAATGGACCGAAGTGCAGCGTGTCGGTGGATTGGAGAACCCCTCATTGTTTACGTTGCGGCGGGATCAGTCGGTGCTTTACTCCGTGCATGGCGGCCGAAACCTGTTGAGTGCGTTTTCGGTGGATCGTTCCAGCGGCCGATTGACGTTGCTCAATCAAATTGATTGCCAGGGAAACAATCCCGTTGACTGCGCTCTCGACCCGTCCGAGCGATTTCTGGTTGTCGGCAATTACGGCACTGGCACAGTCGCGGTGATGCCGTTGGAAGCTGACGGGCGGTTGGCCCAGGTCAGTCAACTCGTTACGTTGACCGGTACGCCGGGGCCGGATCCCGTGCAACAGTCATCGTCACATCCGCATGCGGTGATTTTCGACCCGTCCGGGGAGTATGTGATCGTTCCGGACAAAGGATTCGACAAGACGTTCCTGTTCCGATTCTCGGCCGGACGGGTGGAACCGACCGAGCAGGCATCGATCGCCTCGAAGCCCGGCGCCGCACCGCGGCATACGACGTTCCATCCGTCGTTGCCCATCCTTTACGTAAACAACGAGCTTGATTCGACCGTGACGGTATTTGAGTGGAACGCGGGCCATGCCACCGAAGCGCAGGTGATCAGCACGATTCCGGGCGGGCATGAGGGCCGCAACACGACAGCGGAGATCACGGCGAGCCCGTGCGGGCGCTTTCTGTACGTGTCGAACCGCGGACAGGACAGCGTCGTATTGTTCCAGGTAACGCCTGGCACTGGCCGGTTGACTTATGTCGGAAACACACCGACCGGTGGACGGCGGCCGCGGTTCTTCACTTTGGATCTGACAGGGGAACGACTCTATGCCGCTAATCAGGACAGCGACGACATCACCGGATTTCGTATCGATACCGCGACGGGTATCCCGCGGCCGATGGGCGTCGTCGCGCGCACCGGCAGCCCGTCGGCGATCAGTTTTGTCCGCGCCTCTTGAATGACGTATGACAAAGCGTGGATACTGACCAGGCGTCAGGAGGAAACGACATGGCAAGGACCGTACGCGGCCGTAAGAGCGCCGGGAAGAAAACCGCATCCAGGAAAGCCGCGCCCAAGGCAACGGCCAAGGCAAAGGCCGCGGTCAAGAAGAAGGCCGCCGCGCCCACGCGCAAAACGGCGGTGAAGGCCCGGGCGAAAACGGCGATGAAGAAGGCCGCCACAAGGGCACCAGCCAAGAAAGCAGTGGCTCGCGCACCGGCCGCACGACGCGCGCCGAGCAGGCGCCCGCGTGTGGCGGCACCGCCGCGGCGCAAGGTGGCGGCGTCTCGGCTGAAGGCGGCGGCCCCCACGCAACGCTTCACGGTCAGCCACCTGAACGACGCCGACTTCAAGCGGGACGGGTTGCGGTCCTATGCGTTGTATCGCGATCTGGGCATTGCCGCCGCCAGCGGTGGACTGTGCCAGGCGCATGTGATCCGGTTGCTGTCTCCATGTACCGATGAAGTCCGCAAGCGGCATCTCCACGAACCGGAGCTGCAGTTGATTTACGTGCTACAGGGCTGGGTCAAGAATGAGTTCGAGGGTGAAGGGGTGCAGATGATGTCCGCCGGATCCTGCTGGCTGCAGCCGCCGGGCATTAAACACACGGTTCTCGATTATTCAGCGGACGTCGAACTGCTCGAGATCATCGTGCCGGCGGACTTCAAGACCGTCGAAGTGGACTGAACCAACCACGTTGAGGGAGGACTTCCAATGACCGGAACATCCGGCTTTTCACGCCGTACGTTGCTCGGTGCGACTCTGGCGTCGCCCGTCGTGCTGCGTCACGCATTGGGCGATGAGCCGATCAAGATCGGCATGCCCTGCGCGCTGACCGGACCAGGGGGCGAGGTTGGCGAACAGATGCGGCGGGGTGCCGAGTTCTGGATCAAATTCGTCAACGCGAAAGGTGGACTGCTAGGCCGGCCAATCAAGCTCTACGCTCAGGATACCGGTGGCGATCCCGCTACCGCGGTGCGCAAGGCACAGGATGTGGTGGAGCGCGACGGTTGCAGGTTGTTGTTCGGCATGACGTTGAGTTCGGAGGCGCTCGCAGTGGTACCGAAGCTCGCCGAGTGGAACGCGATCTTCATGTCGTCCGATAACGGCGACGGCCGGCTGACCGGCGAGTCCTTTGTACCCAATTTCTTCCGCGCCAACACCTCGGGACCGATGGGAACTCGCGCGGTCGCGTTGTACTTGCGCCAGGCGGACTTCAAAAACTTTTACGCCATTGGCATGGACTACGCCTGGGGACGGAACAGCATCGGCGTATTCAAGGACGAGGTTAAGAAATCCGGCAAGAATTTCATCGCCGATGTCTATTCGCCGATCGGCACCAAGGATTTTTCCACCTACATAACGAAAATCCGGCAATCCGGCGCCGATGCCTGCTACATCGTAATGCAAGGGGACGATAACAACGCCTTTCTGTCGCAGGCCAGGCAGTACCGGTTGGGCGATAAGGTGCAACTCCTGACCGAGATTGTCGATCTGAACAGCATCCATGCGGTGGGGGACGCGGCGATCGGGTTGATCGGCGGTTCCCGTTACACCTTCACCTTCCCGGGTGAGGCCAACGCCCAGTTCGTCGCGGCGTGGAAGAAGGAGTATGGCAACGTGCCTGATGTGTTCGAGGGTGAGCAATGGCAGGCCTGCCAGGTGCTGCAAGCCGGGATCGAGAAAGCCGGCGGCATTGACGCGGATAAGCTGCGGCCGGCCTTGGAAACCGTGGAAATCGACAGCATCAAGGGCAGGGTGACGATGCGAGCCTGCGATCATCAGGGCGTGCAAAAAGGTTTCATGGTGAAGGTCGTGCAAAAGGAAGGATTTAAAGAGCCGATTCCTGACCTGATCGCCACCTTCCCCGCCGATCAGGTTACGCCCGCCTGCCGTCAGATGACCTACGACAGTTGATGGATTTTCTGCCGTTCCTGGTCACCCAGTGTCTCAACGCGCTGTCACAGGCCGCGCTGCTGTTCTTCCTCGGCTGCGGCCTGACGTTGATCTTCGGCATCATGCGCATCGTCAACTTCGCCCATGGTGCCTTCTTCATGCTGGGCGCCTACGTCGGCTACTCCACCGTGCACTGGACGGGCAACTTCTGGGCTGCGCTGATCGTCGCGCCAATACTCGTCGGAGCTTTCGGCGCGGCATTCGAACTGGGCATTTTGCGCCAGCTCTACGGTCGCGATGGTCACGCGTTCCTGATGGTGACGTTCGGCCTGACGTTGATCATGGGGGAAGTCATCCGTCTGATCTGGGGCGTCGAAGCGTTACAGGTGAAACCACCGGACAGTCTGTCCGACATCGTCTTCATTCTGGATGAGCCGTTCCCGGTCTACCGGCTGTTCCTGGTCGGTGCCGGCATCGTTGTCGCCGTGGTGATCTGGCAGTTCCTGGAGCGGACCCGTCTTGGCCTGCTCATCCGCGCCACGTCGCAGAACGCCGAGATGGTGCATGCGCTTGGCACCGATGTTCGTCTGGTCCGCTCCGCCGTGTTTGGCATTGGCTGCGGGCTTGCCGGGATTGGCGGAGTGATGGCCGCGCCATTGGTGACCGCATCGCTCGGCATGGCGCCGAACGCGGTGATCGACACGTTTGTGATCGTCATCATCGGCGGGATGGGCAGTTTCCTCGGGTCATTGATCGGCGCCGTGCTGGTGGCGTTCGTGCAGGTGTTCGGGACTTACTATTTTCCCGACTTCGCGCTGGCGTTCATGTATCTGATCATGGTCACGGTACTGGTCGTCCGGCCCGGCGGTTTGCTCGGCAAGGAGGCGTAACGGATGCGTTTCCTGATCGCCGTCGCCGCGCTGCTGGCATTGCTGCCGTTTGGCCTGCCGCCATACGCGATGACGCTGCTGACCGAGGCCCTGATCCTCGGTCTGTTCGCCATGAGTCTCGATCTGATGGTCGGCTACGCGCGGTTGATTTCATTTGGCCACGCGGCGGCTTATGGCTTTGGCGCTTATGCCAGCGGAAACTTTCTGCTGCACACCAGCATGCCGTTGCCTTGCGCGGTGCTGCTGGCCGGCTTGCTGGGAGGGCTCGTCGCGATTGGCGTTGGGTGGGTGTGCACGCAGGCCACCGGCGTGTCGTTCTCGATGCTGACCCTTGCGTATGCGCAACTTCTGTACGCGGTGGCATTCAAATGGACCCCGGTTACCGGAGCCTCCGACGGCCTCGCCGGTATTCCACGGAATCCTGGACCGTTCGGAGTCACCTGGTGGAGTACCAAGGCGGGATTCTATTATCTGACGCTGGCGTGCCTGCTTGGCACTTTTGTGTTTTGCCGCGAACTCGTGCGATCGCCATTCGGCGCGGTGCTGCGCGGCATCCGGGAGAATGAGGCGAAAACCATCGCGCTTGGCTACAACACGCGCCGTTACAAGATCGCGATCGTTGCCATTTCCTTTGGCTTCGCCGGGCTGGCGGGGGCGCTTTATGCGCCATTCGCCGGGTTCGCGAACACCGAGTTGCTGTTCTGGCTGTTGTCCGGTCAGGTGCTTATCATGGTCATCGTCGGCGGCGCCGGCACGTTGATCGGGCCGGTGCTCGGTGCGGTATTCTTCCTTTACATGCAACAGCAGTTGTCTTCGTACACCGACTCATGGGCTTTGTTCTTCGGGGTGATCTTCGTCTTGTTCGTGCTGTTCATGCCGGAAGGGATCTGGGGCCTGATCCTGTCGCGCTTCGGGAAAAAGGCGGCCTGATGGCGCTGCTTGAACTGGACGATCTGACCAAACGTTACGGCGGCATCGTGGCGGTCGACCACGTCACGATGCGGATCGACGCCGGAGAAGTGCGTGCGGTCATTGGACCCAACGGCGCCGGCAAGACCAGCCTGTTTCATCTGATCACCGGGGTCGTCAAAGCCACCGAAGGCAGCGTGCGTTTCGCGGACCAGGACGTCTCGGCATTACCCGCGCACGTGCGGTGCCAGCGTGGCATGTCCCGAACGTTTCAGTTGACGTCGCTGTTCCCGGAGATGTCGGCGCGCGACAATACACGGCTCGCGGCCCAGGCGAGGGAAGGGAAACGGTGGCTGCCGTTGGGCGGAAGCGGCGTGTTCCACGGCGCCGCGCAACGAGGCGACGCGGCGCTGGAACGGCTCGGACTGACCCATGTCGCGGATCGTCCGGCCGGATTGTTGTCGCATGGCGACCAACGGTTGCTGGAAGTGGCCATGGCGTTGGCGCAACAACCTCGGCTGTTGCTGCTGGATGAACCGACACAGGGCCTGTCGGTCGAGGAAACCGCTCAGGCGGTGGAGGTGCTGGCGTCGCTGTTCGCCTCGGCCGGGCTGACCGTTCTCCTGGTGGAACATGATATGGAGGTCGTGTTCCGGCTGGCCCACAAAATTACCGTGCTGCACCGCGGGTCGGTGATCGCGGACGGCGACCCCGAAACGGTAAAAGCCGATGAGAGCGTGCAAAACGCCTATCTCGGAGGCTTCGCCTGATGCTGGTCATCAAGGGTCTCAACACGCATTACGGTGCCAGCCATATTTTGCAAGGCGTCGATCTGGAAGTGCCTGACGGCCGCATCATCGCTCTGTTAGGCCGCAACGGTGTCGGCAAAAGTACGACGTTACGGACGGTGATGGGACTGGTTCCGCCAAGCGGCGGCTCGATCGAACTGGGTGGGATCAACATCGCCGGTTGGCGGCCGCATCAGGTGGCGCGCGCCGGCGTCGCTTATGTGCCCGAGGGAAGGTTGATCTTCCCCGATCTGACAGTCATCGAGAACATCAAAGTCGCGGAACGAGTCCCCGCGCGGGCCTGGCCATTGCCCAGATTGCTGGCACTGTTTCCATCGCTGCGGGAACGCGCGCGCAATCGCGGTGCCAATCTGTCCGGCGGCGAGCAGCAGATGCTGGCGATCGCTCGCGCTCTGGTCTCCGATCCGAAGGTCCTGCTGTTGGATGAGCCCAGTCAGGGACTGGCACCGTTGGTGGTGCGCGAACTCGCCGGGGTGATCCGCAAACTGCGCGATGAAAACGTGACCATTCTGTTGGTCGAGCAGAACATGAAACTCGCCGAGGCGGTCGCGGATGAATTGCACGTGATGGTCAAAGGCCGGATGGTGTACGGCGCGACGCCGGAGCGGTTCCGCGCCGAGGAACAGGAAATTCGCAGCCGATATCTGACGGTCTGAAATAAGGAGGCAACGATGGAACTCAATCTGCATGGGCGGACGGCGTTGGTGACCGGAGCGTCCAAGGGCATTGGGCTCGCCAGTGCGGAGGCGCTGGCCTCGGAAGGGGTCAATGTCATTCTGGTTTCTCGTACGCAGGCTGACCTCGATGTCGCACGGCAAAAGATCCTGAGCCGGTGGAACGTTAGTGTTCATGTGCACGCCTACGATCTGTCCGACTCGCGCAACGTTGACAAGCTGGTCGTGGAACACCCTGGCATCGACATTCTGGTCAACAACGCGGGCGCGATTCCGGCCGGCAACCTGGAGCAAATCACCGAGGATCGCTGGCGCCAGGCGTGGGACCTGAAGGTGTTCGGCTATATCAACATGTGCCGCCGGTTCTATGGCGAAATGAAATCGCGCCGCCAGGGTGTCATCATCAACGTGCTCGGTGTGGCCGGGGAGAAGCTGGACCGGACTTATATCGCCGGCTCGACCGGCAACGCGGCGCTGATGGCGTTCACCAAGGCGCTCGGCGGCTCGGCGGGCGATGACGGGTTGCGGGTCGTCGGCATCAATCCGGGAGCGATCGCCACGGACCGCCTGATCACGATCATGAAGACGCGCGCCCAGGACCGGTTGGGCGACGAGAACAAGTGGGAGGAGCTGATGAAGCCGCTGCCGATGGGCCGCGCTGGCACGCCGGAGGAAATCGGCGTGATGGTCGCGTTCCTCGCGTCGGATATTTCCGCTTACACGACCGGAACGATCATCACGATCGACGGCGGCGCGGCGAATCGCGGACCGATGTTTTAGACTGTTTCGCATGGCGCGGCCAGGCCGGGCCATGACGTGGCAGGGCACGGTGCTGGTATAGACGGTCCGGCC
This sequence comes from uncultured Acetobacteraceae bacterium, assembly GCA_937902425.1. Lineage (GTDB taxonomy): Bacteria > Pseudomonadota > Alphaproteobacteria > Acetobacterales > Acetobacteraceae > Rhodopila. The sequence goes on along the minus strand of CALFNB010000594.1, from coordinate 1,051 downwards.
CGGCAAAACCGTGACGATTGGAACCGAATGCCCGCCCAGACTTCTCAACCCGCGGCCTCGGCTGGCGCCACGCCCGCCATGGCGCAATGGTTCGCGGCCAAGGAAGCGCACCCCGACGCGCTCCTGTTCTTCCGCATGGGCGATTTCTACGAGCTGTTTTTTTCCGACGCCGAAGCCGCGGCCGCCGCGCTCGACATCGTTCTCTCCCACCGCGGCGAGCACAACGGCGTCCCGATCCCAATGTGCGGCGTCCCGAAGCATGCCGCCGAGGCCTATCTCGCCCGCCTGATCCGCCGCGGTTATCGCGTCGCGGTCGCGGAACAGATGGAGGATCCGAAGACCCGCGCGTCTCCCAAAATCCCCATAAGGCGAGAGATCGTCCGCCTGATCACGCCCGGCACGCTCACTGAGGAAGCGCTGCTGGAAGCCGGCCAGCCCAATCTGCTGCTGGCGTTGACCCGCGGACTGGACAGCGTCGTGGGCGCGGCCTGGCTCGATATTTCCACCGGGGTGTTTGAAACCGCCGCGCTTTCGCCCGCCGATTTGCCGGCATTGCTCGGCCGTCTCGAACCGGCGGAGATCATCGCTCCCGAAACGTTGCCGCTTGGCGAATGGGCCTCGCGCCGCGGCCCCGAGACCGTGCCGTCGCCGCCGTTGGTCGCTCGTCGGCGACTGGCCGAGCTGTTTCAGACTGCCAGCATCGACGCGTTCGGTGCATTCAACGACGCCGAGGCCGTGGCGGCCATGCTTGCGGTCGATTACGTGCGCTCGACCCAGGCAGGGGCGCTGCCCAGACTGGCGCGGCCGGTGCCGATGGGTGACGCCGGAGTGATGGCGATGGATGCCGCGACCCGCGCCAGCCTCGAAATTCATCGCGCCCGAGACGGCGGCGTCCTGCATACTCTGCTGGCCGCGGTCAAACAGACCGTGACACCGGCGGGCGCTCGGCTTCTGGGCTTGTGGCTGGCGGCGCCGCTCACCGACCCGGCCGCCATCACGGCGCGGCAGGACGCCTGGTCCTGGATGGTGGCGAACCCTCAGGCCACGATCC
>CALFNB010000593.1 GCA_937902425.1 uncultured Acetobacteraceae bacterium | reverse complement strand
AGATGGATGCGATCAACATCATTCGGGCCGAATTCCATGCGGAATGGAATTATACGATCAAGCCAAACAATCGCTCAGATAGAGCGGTTGATTCCTGACGGGTCCTAAGCTTCGGGGACAGTGAGCATCCAGGTTCCTCATCCGTGCCATCCCGCCCGTTCCATGGTGTGACCTATAAACGGGGCCACTGGCACCGAAAACCACCCGCCCGAATCACAGAAAAGACTGGTGCTGCTGGAGGGGATCGAACTCTCGACCTCTCCCTTACCAAGGGAGTGCTCTACCACTGAGCTACAGCAGCCCGGAAACGCGTCAGGCCGCGTTCATACTGACTCGGCCCCCGGCCAGCAAGCCCCGGCCCCACCCCGCGCCCCCACCCGGCGCCCCCACCCTGCGCCCTGGAATAATCCGCATCGGCGAAACCCGCTGCTAACACCTTGTTAATCCATTGCGTGGCTAATGCGGTATCTCGCCTCCAGGATCGCCGCGGCATGAACGATCGCGCCACCCTCGTCCCCCTGCTCGCCGCCACACCGGCCGAGGTGCTGCAGGGCGCCCTGATCGACAGCCGCCAGCGCTGGCGGGAACTGATCAACCTGACCGCCGATTTCGCCTTTGAGACCGACGAGTGGGGCCGCTTCACCCTGATCACGCCCGACCCCGCCCTCGATTGGGCCGCCGGCACGCTGATCGGACAGCCCTCCGCCACGGTGCTCGCGGAAGCGGGGGAGGCCGCTTTTGACCCATTTCGTGTCACCGCCAAGGTCCGCCACCGTCACGCCTGGCTGAAACGCGGCGACGGCGGCACCGCCTGTCTGACGTTCTGCGCGGCGCCGATCCGCGACGCGGCCGGCCGGGTCACCGGTGCGCGCGGCGTCGGGATCGACATGACCGAAACCGACGGTCAGACAGCCTACATGGCCAGCGCGCTGCGCCGGGCGGAGGTGCTGGATCACATCCTGTGGCGCATGGGAGAGGAAATCGACTCCACGAGCATGATGGAGGCACTGCTCAACGGGCTGGCGAACGCGGTCGGCGCGGAAGGCGCGGCCGTCGTTATCGCCGCCACGAACCAGGAACCCGCGCTCGTCGCGCATGCCATCGGCACGGGCGCGGAGGCGGTGGCGCGGGTCGCGGGCCAGCAGTCTCCGCCGGTTCAGCCGCGGTTGCCGGGCACCAGCAGCCCGGTGGCCACCATCATCAACTTCCGTCCCGTGCTGATCGCGGCCTGCGATACGCGGTTCGGGGTGAAAGCCGTCCTCGTCACGTGGCGACGCCCCGACGAGCGCATCTGGGATGGCGACGACAGCCATCTCGTGGGCTCGGCCGCGCATTTGTGCCGGATGGCCCTGGAGCGGGAGGCCATCCAGCTCGACATGACCCAGCAGGCGCGCACCGACCCGCTCCCCGGCCTGCTCAACCGGCGCGCGTTCCTGGAGGAGGTCGAGCGTCACGCCGCCCGCCAGGACCGCGATAACCAGCCCAGTACCCTCATGTTCGCCGATCTCGACCACTTCAAGCCGGTCAACGACCGGTTGGGTCATGAAGCGGGCGACGACGTGTTGCGGTGCACCGCCGCCTTGTTGCGCAAGACGTTCCGTCCCGCCGATCTGATCGCGCGCCTCGGAGGCGATGAGTTCGCGATCTGGTTGAATGGCGCCGATCATATGACGGCGGCGGAGCGCGCGGAGCATTTGCGCGACGCGGTGCCGCGTGAACTGGCGGAGCTGACCGGGCCGGATTTGCCCAGTGTGACGATGTCGATTGGAATCGCGAGCAAGGAGCCTGGGGACGGGGAAACGCTCGACAGCCTGATGCTCCGCGCCGATCGGGCGATGTATGAGGTCAAACGCGGCGGTCGTGGCCACTGGCGCGTTTCGCTGCGTAAGGGGCCTTGAGATGGTCCCCGTGGAACCAACGCGGGAAGCCACGCGCGTGCGCCTCGGTGCGCACCCGGACACACCGCCGGAGGTTTTGCACGCGTTGGCGAGCGACGCATCCGTGACGGTGCGGGCATCGCTGGCGTTGAACCCAGCGACCCCCGCCGAGACCAATGCCACGCTGGCCGGCGATGTGGATGAGCGGGTCCGCGCGCTGGTCGCCCGGAAACTCGCCTTGCTGGTCCCGGCGCTGTCCGTCACCGCCCAGACGCGCCTAAGGCGGCAGACTTTGGATACGCTGACCGCGCTGGCCGAGGATGAGACCGTGCGGGTACGCGCCGCCATCGCCGAAGTGGTCAAGGACCTGCCCGAGGCGCCGCGCGCCATCATCCTGCGGCTTGCGAACGACGCCGAGATGCTGGTGAGTGAACCGGTCATCCGGTTTTCGCCGTTGCTGACCTCGGACGATCTGGTGTCTTTGGTGGCGGCCGCGCCATCGCCTGGTACCGGCGTCGCGGTGGCTCGGCGGCCGGCGATCGACGCCGCCGTCAGTGACGCCCTGGCATCGGGTGGCACCGACGACGCTGTCCTCGCGCTACTGATGAACGGCTCGGCGCAGATCAGGGAAGCGACCCTCGATGCGCTGGTGGAGCGTTCGGTCGAGCATCCGGACTGGCACGATCCGTTGGTCCGCCGGCCCGTCCTGTCCGACCCGTCGGTGAGATTGCTGTCGTGCATCGTCGCCGACCACCTGCTGGAAGTGCTGGCCGCGCGCGGCGACCTCGACCCGGTTTTGGCCGCTGACCTGCGGGCACGCGTGTGCGCGCGGCTGCATGGGACTCCCGAAGCGGCGCCGGCGGACGACCCGACCTCACCGACGGAAGCCGATTTGCTGGCGGCGGCGCGGGACGGGGATGCGCGGAAAGCCGCGGTGATGCTCGCGGCGGCAGCGGACGTGCCACTGCCGGCGGTTCGCCGCGCGGCGACATTGCGCAGTGCGAAGGGCTTGGTGAGCCTGACATGGAAAGCCGGATTCACGATGCAGGTTGGCTACGCGATGCAGGTACTACTGGCCGGACTTTCGCCTGGCGCGGCCCTCAAACCTGGGCCTGGCAACAGCTTTCCTTTGTCGGTGCATGAAATGGACTGGCAGGTCAATTTCCTGCGCGGCGAGGAAGCCTGATCATCCTGGGTCATCGCGTCGCGCCGGTGTCAAAATAGCCTGACCACCTTTACGTTCCTCACGATGTCGGGCCTGTTGATCGGCGCCGATGAAAGAAAGGGGACGCCATGGCTGTCCAAGTGAGCCCACGCGCGGGCAAGCCCGTCGAAGCCTCGATGCTGATCAATGTTCCCCGCCTGGTGACGGCGTATTTCGCGCGGAAACCCGACCCCGCGGTCGCCTCGCAACGCGTCGCGTTCGGCACTTCGGGCCATCGTGGCTCGGCGCTCGATAACGCCTTCAATGAGGCGCATATCCTGGCGATCACTCAGGCGATTTGCCAGTATCGGCATGGCGCCGGCATCACCGGCCCGCTGTTCATCGGCATCGACACGCACGCGCTGTCCGAGCCGGCTTTGGCCAGCGCGCTTGAGGTGCTCGCCGCGAACGACGTCGATGCGATGATCGACGCGCATGACGGCTACACGCCAACCCCGGTGATTTCGCATGCGATCCTGACATACAACAAGAACCGTGACAGCGGGCTCGCCGACGGGATCGTCATCACCCCGTCGCACAATCCGCCCGAGGACGGCGGCTTCAAATACAACCCGCCGAACGGCGGACCGGCCGATACCGGCGTGACCTCCTGGATCGAGCGCACCGCGAACGCACTGCTCGAAAATAATCTGCGCGGGCTGCTTCGCATGCCTTACGAGCGAGCCCGCGAATCGCCCCGCGTTCACCGTCACGACTTCGTCGGACCCTATGTTGGCGACCTCGCGAGTGTTGTCGACATGGACCTGATCCGCTCATCCGGAGTCAACATCGGCATCGATCCATTGGGTGGCGCGAGTGTCCACTTCTGGCGACCGATCATCGATCGTTACGGTATCAGGGCGACGATCGTCAACGACGCGGTTGATCCGACGTTCCGCTTCATGACGGTCGACTGGGATGGCAAAATCCGCATGGACTGCTCCTCGCCCGATGTGATGGCGGGTCTGATCGCCATCCGCGACAAATTCGACATTGCCTTCGCCAACGACACGGATGCCGACCGGCACGGCATCGTGACCCGCTCGGGTGGACTGATGAACCCCAATCATTACCTCGCGACCGCCATTTCGTATCTGTTCGGTCATCGTCCAGGATGGGGCGGAGGCGGCGGTGTCGGCAAGACCATCGTCAGCAGCGGCATCATCGATCGCGTCGCCGCGAAACTTGGCCGCGTGCTGGTCGAGGTGCCGGTCGGATTCAAATGGTTCGTCGATGGCCTGCTCGGCGGCTCGCTCGGGTTCGCCGGGGAGGAGAGCGCCGGGGCATCGTTTCTGAAGCGAGACGGCTCGGTTTGGACGACAGACAAGGACGGGTTCATCCCCGGACTGCTCGCCGCCGAAATCACCGCGCGTACTGGGCGGGATCCTGGCGAGGTCTTCAATAATCTCACGCGCGAACTGGGTGTGCCGTTCTACGAGAGGATCGACGCGCCGGCGACATCCGCGCAGAAGGCGTTGTTGAAGGATCTCACGCCCGAGCAGCTTGGCATGAGGCAACTCGCCGGTGAACCAATACGCGCGATCTTGAATGCCGCTCCTGGTAACGGCGCGCCGATTGGCGGGATCAAGGTGATCGCGGAGAACGGTTGGTTCGCCGCGCGGCCGTCCGGGACGGAAGACGTTTATAAAATTTATGCCGAAAGTTTCCGGGATGATGAGCATCTGAAGCGGATACAGCGGGAAGCGCAGGACGCGATCGCGGGATTGTTCGCGACGGCGGCTGTGTGATCGTGCGCGGGGCGCCGCGGTGATTTCGTCTTGCTCGGGCCTGACCATGTGGCATGCACGCATCGTTGGGCTGAACCGTCACTGTACTCCGGTGTTGGGACGGTGGCGCCAGAACCTCGGCAAGTAAGTTTTTTCAACACGGAGAAGAAAGTGTGGACGTTCGATCATACCTTGCCTATCCGGTTAACACAGACACACACTACATGTGGGGTGCGCCCACTTGCCTGAATATAGCTCGGCATAGGTCGGTGTCTTTATGTAACTGGCGTTTTTGCGCAACGAGCGGACTCAGACCCTGTCCAGAAAGACACTACCTCTGGTAGGTGTCTGTGTTAATCGGATAGGCAAGGATCATACATCGCTCGAAGCATTCAGAATTCTTGCCTTTCCGTGGGAATCCGGTGCGCCCCGAACGGCGCGATCACCTCGTGGGTGCAAGTCCCACCCGGGC
>CALFNB010000592.1 GCA_937902425.1 uncultured Acetobacteraceae bacterium | reverse complement strand
GCCGACGCCGCGCGGCGAGCGGGCGCCGGCCTTGTAACGATCGCGGCTCTGGGCTCAGCCGAGGTCTACCGAGCCGGCACGCCGGGCACTCTCGTTTCCGACGCGTCACTCCCCGATCTGCTCGCCGATCGCCGCCGCGCCGTCTGGGTTTGCGGCCCTGGGCTTGGCCCTGAGTGGTCGCGGAAGATCTTTCCGCGGTTGCTCGCGGCGGGCCGAACAGTGGTCGGGGACGCGGATCTGTTCACGGCCTTCGCCGGAGACCCGGACGCGCTGCGTGGCGCAGCCGTTCTGACGCCGCACGCGGGCGAGTTCACGCGTGCTTTTGGAGCCTTGCCGAACGATCGCCTGGCCGCGGTGCGCGAGGCCGCCGCGCGAACCAAAGCCGTGGTGCTGCTCAAAGGCGCCGACACGATCGTTGCGCGCCCGGACGGGACGGCGGCGATCAACGCCTCGGCGCCGCCCTGGCTGGCCACGGCGGGCGCCGGGGATGTGCTGGCCGGATTGATCGCGGGCTTGCTGGCGCAGGGCGTGGCCGCATGGGAAGCGGCGCTGGCCGGTGTCTGGTTGCACGGACGCGCGGCAATGGAGGTCGGTACTGGGCTGGTCGCCGAGGATTTGGCGCCGGCACTGCCGCGAGCGTTCGCGGCGGCGAGGGGGTCGTTATAACCGTGTTATGGTCTGCTTCCGAACCGGTCGCGTCGGAGGCAACGCGTATAAAGTAGTTCGGCGAGGACTTCAGAAGTGGCTCGCCGGCTCAACCCAACAATTGAACCGGCGAGCGAAGGCTTTGTAAATTAGCCGGCCGCGCGACGGCCTTCTTTCGCGGACGACTTCTTTGGATTGACTGACTCGCCGATGATCTTGTGCACATCGCGCAGGAACGCGGAACCCTTCGGCGTGCGCTGCACCAGCACGCTGCGGCGATCCAGCGGATCCACCTTGCGGCGCGCGAGGTCGAGTTCACCCAGCCGATCCAGCGCGCGGGTGATCGCCGGCTTCGACACATTCAACTCGGCCGCCAGACCGCGGACCGTGTGGCCGCCATCCCGCAGATAGCAGGTCAGGAACACACCCAGTTGCCGTGACGACAGATCAACCCCGTCGCGGCGGACCAACCCAACGATGGTGTCGCGGAGAACACCGATCAGTTGATCCGAATTCGATGCGGCTACAGCCATTTTTCATCCTTCCTGTTTTAGCGCCAAAACGAAATGGTGGCACGGACCGCGATCGATATAATTCCGCCATATCTTGTTGTCAACCTTTATTACGATTCAAATTCCTTTTTATCAAATTGATGGCAAAACTTTCTGAATGTTCATCGATCGGCCATCCCAATGCCACCGAATCGCTGGCGCAAAGCCGCGAAAACCGCATGCATGGACTGCGCTTCTCCCCCTTCAGGCCTTCCTGGGCGGGCCTGATCGTTCCATCCATAAAGGTCGATATGCGCATAAATGATTCCTTTCGTAACAAATCGTCTCAAGAACAAAGCAGCAACAATGGCGCCCGCGAGCGGCCTGGATGAGACATTGTTGAGGTCGGCGACGGGGCTTTTTAACCAGTCATCGTAACCGGTCCAGATCGGTAGCCGCCACACTGGATCGAAAACCGCCATTCCAGCGCTGGAGAGTGTCCCCGCCCATGCGTCATCGTCACAAAAAAGCGCGGGAAGATCCGGGCCCAGAGCGACCCGCGCCGCCCCGGTCAACGTCGCGAAGTCAAACAGAATCGATGGTTTCTCGACCGAAGCGTCCGCCAGCAGATCGCACAGCACCAATCTGCCCTCGGCGTCGGTGTTGCCTACTTCCACGGTCAGACCGCTGCGCGTCCGGATCACGTCCGAGGGCCGCATCGCACCGCCAGACACGGAATTTTCCACGCAACCGATTCGAATAACGAGCCGGACCGGCAGGTCGGCCTCCATCGCCAGCCGAGCGACTCCAAGTGCCACGGCCGCTCCGCCCATGTCCTTTTTCATTCTGAGCATGCCGGCGGACGGCTTCAGATCGTACCCACCGGTATCGAAACAAACCCCCTTGCCGCACAAGGAAACGAGGGGCGACGTGTCATCCGCCTTGGTGCCCCGCCATCGGATCGTTACCACTCGCGGCGGCCGCGCGGAGCCTCGGCCAACCGCCGCGACCGTTGGATAGCCCTCGTCCAGCGCCGCGCCTTCGACAATTTCCACCGCCGCGCCATACCGCGTTCCCAGCGCACGCGCGGTGTCCGCCAGTTCCACCGGACCGAGCAAATTCGGTGGCGTATTGATCAGGTCCCGCACCATCCATGCCGCGGCGGCGAGCGATCGGGATTCAACCTGATCCGGGCCCGCGATCAATTTCGCGAACCGGCGCTCCGCTGCTTTAACCCCCGTGTAACGATAACTTCCCAGAGCAAAGCCGAGAACAGCGGAAGCAACATCATGATCCCCGGAGGCCAGACGCCAAACGGAACCCTCCGGCAATTCAGCGGGCAACGCGCCAAACAGGTGTGGCGATTGATCCTCGCCCAGACCGAGTACCGCTCCGCTCAGACCGTCCGGCCCAGGAAGCAGGCGCAGTTCACCAGGTTTCGCGGCGAAGCCCGTCGCGCGTAGCCACGTCGCCTGAGCCTCCGGCAGGCTGGCGAGAAATGCCTCCATCGCGGCGGGCCGAACAGTGTGCAGTGGTAGCGCGCCGGCGTCCGCTTCGGTCAGGCAGTCCAGGGTCTGGTCGATCATGTTGGTGGGCTCCTCGGTCGAGGTTTCGGCGAAAGTTCATATATGACAGGGCTTCGCGTATGATAGGGCTTCGCGCGGGCCAAATGGAGATGGGCCAGTTGGGCCAATGGGGGTGGTTGAGCATGGATCAGGACCTGGTAGCGATGATCAGCGAAATCATCGAGGGTAAGGGGCACCGGCTGTACGGCCTCTCGGCGGTCAACCAGCGCGCGCACGCGCTACAGGCTGCCTGGCTCGCCGAACAGGCCGGTTGCGATGCCGCCTTGATCACCGCCTGTCTGCTGCACGACATCGGCCATATGGTCCATGATCTGGGCGATGATCCCGCCAAAGACGGCATCGACGACATGCACGAGGAGCTTGGCCGGCGTTGGCTCATGCGATGGTTCGGCCCGGAAGTGACGGAGCCGGTGCGACTGCACGTCGCCGCCAAACGTTACCTGTGCGCGGCTGAGCCGGACTATTTCTCGAAGTTGTCCAGCGACAGCGTCCGTAGCCTGGCGCTTCAGGGCGGCCCGATGTCGGAGGCGGAACTTTCCGAATACCGGGCCAACCCGTTCGCGGAAGCCGCGACAGTGCTGCGCCGATTCGACGAGGGGGCGAAGGTCAAAGACCTCGCCACACCGCCGGTGGCGCATTTCCTGCCGTATGTCGCCGCCTGCGCCAGGCAGTCGAGCCAGGGCGGTTAACGCGTTTTCCATCATGGCCGGGCTCGACCCACGGCCATGATGGAAAACGAACAACGCGGCGACAGCTACCCGGCCAGGCTTCCCGCCAGCAGCATGCTCACCCTGCGTGCGAATCCGGCCGCGTCTTTCAGCGGCTCGCCCTCCTGCACCTTGGCGAGATCCAGTAACGTCTCGGCGACATTCTTCACCAGGTCCTTGTTGTCTTGCTTCAACACAAGGTCCTCGATCAGCTTGTGCCGAGGGTTGACCTCCAGGATCGGCCGCGCCGGCATCATGGCGCGCCCGGCGCGGCGCATCAGGCGCTGTATCTGCAGGTCCGGGCCTTTGTTATCCGCCGCGAGCACGACCGCGCTGTCGGTCAGCCGGCCGGTCGCCCGCACGTCGGCCACGTCCTCACCCAGAGCCTCTTTCATCGCCGCCAGCAACACCGAGATGTCGGGCAGCGAATCGTCCTTGCCGAAGTCGCCCGCCGCCTGGGTTACCGCGAGGAACTTCTTGTCCTCGAAACCATCGCTCCGCTCCGGCCAGAAATTGTCGATCGGATCGGACATCAGCAGGACTTCGACGCCCTTGGCGCGGAAGCCTTCCAATTGCGGCGACGCCTTCATCGCATCGATATTGTCGCCGGTCAGGTAATAGATCGCGTCTTGGCCCGCCTGCATCCGTGACACGTAATCCGCCAGCGACACGACGCCCTCCTGGGCGGACGAATGGAACCGCGTCAACGGCAGGATTTCGTTGCGATGTTCGGAATCCTCCCACAGGCCTTCCTTCACGATCGCGCCGAAATTGTCCCAGAATTTCGCGTAGTCCTCGGCGTCCTTGGCGCGAGTCTTCAACTCGCCCAACACGCGGGTGATCAACGCCTTGCGAATGCGGCCGAGGACCGGGGTCGTTTGCAGCATTTCGCGGGAAACATTCAGCGGCAGGTCCTCGGTGTCCACCACGCCACTGACGAAACGCAGCCAATGCGGCAGCAGATCGGCTTTGTCGGTGATGAACATGCGCCGGACATGCAGCCGGACGTGCGAGTCACGATCGCCTTCCACCACGTCGAAGGGTTTCATCCCCGGGATGAACAACAGGCAAAAGTATTCCAGCGTTCCCTCGGCGCGCCAGTGCAGCGACGCCCATGGTTCGTCGAAGAAATGACCGAGGTGACGATAGAATTCCTTCAGGTTTTGTTCGGACACATCCGCCTTGGATTTGCGCCACAGCGCGGTGCCTTCGTTGGCGGCCTGGTCCTTGCCGTCGCGCGCCACGGTAATCGGCAGCGTCACATGGTCGGCCCATTTCCGGATGATCGTCTCCAGCCGCATCGGCTCCAGGTATTCTTCCGCGTCGGCCTTGATGTGCAGCACCACGTCGGTGCCGGGCGTGTCTCGCTCCGCCGGTGCCAGGGTGAACTCGCCCGCGCCTTCGGAAGCCCAGGAAAAGGCTTCTTCGGAACCGGCTTTGCGGGAGGTGACCTCGACCCGGTCGGCGACCATGAAGGCCGAGTAAAAGCCGACGCCGAACTGGCCGATCAGGTTCGGCCGGTCCTCGGGCTTCGCGGTGGCGAGTTTCTCGCCGAACGCTTTGGTGCCGGAACGGGCGATGGTTCCCAGATTATCGATCAGTTCCTGCCGCGACATGCCGATGCCGTCGTCGGCGATCAGCAGGGTGCGCGCCTGCTTGTCCGGGACGACGCGGATTTTGGCCTCAGCGGGGGGCGCTAGCTTGGGGTCGGTCAGCGCCTCGAACCGGCGGCGATCGCTGGCGTCGGCGGCATTGGCGACCAGTTCGCGCAGAAAGATTTCCCGCTCCGAGTACAGCGAGTGGACGACGAGGTCCAAAAGGCGCCCGACTTCGGCGCCAAAAGTGTGTTTTTCCAATACGGTATCGTTCATCGGGGCCCTCCTTGCCGGGGCCGATATGCGCACCGCCGCGGCGGGATTCAATACCGGTGGGCGAACGAAATGCTGGGCGGCGTTGCCAGCATCGCGGCGAGCATGCTCAGGCCCGACAGCACGGCGAAACAGGCCAGCGATGTCTCATAGCCGCCGGTCGCGTCCCGCAGCACCCCGGACAATAACGGTCCAGCGGCCTGCGCCAGCACCTGTCCTGTCAGGGCGAGGCCGCGGATCGAACCGTAATTGCCGCGGCCAAAATAATCCGCCCAGGCGATCGGCAACATCACGAGCAGGCCGCCCACGCCGGCCCCAAAGAACGTCGCCGCGAGATACCCGCCGGCGGCGCCGTGCACCGATTGATACAGACTCGTTCCACAGCACAACAGCAGTCCGGTCAACGCCAATTTCCAGCGCGCGGTCAGGCGTTTCGGCAGCACACCGAATCCGAAGCTGGCGATGCCGGACATCAGTGAAAAATAACTGACGATCGAAGCGGCGACGGGCGGGCTCAGGCCGCGTTCGATCAGGAATGGCGCCTGATGCAGGCTGACCCCGGCCTGCACCGGATAGGCCAGCAGCGTGAACAGCGACAACAGCCAGAAACTTCTTGTCCGCACCGCCTGGGCGCGCGTGAACACGGGCTCGGGTCTGACCACATGGCCGGAGGCACCGCTGCTGACCGGGCGTGTGCCGTCGGGAACCAGGCCAACGTCCTCGGGCGCCCGCACCATCAGAAGAAAGGCCGGGATGAAACCGACGACCAGGACGGTCGCGCCGATCGTCAGCCAGCCGGCCCGCCAGCCACCCGTCAGCATCGCCAGCGATCCGATCATTGGCAGCACGACAAGCCCGGTCATCTGTCCGACCGAGGCGATGGCGCTCGCGAACGACCGGCGGGCGATGAACCAACTGTTGACCGCACCATAGATACCGAGGTCGAACGGGCCGGCGAAGTTCATCCGCGCGACGCAGAACAACAGATAGAACATCGGCAACGATACAGTCAGCGACAGCGCCATGTTGGCGAGACCGGTGGTCAGCACCGCGACCCACAGCACGACGCGCGCGCCCTCGCGATCCAACAGGCGGCCCAGGAACGGCGAGGCGACCGCCGCGAGGATGCCTCCCAACGACACCGCGCCGGAGATGGCGGTGCGCGACCAATGAAACTCGGCGGTCATCGGTGACACGAACACCGAAAGCGTGGCGACCGCACCGCCCTGCCGCGAGAGGCCCGCGCAACAGACGCAGGCGAGGATGATCCAGCCATAGTAGAACGGCAGTCGCGGAATGAGCCAGCGAGGCAGCTTCGGGGCGTTCATGGTTGGGTAGCCATACAATCGAGTGGCCAACATGTCGTCCCTTGGGGGTGGTCGTCAGAACTCGCCGTAGCCTCGTGCCATCGCGGCGGCGAACCCGAGCAACAACGCGAAGAGAACGACCTCGATATGAATGAGCCGGCGCACCGAGGTCACCTCCGCGTCATCCGGCGCGACGCCGGACCGCCGCCAGCGAATGAAGCAGACGGTTGGGCGGATGGATATCAACCCGATAAGGGCGAACGTGACGATCTTGGCCCAGAAGAACCCGTTATTGGCGTAGTAGTCCCAGAATTTGGCGGCGAATATCGCACGGCTGAAACCGACAACCAGAATCAGGCCCGCCAATACACCGTACCAGAAATCAACCGATGCGATCCTGACGGCCGCGGCCTGACCGATGCCTCGGCGCACGACGATCAATTCACTGAACAATACCCCGAACAGGCCAAAGACCAACAGGTGGTGCAGCACCGCGAGTATGAGGTCGAGCATCGCGAATATCCTTCGAGCAACGCGCACGGCGGTTGAGCAAACGCGGCGAGTGGTATGGCGTCAATCCGTCTCGCGATCTGGACAGTTTCCCCTGTCGCCAGCCCGCGGCAATCGCTTTATAAGGCGGCGAACAGAGGAGGCCAGCATGGCATTACCGCATCGCGCACTCGGCATTGGCGGGCTTTCCGTCTCCACCGTCGGGTTGGGCTGCATGTCCTTGTCCGGCGTGTATGGGGAGGCGGACGACGCGAAATCCGAGGAACTGATCCGCTACGCGATCGACCTCGGCGTCGATCACCTGGACTCGTCCGACATGTATGGCTGGGGGCACAACGAACTGGTGATCGGCCGCGCCATCAAAGGGCGGCGCGACAAGGTCGTGCTGGCGACCAAGTTCGGCCAGATCCAGCGGCCTGGTCAGTCGAACGGCGTCAACGGCCGCCCGGAATATGTGCAGCAAGCCTGCGAGGCGAGCCTGAAGCGTCTGAATGAAGACGTCATCGACCTGTATTACCAGCATCGCGTCGACCCCGCGGTCCCGGTCGAGGAAACCGTCGGTGCGATGAAGCGCCTGGTGGAACAGGGCAAGGTGCGCTTCCTCGGCATGTCCGAGGCAGCGCCGGATCGCATCCGCCGCGCCAACGCGGTGCACCCGATCGCGGCGGTGCAGACCGAATATTCGTTGCTGTACCGCTCCGAAGCCGAGGAAACCAGGGAAGTTACCCGCTCCCTGGGCATTGGCTTCGTCGCCTATGCGCCATTGGGCCGCGGATTTCTGACTGGTACGATCAAGACCTTCGACGATGTCGATGGCAGGCGCGCGGCGCATCCGCGGTTCCAGAAGGAAAACTTCGATCAGAACCGCGCGCTGGTGGCGAAGATTGAAGCGATCGCGGCGGAGAGGAAATGCACGCCGGCGCAGTTGGTGCTGGCGTGGCTGCTGGCACAGGGTGAGGATGTGACCGCGATCCCAGGAACCCGTTATCCCGCGCGCCTGGATGAGAATCTCGGCGCATTGAAAGTCAGCCTTTCCGCCGAGGATGTCGCCCGGATCGATGCCGCGGTGCCGAAGGGCGCGGCGGCCGGCACCCGCTATCCGGCGGGCGGCATGGGCGGCGTGTTCATCTGAATTCGGTTGCTCGCCTCGGAACATCGCGGGCGGAGTATTTAGATCGAGGGTGACACTAACCGGGTCGCGGCCCGCGCGAACTGTGTGACGCGAGGAACGGGTACGGCATTGTCGCGCGCGGGTGGCCCCATTCAGCCGGATCATATCGATTTCGCATCTGATGCCCGGGTTGCCAAACCTTTTCCCGTTGTCGCCAACTCTCCGCCTTACCCCAGCTTTCCGCCTTACCCCAGCGCTCCGCCTTACCAGGGTAGCGGGCCAGCTACCGATGGGTATACTGGCAGGGAGCCAACCGGTCAGCCCCCCAACGGGCAGGTCATGGGGCAGATAAGGGAGTGAAGCATGAGTTTGAAAGGTGCGGGATACATCGTGGGTGCCTGGGAGCATCCCACGCGCAAGGCGAGCGACAAGTCGGTCACCTTGCTGCATGCCGAATGCGCCAAGGGCGCGCTGGATGACGCCGGCCTGACCAAGGACGACGTCGACGCGTACTACTGCTCCGGCGATGCCCCTGGCCTCGGCCCGATGTCGATGATCGACTACATGGGTCTGAAGGTCCGCCATGTGGACTCGACCGATGTTGGCGGCTCCTCCTACCAGGTCGCGGTCGGTCATGCATTGGAGGCCATCGTCACCGGCCGCGCCAATGTCTGCCTGATCACTCTGGCGGGTCGTCCGCGCAGTGAGGGCATGGCGACCGGCACCGCGCCGCGCGCCGGCAGTCCGGCACAACCGGAGATGCAGTTCGAGTATCCGTATGGGCCGGCGACCGCGAACATGTACGCGATGTGCGCCACGCGGCACATGCACGACTACGGCACGACCAGCGAACAGCTCGCCTGGATCAAGGTCGCCGCGTCGCATCATGCGCAGCACAACCCGCATGCGATGCTGCGCGACGTCGTTACGGTCGAGGACGTGGTGAACTCGCCGATGGTGGCGAGCCCGCTGCATCGCCTCGATTGTTGCGTCATCAGCGATGGCGGCGGGGCACTGATCGTGACCAAACCCGAGATCGCCAAAAGCCTGAAGCGGCCGCTGGTGAAGGTCATCGGCGTGGGTGAGGCGCCGAAGAATCAGATGGGCGGGCAGGTCGATCTGACGTTCTCGGCGGCGCGCTGGTCCGGACCGCCGGCCTGGGAAATGGCGGGGATCACGCCGAAGGACATCAAATACGCGTCGATCTACGACAGCTTCACCATCACGGTGTTGATGCAGCTCGAAGATCTTGGCTTCTGCGAGAAGGGCCAGGGCGGCAAGTTCGTCGCTGACGGCAATCTGATTTCAGGCGTCGGCAAGCTGCCGTTCAACACCGACGGCGGTGGACTGTGCTCCAACCACCCGGCGAACCGCGGCGGTATCACGAAAATCATCGAGGCGGTGCGGCAGTTGCGCGGCGAAGCGCATCCGAAGGTGCAGGTCGCGAACTGTAACCTCGCCATCGCGCACGGGACGGGTGGCTCACTTGGCACGCGTCACGTCGGCAGCACTGTCATTCTGGAGAGGGAGTAACCGGCCATGGCGATCGCCGCGCAAAGAAAGATTCCGTTCGTCGGCACGGCCGACACCAACCCGGAGACCAAACCGTTCTTCGATGGCTGTGCCGCCGGTAAGCTGGTGCTGCCGCAGTGCGTGCAGACCAAGAAGTTCATTTGGTATCCACGCGCCATCTCGCCGTTCACGCTCGGCCCGGTGGAATGGAAGGAAGTGTCCGGCAAGGGCAAAATCTACACCTACAGTGTGATGGAGCGGGCCAATCCGCCCTATTGCATCGCCTATGTCGAGCTCGCCGAGGGCCCGAAAATGATGACCAACATCGTCGATATCGACTTCAAGAACGTGAAGATCGGCATGGACGTCAAACTGAAGTTCATCCAGACCGAGGGTGACGGGCCGCCGATGCCGTTCTTCACACCGGCCTGATCCAAAGGTACGCTCCGGAACAAGGCGGCGTCAGTCACCCGACTGGCGCCGCTTTCCGTTGCAGAGGGGTTCGCCGATGGACCAGATCGCCGTGACAGCCGATCCGATCGTGGTGGAAATCGTGCGTGGCGCGCTGAAAGCCATCCAGCATGAGATGGAGGCGCTGATCGAGCGTACCGCGATGTCCCCCTTCATCCGCGAGAAGAAGGACTTTCACGCCGCTTTGTTCAACCGGTCGGGCAAGCTGATCGCGGGCCGCAGCCTGCCGACCGCCAGCAACCTGATCGAACCGGTGCTGGAGCGTTACCCAGCCCAGACCATGCGGCCAGGCGACATTTACTGGTACAATGATTGCTATGCGTCGAGAGGCGCCGTTTCCCACACCTCCGATCAGGTTTTCATCGCCCCGGTCTTCGCGGACGCCCAAATCCTCGCCTTCGCCCACTCCTGGGCGCATTTCAACGACATCGGCGGTATGCGGCCGGGATCGCTGTCGGCGGACTGCACGGAAATCTTTCAGGAGGGGATCATCGTCCCTCCCGTCCTCGTGGCGCGCGACGGCGTCATGAGCGAGGAATTGCTGCGACTGTTTTACCGCAACTGTCGCTTTCCGGCGATGGTCCGGGGTGACACCCGCGCCTCCCTCGCGGCGATTCGACTGGGCGAGCGACGGCTCCACGAACTGATCGCGCGCTTCGGCGCGGCGAAGCTGGACGCGGCGTTCGACGCGCTGCTGGAACGCACGGCGCGCACCGCGAAGCAGCGGCTGCGTGAGCTGGTACCAAACGGCGAATACCGTTTCACCGAGACCATCGACGACGATGGCCACGGCAGCGGACCGATCCGCATCCGCTACCGGTTGGAGGTCTCGCCAGAGCGGACCGTGCTGGATTTCACCGAGAGCGACGATCAGGTGCGCGGACCGCTGAATTTCCTGATGAACGAATCGACTCCGAAACTGGCGCTGACGGCGTATTTTCTTGGCGGTTCCGGTGACGGGATGATGAACGACGGTGCGCTCGACCTGATCGATGAGGTGATCGTGCGGCCTGGTTCGATCGTGCAACCAACCTTCCCGGCGGCTCTGGGCCTGCGCGGAGTGACGATGATGCGCAATGTCGCTGGTCTGTTGGGGGTGATGAATGTGGCGACCGGCGGCAAGGCGATGGCGGCGCACAGTGCGTACGTCATTTGGTATATCCGCGGCCGTACCGACGATGGCGAAACCTACCTGATGTCCGATGGCGTCGGCGTCGGGTACGGCGCGCGGCCGCATGCTGACGGCAATGACGCGATCTACCTGGTGGCGCAGGAGAATTACCCGGTCGAGTTCATGGACTCGGTGTTTCCGGTCCGGGTCCGCTCCTATGAAATCAACCGCGACACCGGCGGTCCGGGACGCTGGCGCGGCGGCTGCGGGATGGTACGCGAGGTTGAAGTGCTGGCCGAGGAAGGCATGGTTTCATTACGGATCGATTCGGTGAATTTCCCGCCGTGGGGCGTGTCCGGCGGACAATGCGCGCGGCCCGGTCGTTGTGTCATCAATCCCGGCCGGACCGGCGAGCGCGTCCTCGGTCCGTTGAGCGATGGCAACATTGTTCGCCGGGGCGACGTCATCCGTGTGGAAACCGGTGGCGGTGGCGGCTGGGGCCATCCGTTCGACCGCGAACCCGAGCGGGTGCTGGAAGACGTGCTCAGTCATTTCGTCAGCCAGGCCAGTGCCGAGGCCGATTACGGTGTCGTGCTGACGCCGGATGGCCGAACGATCGACGAGGCGGCGACCCTGGCGCGCCGGGCGAACCGTCCAGCCACTTTGTTGTTCCATCAAAACGGCTATCGCGCGGCGTTGGGCTGACAGCATGAGCGACGGCATCGTCATCGGCATCGATACCGGCGGCACCTTCACCGACGTGATGATCCTGGATCGGCGCACCGGCGTCATGCGGACCGCGAAAACTCCCACGACTCCGCATGATCCATCCGAGGGTTTCGCACGCGCCGCCGAGGAAGGCCTGACGGTACTGGAAGGGCACGCCGCGGATGTGTCGCGTGTTTTGCATGGCACCACGGTGGCGACCAATCTCATTCTGGAAGGCAAAGGTCCGCGCGCGGCGATGATCGTGAGTGCCGGTTTCCGGTCCATGCTGGAGATCGGACGCCAGGACATTCCGCGCGACGGCAGTTTGTTCGAGTGGGTCAAGCCGAAGCGTCCGGTTCCACCTCGCCTGATCTGGGAAGTTCCGGGACGCATCGACCATCTCGGCCGCGAGATCGAACCGCTCGACGAGGACAATGTCCGCGTCGCGGCGCGGGCAATCGCGGCCGAAACGATCACCGCGATCGCCGTCGTGCTGATCCATTGCTATGCGAACGCCGCGCACGAACAGCGGGTTCGGGAGATCGTCCTCCAGGAACATCCCGCGGCGCTGGTTTCGCTGTCATCGGACGTCTTGCCGGTGTTCCGCGAATATGAGCGGGCGATGACGACGGTGCTGAACGTGTATGTCATGCCGGCGATCTCCGCCTATGTCGGGCAACTGGAACAACGGCTGACCGACCAGGGCATCGCGGCGCCATTGTTGCTGATGAAATCCAGCGGCGGTGTGACCAGTGCGCGGACGGTACGGCGCACACCGGTGGAGACCGTGCTCTCCGGTCCGGCGGCGGGTGTCGTCGGTGCGAACTTCATCGGTCAGGCCGCCGGATTTGGCGATCTGATCGGGATCGATATCGGTGGCACCTCGGCCGACATTTCGCTGATCCACAATGGCCAGCCAGGGACGACGACCGCCGGCAAGATCGCCGATTGGCCGGTGGGACGGCCAATGATCGACATCACGACGATCGGTGCGGGCGGTGGCTCGATCGCACGGGTGACGCCGGATGGTGCCCTGACCGTCGGTCCGCGCAGTGCCGGGGCCGTTCCGGGGCCGGCTTGTTACGGCAAAGGTGGAACCGAGCCGACGGTCACCGATGCACATCTGGTGCTTGGTCATCTGCCGCCTTATCTGCTCGACGGATCGTTGCGGCTTGATGTCGAAGCGGCCCGCGGCGCTGTCGCCCGCCGTGTCGCCGAACCTCTGGGCATGACGATCGAGGAAGCGGCGCGAGGGATCCTGTCCATCGTCGATCACAACATGATGGGCGCGATCCGGGTTGTTTCGGTCGAACGAGGTCATGACCCCCGCGACTTCGTTCTCGTACCTTTCGGCGGCGCCGGGCCGCTGCATGGTGGTTCGCTGGCGAGGCTGATGGGCATTGGCACCATCCTGATCCCACCCGCGCCAGGCGTGCTGTCGGCGCTTGGCTTACTGGTGTCCAACCTGAAGGCGGAATTCACTCGCACCAGCCTGCAACGCGCCGGAGCCGTCGATCTGTCTCGACTCGGAACCGTGTTCGCCGCGTTGAACGCGGAGGCGGTGCGTTGGTTGGATCAGGAAGCGGTTCCCGCCGCTGCCCGCCGCGTTATCTGGCATGCCAGCTTGCGGTACCAGCATCAGGGGTTTGAACTGGTCGTGCCATGGGATGGCAGCGCGGTGACCGAAGCCTCGGTCGCCGGCACGATCGCGGCGTTTCATCGGTTGCACCAGCAACTCTATACATTCGCCCAGGAAGATACGCCGGTCGAGATCGTTACGGTGCGTGTCGATGCCGAGGGAGCGTTCGCTCCGCCGGGAATGCCTGTCCCACCAGCAGGCGGTCAACCTGACAACGCGATCACCGGGGAGATTTTGATCGCTTCAGGAAACGGTCCCTTGCGGGCCCGGGTTTACGACCGGGCGCGATTGGGTGTGGGCGACTTTGTGTCCGGCCCAGCGGTCTTGACCCAACTTGACGCGACCACTTTGTTGTTGCCCGGCCAAACCGCCGAGGTGCACGAACTCGGCTCCTTGATTGTGAGAGAAGCATCATGACCGCCCAACCCGTCCTGCTCAGCGCCTATCAGCCGCCGGCGTTCCTGATCAGCTCCGTTGATCTGGCGTTCGATTTGGACCCGGCCGCGACCAAGGTCGTCTCCCGCCTCGCGTTGCGCCGCAATCCCAAGGCCGGTCCGCACGAATCGCTGCGGCTGAATGGCGAGGCACTGACGCTGGTGCGGATCGCTCGCGACGGCGTGGCACTCTCGCTGGACGCTTATCAGATCGAAAATGGCATTCTGACGATCGCCGCGATGCCCGAACAATGCATGCTGGAGATCGAAACGAAAATCGCCCCCGCCGAGAACACCGAACTCAGCGGTCTGTATGTCTCGGGCGGCAGTTACTTCACCCAGTGCGAGGCGGAGGGGTTCCGCCGTATCACGTATTTTCCCGACCGGCCCGACGTCATGGCGCGATACACCGTCACGATCACCGCCGATCAGGCCTTGGTCCCCGTGATGTTATCAAACGGCAATCCTGGGCCTGTTGTCGATCTCGGCGACGGCCGGCACCAGGTTACCTGGACCGATCCACACCCGAAACCATGCTATCTGTTTGCTTTGGTGGCGGGCGATCTGGTGTCCGTCAAAGACAAGTTCACGACACGATCCGGCCGGCACGTGGACCTTGGCATTTATGTCCGCCGCGGCGACGAAGATAAGTGCGCGCACGCGATGCACTCGTTGAAGACATCGATGCGCTGGGATGAGGACGTGTTCGGCCTGGAATATGACCTGGACGTTTTCAATATCGCCGCCGTGTCCGACTTCAACATGGGCGCGATGGAGAACAAGGGCCTCAACGTATTCAACACGAAATACGTGCTGGCGAAACCGGATACCGCGACCGACGGCGATTACCAGGGCATCGAGGCGGTGATCGCGCACGAGTATTTCCATAACTGGACCGGCGATCGGGTCACCTGCCGTGACTGGTTCCAATTATCGTTGAAAGAAGGTCTCACGGTTTATCGCGATCAGGAATTCTCCGCCGACCAGGGCAGCCGCGCGGTGAAGCGGATCGGCGATGTGCGTGGTCTGCGAGCAGCGCAGTTCCGTGAAGATGGCGGTCCGCTCGCGCATCCGGTGCAGCCGAAATCGTATCTCGCGATCGATAATTTCTACACCGCGACGGTTTACAACAAGGGTGCCGAGGTCATCCGCATGATGGCCACGATCATCGGCCGCGACGCGTTCCGCGCGGGTATGGACCTGTATTTCCAGCGGCACGACAACAACGCGGTGACGATCGAGGATTTCGTCGCGGCGATGGCCGACGCATCCGGCGTCAACCTGGACAAATTCCGCGCCTGGTACGATCAGGCGGGTACCCCCGAGGTCAGCGTGGACGACGCGTACGATGCGGCTCGGAAACAATACCGCCTCACCATCCGGCAAACCACGAAACCAACCCCTGGCCAGCCCGACAAGCAGCCGGTGGTCATTCCGGTGGCGATGGGGTTGCTCGACGGCAATGGCCAGGAACTGGAAACAAAGCTCGCGGGCGAAACGACCGCGAAATCGGGGACACGCGTGTTGCTGGCCGGCGAGGCGGAAACCACCTTCACCTTTGAGGACGTGGCGAGCCCGCCGATCCCCTCGCTGTTCCGCGGCTTCTCCGCGCCGGTCAAATTATCGGGCATCAGTCCGGAGCGGTCGCGGTTCCTCGCGGCGCATGACACCGATCCGTTCGTGCGCTGGGAGTCGGGGCAGCAATATGCCACGCGCGTGCTGCTCGATATGATTCCGGCCTGGCACCGCAACGAACCCCTGATCGTCGATCCTGGGCTTATCGAGGTAGTGTCGGAAACGTTGGCCCAATCGGAGAAGGACCCTGCATTCGTCGCGGAAGCGATGATATTGCCGGGCGAGGCATTCCTCGCCGATCAGATGGAGATCGCCGACGTCGATGCGATTCACGCTGTGCGTGACGCCGCCCGGATCGCGATCGATACGGCATTGCATGACCGGCTGAAGGCCACTTACGACCGCTTCACGGATAGCGGCTCGTACAGCATCGACGGTGCCGCGATCGGCCGGCGTTCGTTGCGCAACGTTTGTCTCGCCTATCTCAGTGCCGGCGGCGATCCCGATCTCGCGAGGCGTCAGTTCGACACCGCTGGCAACATGACGGATCAACTCGCGGCGCTCGGGGTGCTGGCGGGGATCGACTGTCCCGAGCGGACGGCGGCCCTGGCGGCGTTCCATGCCAAATGGCGCGACGACCCACTGGTGTTGGACAAGTGGTTTTCGATTCAGGCGACGTCGCCACTGCCGAACACGGTGAAGCATGTACGTGCGCTATCCGCGCACGCCGATTTCGATTTGCGCAATCCGAATCGCGTCCGGGCTTTGGTCGGCGCCTTCGCGAGCGCCAATCAGGTGCGGTTTCACGATCCGGCAGGCGATGGCTATCGGTTCCTTGCCGACGTCGTTCGCCAACTCGATCCATCCAATCCACAGGTCGCCGCGCGGATCGTCGGTCCGTTGGGGCAGTGGCGGCGGATGGACGCCGCTCGTCAGGCGTTGATGAAAACCGAACTGAACCGCATCATCGCGCTACCGGGCCTGTCGACCAATACGTTTGAGGTGGTGTCAAAAAGTTTGAACTGAACGTGGAGAGCGGCACGGCGCATCAGGCGAGGCCTCCATTCACGGAGATGACCTGGCGGGTGATGTAGCCGGCCTCCTCCGACATCAAAAACGCCACCGCTCCGGCGACCTCATCGGCGCGTCCAAGGCGTTGCATGGGTATCATGTTTCGCACGGTCTCGACCGGCAGATGCTCCGTCATTCGCGTTTCGATGATCCCGGGAGCGACGCAGTTCACGGTGATCCGCCGCTTCGCCAGTTCGACGGCCAACGCCTTGGTGGCGCCGATGATCCCGGCTTTGGAGGCGCTGTAATTCACCTGGCCCCGATTGCCGATGATCCCCGATACCGAGGACAGCGTCACGATGCGGCCGCCGGCGCGCGCCGCCACCATTGGCATCACCACCGGTCGCAAGACGTTGTAAAAGCCACCCAGGTTGGTGTTCACCACCGCGTCCCAGTCGGCGTCTTCCATGGCCGGAAACGCATTGTCGCGAGTAATGCCGGCATTCAGCACGACGCCCCAATAGGGACCATGCGCCGCCATGTCCGCCTCGAGCGCGTCACGGCATTCCGTTCTGTGGGCGATATCAAAGCTCAATGGTCTGCCGTCGCTCCCCGCATCCCGCACAGCTTGCAGGGTCGCCATGGCGCCCGCCTGATCCGTGCGGAAGTGCACGACGATGCGATAGCCGTCACGCGCCAGCCGCCGCGCGATCGCCTGCCCGATCCCTTTGCTGGCACCCGTGACCAAGACTGTCCTGTTCGTCATCCGCATCATCCTGGCGACCTGGCAACCCGGTGATATTCTTCGGTTTGGCCACTATCAACCGGGCTTTGGCGATGACCTGGTCCGCGCTGCGTATGAGACAACGGAATACGCCAGGTTCCAGATCGCTGGTCGCTACCGATCGCTCGCCGTCAGCAAACCACACACGTGTCGCCAGGTAGCGACGCGTGCCGAGGATAAACTGTTCCCCCACGTCAGCGCGGGCGACAAGCCGCGCACGCCGCGCTGACGTGCCACGTTTCAGTATCCGAAGGGCGATGTGCTTATCGGCACCCATTTGCCGGCCTTCACGACGCACAGGAACGACTCGTTCGACCCCTGGTGCTTCGTCGCGCTGAACGACATCGGTGGCGAGCCGAAGATGTCGTGCCAGTCCTTGATCTTCTCCATACCGGCGACAAAGCTGTCGGTGGTCAGATCCTTCCCGGCATTCTGCAAGCCGAGCACCACGAGTTGTCCGGCGGTATAGCCAAGCTGCGCCGCGAAGTTCGGCTCCTTGCCAAATAGGCTCTTGTACTTCTCCGCGAACGCTTTCACCTCCGGCTTGGGGTCGGAGGCCGCGACGAACAACACCGGCGTCATGGAATAAAACCCCTCGGTGGCGTGGCCGGGGACTTCCGCGACCGTTTCGTCATAAGTCGCGGCCTGGCCCAACAGTTCGACGTTCCAATCGATCTTGCGAACGGCGGAGACGATCGGGATGGTATCGCGCACGATCGTGCCAAGCAGGATCAGGTCGCAATTCGCATCGCGCAGTTTGGCGACCGAGGCGCTGAAGTCGGTGTCGGTCGGCTTGTGCAACGTCTCCGCGATCAGCTTCAGGTTCATCGCCTTCAATTGGTCGCGCGCGCCATCCATCACATCGCGGCCAAAATCGGTGTCCTCCGACATCGCGCAGACCGCCTTGCTGTGATGCTGCTCCACGAACACTTTAACTCCGGAACGCATCTGGTCGTAGTACGACGCGGCGAGGCCGAACTTCAGGTGGTTGAAGGGCTCATACATCGAGCGCGCCGAGGTCAGCGGGAACACGTTCGCCACGCCCTTGGCGAGCTGTTCCGGCATCGTCGCGTTGTTCATCGGCGTGCCGCCGTTGGCGACCATCACGAACACGCCGTCCTTGTTGATCAGTTTGTTCGCCGCCTGCACCGAGCGAGGAATCTGGTACTGATTGTCCTCGACGATGTATTTGATTTTGCGGCCATTGACGCCGCCCTTGGCGTTGGTTTCATCGAATACCATGCGCCAGGCGTTGGAGTTGTTGACGCCCCACATCGCCGTCACGCCGGACAGATCGGTATAGGTGCCGATGAGGACTTCGTTATCGGTAACGCCGCGGGTCTCCGCGGCGGTGGCCGGCAGCGTCAAAGCCACACCGAACAGTATGGCCAACAGGTTCCTAAGCATGCGTTTCTCCCTTCTGGAACGGATTGATGTACCGAACCGTTATTCCAAGCGCGCGCGCCCAGTGGTCGATCTCGGGAGGGATCGCGCGGTCGCCAACATAAGCGACTCTAAGCCTGCCAAATCCAAGTTGACCGCGAACCGCCGGCAACACCAGAAGATTCGCCAGAGCCGCCAGCAGTCCGCCGCCGGCACCGGCGCCGATCGCCCACTGATACAGCGCCTTCTGAACCCCAATCGCTCCCTCTGATTGCGCGGTGATCCGGGCATGCAGCCGCTCCCAGGCCTCGGCATTGGCGCCGAACACGGTTGGCTTCACCTCGCACAGGTTCTCCGTCGCGGTTTCGGGGTTTTCCAGATAATTACTGACGATCCGATGTTTCAACGCGAGATACAAACCGAGCACGCGTTCCGTCGGGTCGCTCATCGGCAGCACCACCAGCCGTTCATCGCCGGCTCGTACGCCGAACGTCCCGCCGGTTTCGTCGATCAGCCGCATGATTTCGGCGTGTGTGACCCGGCGTACTGGGCTGGTCCCCGGCACCAGAATGGCTGCGGTCTGATTCGGCGCGACCGATGCCGTGGCGGTCCTCCAGTCCGGCTGGCCCGCACCGGCGGCGATCAACCGGGGCAGACTGACACAGGCGGGATCCTGAAAATCGCGGAGGCCTTTCATGTCGATGATGACGATCCCGCGCAGCATCGGACAGTCGACTCGGACGCTGAGAACCTTGTCAAGCTGTTCCTCGCCCTCCACGATGGCGAAGCTGGCACCGGTCTCCCGCAGGATTTCGCCAACGCGCGGCGCTTCCTCGGCGGGGTTGATCGCGGCGCCGGCGGCCCCGCATCCCAGAATCGCGAGATCGGCGTACGCGAATTCCGGCCGCGTTTCCGACAGGACGACAACCGAATCATCGTGTGCCAGGCCGGCGGCACGAAGTCCCTGGCCGATTTCCCTGACATGGCCATCGAGTTCCGACCACGTGATCGCGTTCCAGATGCCGCGATCCTTCTTGCGCAGGATCGTTTCGGAGCCGTAGGTCGCGACCTGTTGGCTCAGCAAAGCGGGGATGGTGGCGCTCAGTTCCATAGCCGCCTCTTTTTCCATCGCCGCTGGCCGCGGACACCCGCCTCCTTCTGGCCGAGGTAGAATTCCTTGATGTCATCGCGGCCGAGAAGGGTCGCGCAATGGTCCTCGGCGACAATGCGCCCGACCTCGAGCACGTAGCCGTAATCAGCGGTTTTCAGCGCGATGTGGGCGTTTTGCTCGACCAGCAGGATGGCGACGCCCTGTTCTTGATTGATCCGGCGAATGATCTCGAAAATCTGCTGCACCAGAATCGGTGACAAGCCCAGAGACGGCTCATCCAGCAGCAACAGTTTCGGCTTGCCCATCAAGGCCCGGCTGATCGCGAGCATCTGCTGCTCGCCACCCGACAACAGGCCCGCACGCTGATGCTGGCGTTCTTCCAGCCGGGGGAAATAACGGAAGCACAACGCGAGATCCTTGGCGATGCCGTCACTGTCGCGCCGCGTGTAGGAACCCATCATCAGGTTTTCCCGTACCGTCAGGAACGGAAACACTTCCCGACCTTCGGGCACGTGGCAAATGCCCATACGCATGACCTGATCCGGGGCCATGTGCGCGATGTCCTTGCCTTCGAACACCACCTTGCCGGCCTCGGGGTCGAGGATGCCCGACACCGTGCGCAATACCGTGGTTTTGCCGGCACCGTTGGCACCCAGGACGGTGACGATCTGATGCGGCGCGACCTCCAGCGAGACACCGCGGATGGCCTGGATCGGACCATAAAACGTTTCGATCGCGTCAACGTGGAGCAAAGCTTCCGTCATGCGTCCACCTCAGATTCACCGCCGATGTAGGCGCGCACGACCTCGGGGTGGGTCTGCACCTCGTGCGGTGTGCCCATCGCCAGCACCTTGCCGTAATTCAGCGCCATGACACGATCCGAGACCTGGGATACCAGCGCCATGTCGTGCTCAACCATGATCACGGTGATGCCGAGATCCTTTTTGATGTCCTCGATCCAGAACCCCATGCCTTCGGTTTCTTCGACGTTCAGACCGGACGACGGCTCATCGAGTAGCAACAGTTTCGGTTCCGTGCACAAGGCCCGGCCGAGTTCGACGACCTTGCGCACGCCATACGGCAAATTGGCGATCAGCGTGGTGCGATACCGTTGCAGATCGAGGAATTCGATCACCTCTTCCACTTTCTCGCGATGCTGGATTTCCGCGCGGCGGTTGGAGGGCAGAAAAGCGATCTGCGACAAATATCCGACGGTGGAATGGCAATGCCGGCCGATCAGCAAATTCTGCAGCAGGGTCGCGTTGGTGAACAACTCGATGTTCTGAAACGTGCGCGCGATGCCCAGGCCGGCGATCGTGTAGGCCGGGCTGCGTGTGATGTCCTTGCCATCGAACAGCAATTGCCCGTCCGTGGTGTTGTAAATCCGGCTGATCAGATTGAAGATCGTGGTCTTGCCGGCGCCGTTGGGGCCGATGATCGAGTAGATCTCGCCTTTCTCAACTTCAAAACTGACCGAGTCGACAGCGCGGATACCGCCGAAACGAACCGAAATATCCTTGGCCTCAAACAGCGCGGTCATCGCAGTCGCTCCGATCGTGCGTAGGATTTCTGACGGCGGCCGCTGGTCTGACGTTTGAATGGAAACGCCTGGAACCACAGTTTTGTCTTCAGCCACAGCCCGTTGATGCCGCCGGGCTGGAACAGAATGACCAGCACAAGGATGAGCCCAAACAGCGATGGCTCCAGACCCGGCAGACGGCCGATGCCAAACGGCAGATCGTCGCGCACGATGGCGATCGCCTGCGGCAACAGGCGCACGAAAATCGCGCCGAGGATGGCGCCGCGCAACGATCCCAGGCCGCCGACGAACACGATGGTGACAAACTGAACTGAAAGCAGCACGTCGAACGCGTCGGGTGCCAGAAAGCGCACGTAATGCGCGAACAACGCTCCGGCGAGGCCGGTGATCCCGGCACTGACCGCGAATACCAGGGTCTTGTACTTCGCGAGATGGATCCCCATGCTCTGCGCCGAGACCTCACTGTCGCGGATCGCCACCATCGCGCGGCCTATCGGCGAGCGCAGCAGATTAATCGACATCCACAGCACGAACAGCAACACCGCGAACGAGGTGTAATAAACGCCGGTCGCGCCTTCGACCGAGACGCCGAACACGTAAGGGGTCGGCACCGCGAAGCCATCGAAGCCGCCGGTCACCGCGGTCCATTTCTGGAACACCGTGCCGACGATGCTGCCAAAGGACAGCGTGGCGATGGCGAGATACAGCCCGCTCATGCGCAAGGTCGGCCGCCCGATCGCGGCGCCGCAGATCGCGGTAAAAATCCCCGCGACCGGCAACGTGATCACGAATGGTATACCGTGCGACAGCAGCACCGAGTTCACGTAGGCGCCAATGCCGAGAAACGCGGCGTGGCCCAGACTGATCAGGCCGGTGTAGCCGACCAGCAGCATCAGGCCGACCCCGGCGATGGCGAAAATGAACACGCCGCCCATTTCACCAACATAGAACTCACCCAATACGAAGGGGATGATCATGATGGTCGCGATCAGCAGGCCGTACCAGAAAACGTCGCCGCTGTGACGCCAGGCCCGAATATCTTGCTTATAATTGGTGCGGAACAAATAGCGCATGCGCGTCAGACCCTCTTGCCCATACGTTCAGCGAAGAGGCCCTGCGGCCGGATGAACAGCATGCCCAACAGCACGATATTCGAGGTCACCTCCTGGAAACCCGCCGGCAGGTAATAACCGGCGAGTTGTTCCACGATGCCGACGAAC
This sequence comes from uncultured Acetobacteraceae bacterium, assembly GCA_937902425.1. Lineage (GTDB taxonomy): Bacteria > Pseudomonadota > Alphaproteobacteria > Acetobacterales > Acetobacteraceae > Rhodopila. The sequence goes on along the minus strand of CALFNB010000592.1, from coordinate 4,474 downwards.
ACACCACCGATCACCGAGCCCGGGATGCTGCCGAACCCGCCGATGACCGCCGCGGCGAAGGCTTTGATGCCGAGAAATCCCATGTTCACGTCGATCATCGAGACGGGTGACAACAGGATGCCGGCCACCGCCGCCACGCCGGCGCTGATAGCCCAGATCATCGAGAATACGTTACGAACCGGGATGCCCATGTAATACGCGGCGAGCTGGTTTTGCGATGAGGCCTGCATCGCCACGCCCAGTCGCGTTTTGGCGAAAAACAGGTACAGCACGCCGCACAACAGAACGGTGCCGGCGATGATCGAAAGGTTGTCATCGCCGAGGATCAAGCCACCCAGTTTGACGGTCTTGTTGGTAAAGGGCGTGTCGAAGCCGACGGAATCGTAACCCCATGTGATTCCGGCAGCCGCTCGGAAGATAAAGCCCAGACCCAGAGTCAGCATGACGACGGCGAATTGCGGCTGGCCGATGACTCGTCGCAACACGATCGCATCGAGCGCGTAGCCGAACGCGGCGGTGGCGGCGATGGCGATCAGCCCGCCGACCCAATAATTGACACCCCAATGGGCGATCGCGCTATACGCGACGAAGCCCCCAAGCATCATGATATCGCCCTGGGCGAAGTTCACCATCTCGGTCGCCTTGTAAATCAGGACGAACCCGAGTGCGATCAATCCGTAAATGCAACCAGCCGCCGCTCCATTGACGACAAGCTGCAGCAGACGCGCGGCGTCTTCCACCGAGGGCGGCCTCCCTTGCTGGCGGGCCGTCCAGGCACCGCGTAATCTTACCGGCGACAATAGGTTGCGATCCGGGAGACCGTCAATGTGCCTGGGCTTGAGCGATTGGGACGCGACACCTTGCCACCCGCTCCCTCTCTTAAATCTTGGATTGTTTTTTAGAGATGTGGGGTATGTTGGCGCTGTGTATTCCGGGGATCTTACCACTGTGCGAGTTTAAGCCGCATGCCAGAGTCCGCCGAAGACGACCTGAATTTCATGCGTGCCGCTCTGGCTTTGGGCCGGCGCGGTCTGGGGACAACCTGGCCTAACCCGTCGGTGGGATGTGTATTGGTACGCGACGGACGCGTCGTCGGCCGAGGTTATACCGGCAATGGTGGCCGTCCCCACGCGGAACCCACAGCCTTATCCATAGCTGGTGACGCGGCCAGGGGCGCGACGGCATACGTCACGCTGGAACCGTGTTGTCATTGGGGGCAAACCCCACCGTGCACCGATGCGCTGATCCAGGCGGGGGTGGCCCGCGTGGTGATCGCCGCGCTGGATCCTGACAAGCGGGTCGACAGCCAGGGCGTGGCCGTACTGCGCGACGCCGGCATCGAGGTGGACCACGGATTGCTGGAACCGGATGCGCGCGAGGATCTGGAGGGGTTCTTTCGCCGCGTGACCCAGCAGCGGCCGATGGCCACGCTGAAGCTGGCGACCACACTCGATGGCAAGATCGCCACCGGCGCCGGGGAAAGCCAGTGGATCACCGGTCCCGAGGCGCGGCACATGGCGCATGTCCTGCGTGGCCGGCACGACGCGGTGCTGGCCGGTGTCGGCACCGTCGTGGCGGACAATCCGGAGCTGACCTGCCGGATCGAGGGTTTTCGACCAACGCCGGTGGTGCGGGTGATCGTGGACAGCCATCTGCGCACGCCGTTGACCAGCAAGCTGGTGCGAACTGCGGCGAACGCTCCGATTTGGTTTCTGATACGCGACGGTGTTGACCCCGCGCGGCGGGCTGCCTTTATCGATCTGGGTGCCAAGGTCATCGACGTGAATGCCGGTGCCGTCGGGATCGACCTGCCTGATGCCATGACGGCGCTGGCTCAGGAGGGGCTGACGCGGGTGCTGGTGGAAGGTGGAGGGCAGGTCGCGGCGTCATTTATTCGGGCCGATTTGGTCGACCGGGTCGCGTGGTTTCATGCACCCGCTGTGATGGGTGGCGATGGCTGGCCGGGGGTACAGGGTTTCGGGATCGAAAAACTTGCTATGATGCCTCGCTTTGTCCGTCACCGGGTCACACCTCTGGGTGGCGATATGCTGACCGAATTCAAAAGGCCGAACTGAATGTTCACCGGGATAGTCACCGCTTTGGGCACCATTCGTGCCATCCAGCCGATCGGCGACGGCAAGGATATGCGCCTCGTGATCGCGGCCCCCTGGCCGGATACCGGGTCGATCGCTCTGGGCTCTTCGATCGCCTGTTCGGGTTGCTGCCTGACGGCGGTGGAGGTGAGCGCCGGCAGTTTCGCCGTCGATGCCTCGGCGGAGACGCTGGCGTGCACCACGCTCGGATCGTGGACGGTCGGGAGCCGGGTCAATCTGGAACGATCGTTGAAGATTGGTGATGAACTGGGTGGGCACATGGTATCCGGCCATGCTGACGGGGTTGGAGAAGCCGTGTCGGCGACAGCGGAAAACGGATCCACACGGTGGACGTTCCGGGTGCCGAAGCCGCTCGCCCGATTTATCGCCGTGAAGGGCAGCGTCGCGGTGAACGGCGTGTCGTTGACGGTTAATGAGGTGAAGGACGATATGTTCGGGGTGAATGTGATCCCGCACACCGCCTCGGTCACCGGCTTTGGCTCCATGAAGCCCGGTGACAAGGTGAATATCGAGATCGACATGCTGGCACGCTACGTGGCACGGCTCGCGGAGACGACGTGATGGAAAACCTGGCCCTGCGTGAAGCGTTGGTTCATGCGGAACTATCGAAGTACCTGTCGAGCGCCGACGAATTGATCGAAGAAGCGCGTAACGGCCGGATGTTCATCCTGGTGGACGATGAGGATCGGGAAAACGAGGGTGACCTCGTCATACCGGCCCAATTCGCGACGCCGGATGCGATCAACTTCATGGCACGGCATGCGCGCGGGTTGATTTGCCTCGCCCTGACCCAGCACCGCGTCGAGAAACTGGGCTTGCCGCTGATGAGCCGGCAGAACGGAACCCGGCATCAGACCGCCTTTACCGTCTCGATCGAGGCGCGGGAGGGGGTGACGACCGGCATCTCCGCCGCCGACCGGGCGAAAACCGTCGCCGTGGCGATCCAGTCCGAGAGCACACCTGACGATATCACCACGCCGGGCCATGTGTTCCCGCTGGTGGCGCGTGAGGGCGGCACCTTGGTGCGGGCTGGCCATACCGAGGCCTCGGTCGATATCGCGCGCAAGGCCGGGTTGAATCCGTCGGCGGTGATCTGCGAGATCATGAACGACGATGGGACGATGGCCCGGCTGCCTGACCTGGTCGCGTTCGCGCAAAAGCACAACCTGAAACTTGGGACGATCGCCGATCTGATCGCGCACCGGCGGTTGACCGAACGGCTGGTGCGCAAGGTCGAGGAAGGCGTATTCAGGCACGCAGCGGGCGGCGACTGGAGGGCGGTCGTGTTCGCCAACACGGTGGAATATCAGGAGCATCTGGCGCTGGTGAAAGGCGACATCTCGGATGGCGCGCCGGTGATGGTGCGGATGCATGCGGTCGATCTGCTGGACGATATGACCCAACAACCGCATTGGATCGCCGTGCATAACGCGATGCATATGATTGGCGAGGTGGGCCGCGGTGTGGTCGTGATGATCCGCGAGCACCGCAAGACCGCGCTGGCCGAGCGGGTTCGGCTGCTGTCGTCGCAGCCTCGGCCGCAACGGGAACTGCGGGATTATGGGATCGGGGCGCAGATCCTGCTCGATCTGGGCGTCAAGAACATGATCCTGCTGACCAACCATCCCCGCACGGTAATTGGCCTGGAGGGGTATGGGCTGAACATCGTGGAGCAGCGGACGATCCCGAACATCGTCGGCGGGGGGCATGAGGTATGAGTTCGCGCATGCCCACCCACATCATCCCCGGGACGAGCCCGAGGATGACGTGGGGCGGTAAAGGCTGTCTGTCATGAGCACCGATGATGCGCCATTGCCCGCCGCGCCAAAGGTCGATGGCGCCGCGCCGCATCTGCTGATTGTTCGCGCACCCTATTACAAAGCCGTGGTTGATGGTTTGACGGTGGGCGCTGAACGCATCCTCCGTGAAGCCGGTGCCACCAGTGAGGTGCTGGACATCGCCGGTTCTTATGAATTGCCACAGGCCATCCGGCTCGCGGTGCGCGGCGACAAACGGTTCGACGGCTTCGTCGCTTTAGGCTGCATCGTCCGCGGCGAGACGGATCATTACGAGTTCATCTGCCGCGCCACCATGGAAGGAATCATGAGCGTCTCATTGCAGTTCGGGCTGTGTGTGGGCACCGGATTGCTGACCTGCGACACTTTGGCGCAGGCGGAGGCTCGCTCGGGCATGGACGGCTTCAACAAGGGCGCGGAAGCCGCGGCGGCGGCGCTGTTGCAGATCAACGCGGCCCGCCGCCTCGGCGCGGCGTGAAACCGCCAACTCGTCCCCGGACTCGTACTGCCTCACGCGTCGCCGCGGTTCAGGCGTTGTTTCAAAGCGAGCAGGCGCAGGAAAAC
>CALFNB010000591.1 GCA_937902425.1 uncultured Acetobacteraceae bacterium | reverse complement strand
CGCGGGCGTCAGGTCTGACGGGCCCGCGAACAATCAGCGCGGGAACCTTTCGGCTCCCGCGCGCGTTTCAGACAGTTGGACGATTAATGGCGGGCGGCGTTCGCGGGCGCGTAGGCCTCTTCGAGCGGCACCTTCGGCGGCTGAACGATGCAGCGGCCAAGCCCGATATACGGGGCTGGATCAATGGCATAGCCGTTGATCCGCACCTCGAAGTGAATGTGGTTGCCGGTCGCATGGCCGGTATGGCCGACCAGACCGATTACCTGACCCGCCTTGACCACGGATCCATACCCCAGATTGGGCACGAAGGCCGACATGTGGGCATAGCGTGTCACCACGCCATCGGCATGCTGGATGTCCAGCATATTGCCGTAGCCGGCGTACCAACCCGCGTAAACCACGGTCCCCGCGGCGGCGGCTTCGATGGTCGAGCCCAGGGGCGCGGCCAGATCAATACCGGAGTGATAGGATGAGAAGCCCCTGGAGATTGACGACAGGGCGCCCGCTGGCATCACCATATTCCCGCAAAAATTGGCCGCCTGGGCCGGAACGGCGAGGATGGTGAGGAGGAGTGCAAGTGTTCGCATGAACTCCCGTTAAACGACGAAAGTTAACAGATCAACTCACGAACCCGAAAAAAATGCATAGCGGACCCTCGAAAAATCATTGACTGATCGAACCTGAGTGTGACCTGGATCACACACCGCCCCTGGCGCATCCGCTACAGTTCGAAGTTATCCACATGTTTTCCACTAAATATAGGTCGACCTCGCAAAACCCTGGTCCCGCGTATTCCGCCGGGTTTGGACACGTATCGCGTGTAGATGTCTAAAAAACACACCGAGGCGAGACGGTTGTTGCAGATGCCACACAGTCGCCATCTGGTTACGCAAGCACAACCGTTCCCTCGGCCGACATTTTTTCGATTTCTTCGGCCGCGTAGCCGGCCAATTCGAGGATTTCGCGGCTGTGCTGGCCCAGGGAAGGCGCGAATCGCGCGACCTCGACTCGGGCGGCGGAGAGACGGAAGGGTGGATTAACGACTTTGAACGAGCCGCCCTTGTCATTGACCTCGGTCAACGCGCCGCGATGAGCGAGCTGTGGATCGGCCAGTACCTCCTTCACCGTGCGGTACGGGGAGCTCGGGACGCCGGCCGCGTCGAACGCGGCCTGGCATTCGGCGGTGGTCACGGTGGTGGACCAGGTTTCCAGCAGGTCGACGAGTTCGCCCCAGTTGCTCCGCCGGTCGGGGTACAGGGTGAAGCGCGGGTCGGTGATCCATTCCGGGTGGCCGGCTGCCTGGCAGAGGCTCTGGAACGTTTTCTCGCTCGCCACGGCGGGCATGATGAACCCATCCTTGGTCCGCACCGGCCCGAACATCGGCCGGCCAGGCGGGGTGACCGGGAATTGCGCGGCCTGCACCTCGCCAACCATGAGGGTCAGCATGGTCTCCAGCATCGAGACGTCGATGTGCTGGCCGAGACCGGTCAAATGGCGTTGCGCCAGGGCGGCCATGATGGCACCGAAGGCATAGGTGCCGCTGACCACGTCGGCGATATAGATGCCGCAATTGTCCGGCCGCTCGCGCCCGGGCTGGTAAGCCATGTGCGCCAGGTCGAAGCCCGAGGCGGCGTGGATCGCCGGAGCATACGCGGCGAGGCCGGACGACGGCCCGGTCTGGCCGTAGCCCGAGATCGAGCAATAGATCAGCTCCTGGTGCCGCTTCGACACCGTCTCATGGTCCAGACCGAATCGTCGCATGACTCCGGGCCGAAAATTCTCCACCACGAAGTCGCACGTCGTCAGCAGCCGGCGCACGATTTCCTGGGCTTCCGGACGTTTCAGGTCCAGCACGATGCTGTGCTTGCCGGCGTTCAACTGGCCAAACGACGTCGAGGCGCCCTCACGTAGCGGGGGGCGCGTGCGCATCATGTCCCCCTCGGCGGTCTCGATCTTGATCACCTCGGCGCCAAGGTCCGCCATCAGCCGCGTGCAATAAGGGCCGGCGATGGTGGTGGTGAAATCCAGCACCCGCATGCCGTCCAGGGGACCGGTGGCCATGGTTGGTTCCTCGCTCAGGATTTATTGAGGACGGCTTGCGCGGGGTGCGGATCGTTCAAGGCGTGGACCTCGAAGCGCGCGGGGATGATGTCGGCCCATTCGTTCAGGCGCCGGTGCGATTGCTCGTTGGATTGGCCGTCGAACAGCGTGACCGCACCGTGCCCGACTTTCGCGTGCACCGACCGGACCTCGCCCGACACCTGGAGCGGCGCGACCCAGGCCCAGTAGCGTTTGCGCTGACCGGTCACCGATGAGGGTGGTTCGGGACGGGGTTCGCTGATGACGAGAAACAGCATGCGGTCCGGAAATCCCTTCGAGGCACGTCAGGGAACGGGGAGCATTGGGGAGTGACCCTGGTGTGTAAAGGGGGGGCACGGGCCGGTCCCGTTCAGCGCGATTTAGTCACGTTCCCGAAAAAACAGATACTTCGCCAGCGCAGCGATACCAAGCACCATCAGGACGACGGCGAGGACCCAGACGAGGCCCATGCCCCACATCATGCCGGTGCCGTTCATCATTTCAAACATGCTGGTGCATCTTCGGTGAGTCGTTGCACGTCGTGCGCCCGGCCCATGCGAGGGACGCGGCTGGAATGATCAGCCATTGAGCCAGCGGTGACAGGCCGGTGCCGAACCATGGCAGCGTTGGCATCCATCCGGTATAGGCCCAGGACTGTTTCATTACCGTATTGACATATTCACTGTAGATTGTGTAACAAACGGACCCAACGACCACGGCGGCGGTCACCGGGGCCCTCCGCTGATCCGGCCACTTCGCTGAGCCAGTCAGAGCCAATGCACCGATCAACCCAGTCGCCGCGATGATCAGATCGGCCACCGAGCAATGCAAAACGGCCCCCGCGATGGCTCTTGCCGACGCAGTATGCCATAGCGTGTAGAGCGGCATTTGCGCGGTTTCCCACACCAGATTCCCCGCCGCGGCCGCGAGCAAATAGCGCCTGATCGCGGTTAGCCAGAGTGCTCGCCCCGGATACGGACCGCCGGCGGTCACCGGTGATCCTCCGGTCGCCGCCCAGACGGCATGGAACTTTCGAGCCGGGGAAGCCATCCGGGGAAAGCCAGAAGGAACAAATAAGGCAGTACACCGAACACATGAGCAGTGTGCTCGGTTAATGGACAGAAGGCGGCGATGCCCGGAAAGCAGACCAACACAAATCCGGTGCGGGTTCTCCACCATGGCGCCGGCCGCTCCTCCATGTGCCTGGCCAGGCGGTCAATGTTTCGCATAAGTGCGTTCTCCATCTGGCGCGCCGAACAGCACAACGCTGTAAGGCTCTCCAGATTGCTCCATGCCTGGCGCCGACGCCGGCATGCCGGGAACGGCGAGCCCTTTGGCCATGGGCCTCTCTTCGAGCAGCCGCACCACGTCGGTCGAGGGTACGTGTCCTTCGATGACATAGCCCTCAATGACGGCGGTATGGCAGGACCATAGCGAATCCGGCACGCCGCGGGCCCGCTTGACGACTTCCATGTTGTCGGTGTCACGAACCATGACGTTGAAGCCGGCCTGGCGCATGTGTCGGACCCAGCCCTCGCAGCAGCCGCAGTTGGCGTCTTTCCAGACCGCGATCGGCGGAAATCCGGACGCCCGAACCGTTCCGATCAGAAGTGGCACCCCGGCCGACGACCCAGCCCAGGCGGTCAGCGCCCGGCGGAGAACTCCCCGCCGGGTCTCGACAACAGCAGAGAACATTATCCGTCCCTCCGCATGGTCATGAAGTGCTCGGCCATCAACGTATCAGCGGTCTTCTTTTGATCGTCGGTAAGCACTGCGTAGAGTGGCTTTATGCCCGCCAGGACCGCTTGCATGGCTTCGCTCCCGCTCGCGAGCACCGCGATACGCCGTTCCAACTGCTCAGGTGCCGAGACGGTGCCCGCGAGCGGGGTGGCCGGAGCCGCCGCCTGCCGCATACGCGCTGCCTGGGCGCGGAGGACGTCGGCGAACGTGTTCCATTGCGGCGTTTGCGCGTCGGTGATCGCAAGCTCGGCTTTGAGGAACGCGATCCGGCCTTCGACGTGCGCCAGCCCGGACCCCGCCATGCCGCCCCGACCCATGCCACCTGGGCCCATTCCCATCGCCATCCGCATCATCTGGCCATGCATCATTTGCATCATGCCCATCATTTGAGCGTTGTCCCCGCCCGTCATCATGGGTTGGCCGCCTTTCGCACCGCCAGGCCCCATTCCCATACCGCCTGGCTGCGCCGGACCGCCGGCCATTGGCCCGTTGCCAGGTTGCATACCTGGACGCCGCATCTGCCCCGCGCTCTGATCGGCGGGATGATGCTGATCGGGAGCCTGCGCCGGTTGGGCACTGGCGATTGTGACCGCGCCGAGAAGAGCGATCGTGCTGACTGTCAGTCGAGTGGTCGTTCGCATGTGTAACTCCTGCTATCGCCCATTAATCGAGGGCGATCCTGTCGCCATGGCCGGGTGGGATCTGGTACGTGTGGGAACGTTATCGGTCCGCGGCTCACGCTGTTCCGCGATCAAATCCCCGCGGTCGTGTTGAACCGATGGTTTGCTTAAGGACTGGCGCGCGCCCGTGGGCGCACGGTCAGTCGGCTCCGCGATCCCAGGCTTGCCGCTTGAACCATGAAGGTGCGCGGCCAAGGCCAGGATCAATCAGACGGATCGAGGCGGAGGAAGCGTCGGCGCGCTGCTGAAACCGTGGGGCGCCGCCGCTGACGGCGTCGCGAAAGTCAGAGCCGCCGCCGCGGCCGGCCGCGATATCACTGGGGCGCACGGCAAATTGCCTGAGAGGAACGAACACTCGCATCCCAGGCAACAGCTCAGGCCGTCGGCGTGAATGAGACCATTGGCCTGGATGTGGCCGGGGCAGGGCAACGTCGCGTGAACATCGCGCGTTGACGCCCTGGATTCGTGATGCGTTTCCGTGTGAGCCGCGATGACCGCCGTCGCGACGGAAACCCTGTCGGGGGACAACATGGCATTCGCCCGCACGACGGACATGGCGAGAATGGCCAGGACCAGCAGGCCCGAAAGCACACGCCTCAATGTTTGACGGTAGCTGTGCGGCATCGCGGTTATCTCGTCATCTTCCCGATCGTCGTGATCAGTTCCTCGACTTTGTGCCGCTGATCGGTCGCATCGCCCGAGGCGAACGCGTCCGCGACGCAGTGCGACACATGATCGTGCAAAATTCTCTCTTCCACCTTATGCAGCGCCGCGCGAACGGCATTGATCTGCGTCAATACGTCCACGCAATACCGGTCGTATTCGACCATGCGGAGCAGGCCGCCAACCTGACCCTCAATGCGCCTGAGCCGTTTCGTGACCTCGGACTTCGTAGCCTCGTGCATGACGGCCAGTCCCTTGATACCATACCCAGGAGGGGTATATAGAGCGTCGACCGGCCGATGTCACCTCCCTTGAACATGGCGCGCGGTTCAGATGAGGAATGCCCGTATGGCCGATGCCGGATCCAGCCACGAACACAATCCTGATCACCATGCGGCGTACGGAAATGCCGGGCACGGCGAGACCAGGGTGACGTTGGACAGCGCGCCTGAAACGGTGATCGACCCCGTCTGTGGCATGACAGTCAATCCCGCCACGTCAAAACATCGTGTCGACCACGCCGGTGAGACCTTTCACTTCTGTTGCGCCCGCTGCCGTGAGAAATTCGCCACCGATCCAGCCGCTTACCTCACGCCGAAGGCGAACCCTGAACCACCCCCGGCCGCGGGCACCACCTACACCTGCCCGATGCATCCGGAGATCCGTCAGCAGGGGCCCGGCGGTTGCCCGATCTGTGGCATGGCGCTCGAACCGCTGGTCGCCACCGCCGCGGCGTCGCCCAACCACGAACTCGCCGATATGACCCGCCGCCTGTGGATCGCGCTGGTGCTGTCGCTGCCGGTGGTGGTGTTGGAAATGGGAGCGCACGTGCCGGGTCTGGGCTTGCACGATGTCGTGCCGCCCAGGCTATCGACCTGGATTCAGTTCGCGTTCTCCACCCCCGTCGTGCTTTGGGCCGGAATGCCGTTCTTCCAGCGCGCCTGGGCCTCGGTGGTGAACCGTAGCCTGAACATGTTCACTCTGATCGCGCTCGGCACCGGCGCCGCGTATCTCTACAGCCTGGTGGCGACCTTCGCGCCGAACTGGTTCCCCGCCGGCTTTCGCGGCATGGACAACACCGTGGCGGTTTATTTCGAGGCCGCCGCGGTCATCACCGTTCTTGTTCTGCTCGGGCAGGTCCTGGAACTGCGCGCGCGTGAGCAAACTGGCGGGGCGATCCGCGCCTTGCTCAACCTCGCGCCAAAAACCGCGTGGCGATTGACGGACACCGGTGACGACGAGGAAATTCCGCTGGCGGACGTGCATCCCGGCGACCGTCTGCGGGTCCGGCCAGGAGACGGCGTGCCGGTGGACGGAACGGTGCTGGAGGGCAACGGCGCGGTCGACGAAGCGATGATCACCGGGGAGTCCATGCCCGTCGCGAAGCGACCCGGCGACCGCTTGATCGGCGGCACGGTGAATGGCACCGGCTCGCTGGTCATGCGCGCGGATAAGATTGGCGCGGAAACGATGCTCGCCCAGATCGTCGCCATGGTGGCGGAAGCGCAGCGAAGCCGGGCACCGATCCAGCGCATGGCGGACACCGTGTCGGGATATTTCGTCCCCGCCGTGCTGGCCGTCGCCGTCTTGGCCTTCGCGGTCTGGGCTCTGTGGGGTCCCGCGCCGGCGCTGTCTTATGGGTTGATCGCGGCGGTGTCGGTCCTGATCATCGCCTGCCCCTGCGCGCTCGGGCTGGCGACACCCATGAGTATCGGTGTCGGCATCGGCCAGGGCGCCGGCGCCGGCGTGCTGATCAAATCCGCCGAAGCACTGGAGCGCATGGAGAAGGTGGACACTCTCGTGGTCGACAAGACCGGCACGCTGACCGAGGGCAAACCCAAAGTAATCGCCGTCGCCCTGGCGCCGGGCATGACCGAGGCCGACATCATGCCGCTCGCCGCCAGCCTGGAGCGATCGAGCGAACACCCGCTCGCGGCCGCCATCGTCGCCGCCGCGCGGGAGAGAGGCGTCGTGATGCGCGATGTATCCGGCTTTGCCTCGGTGACCGGGAAAGGCGTCACGGGTCAGGTCGATGGTCGCGCCGTGGCTCTCGGCAGCGCGAACCTGATGGCCGATCTTGGGGTTGATCTGGGCGATTTGGCGGCACGCGCGGATGCGTTGCGGGGCGACGGTGCGACCGCGTTGTATTTGGCCGTGGATGGGCAACCCGGCGCGGTGATCGCCATCGCCGATCCGATCAAGGCAACCACCCGCGCGGCACTCGACACGTTGCGAGAGGACGGCGTGCGGATCGTCATGCTGACCGGCGACAACAAAACGACGGCCGAGGCGGTGGGGAGGAAACTGGGGATCGAGGATGTGCGCGGCGATGTGCCGCCGGAGGATAAGTATCGCATCATTCGCGCACTGCGAGCCGAGGGACGGGTGGTCGCGATGGCGGGAGATGGCATCAATGATGCACCGGCGCTCGCCGAGGCGGACGTCGGGATCGCCATGGGCACCGGCACCGAGGTCGCGATGCAAAGCGCGGGGATCACGCTGGTGAAGGGGGACCTCGCCGGGATCGCGCGGGCGCGGACAATCAGCCGGGCGACGATGCGCAACATCCGGCAAAACCTGGTTTTCGCGTTCGCGTACAACGTGGTGGGGATTCCGGTCGCGGCGGGCGTGCTCTATCCAACGTTCGGTGTGTTGCTGAGCCCCATCGTGTCGGCGCTGGCGATGTCGCTGAGTTCGGTCTCGGTCATCGGCAATGCGCTGCGGCTGCGTGGCATCCGGCTGTAATGCCAGTGGTCGATAGCGCCGGTGGTCGATGGTGCCAGTGGTCGATAGTGCCAGTGGTCGATGGTGTCAGTGGTCGATGGTGTCAGTGGTCGATCGTGAGCGCGGTTTCCGTCCGTCCGGCGGCCATGACCAGTCTTCGAAGTCGAAACGCGATGCACCGTGACACGATCCAAGAGGTATTCGACAATACCTCCCCGAGGCGGCATATTGGAGTGATACCAGCAAGGTGCTCAGGCCAGCTGCACCGGGATCGTCTGGCACCGGCGAACGGCCAGGAACGCCACCATGACTGCACCCCCGTACGGAACCAGACCCACAATGCCCGCCCCTGACGACCAGTCACAAACGACCGGCCTCGGCGTATCGAGCCGCCTCATTCGTCTCGACCCGGGCACCTTCAGCCTGTCATTGATGCCCGGCCCAACGGATCGGGGTGCCGGATTGCCCGCCGTTCGGTTGTCCGTTCCACCCGGACCGTCAGGGCGCCGGGAGGCGGTAAGCATAAGCACGTTCCGCGGCGACGGTTGGCTGACCACCGACGACGAACCCAGCTTGTTTCGTGTGCTGCCCGGAGGGGCGGAGGTACTGGTGACGTTGTATTGGTCCACCATGGAAGGGGCCGCGTCGCCTCCCGCGCTGAAGCTGGTGCGGCTGAACCCGGAGGGGGCGGTCGGCGGACACTTCGACACGACCGCGGGTGCCGTGTCGGCTTCCCCTGCGGGAACCATGCCGCCAGGCTACGTCGCCGGTCAGGGAGGAGGTCCCGCGCCCGGGCTTCCGGTGTCTCGGGTCTCCGAGATTGTCGCCCATATCGAGGGGATCGGCGATGTCGACGGCAGATTTGGTGACTGGGTCGGCATGCGGGGCAGCGGTCGCGCGATCGAGGGGTTCAGTCTCACCCCCAGGCAGGGCATTTCGGCGGAGGACTTTGAAATCCGAGCGGTATTGGGTCGCGACTGGCTCTCGCCCTGGCTGCCGGGCGGCAGCTTCTGCGGCAGCCGCGGTCTCGCGTTGCCACTGCGGGGTTTCTGTATTCGCCTGCATCCGGCCGCGGCCGCCCGTTACGATCTCGCCTGTTTCGCGCGGTTCGTGGATGGCGCGGAGGTGGGGCCCGTGGGCTCCGATCGGATCTGCGCGGCGCCGAACTTCGCCGCGCTGGAGGCGTTTCAGGTAATGCCGCGGCTGCGCGCCGCATAAGGCAGGGGCACCGGCCTGGGCCGCCGCTCCCACGACGGTGCCCGTGCGCGGTGTGATTGCTGACAGGGCACTTGGCCGCGGAATGCGGGGACCGGTCCTGGCGGTCTTCCACCGCCGAAGACGCTGCCAGCGCGCGACCGCCTTGTCGTCACGGCCCGTTCTGGTCGAACCAACCGCGCCGGCACCTGGCCTGCGACAGGCGGCCCTGACGCTCCAGGTGGGGGGAGACCATTTACCGATGGAAGACGACGGATCGGCGGCGCGCGGCGTTGATGAAAACTCCGGGATCACAATCCGCCCCTTCCAGGATCGCGACGCGCCTTTGGTCCGGAACCTGTTTGTCACGGTGACCCGGCAATTGGCGCCACCCGGCGGGCGCGACGCATTCGAAGCCTATATCGCCAGGTCGTTGGCCGAGGAGATCGATCGCATTCCGGACTACTACAGTGAGCGGGGCGGTGGTTTCTGGGTCGCGTGCCGCGAGGACAGGCTTGTCGGCATGTTCGGCCTCGAACGTGCCTCGGCCGATGCGATGGAGCTGCGCCGGATGTATGTCGATCCGTCGGCGCGGCGCGGCGGGATCGGGCGGTCGATGTTGCGGTTCGCGGAAGCCCATTGCCGGCGGTTGGGTGTGCGGTGCCTGAAGCTGAGCACGTCGGAGTTGCAGCCGGCGGCGCTCGAATTGTACCGGCGCGCGGCCTATGGCCTGGTGCGGGAGGAAGTCGCCGTCCAGGTCAGCAACAAGACCGTGGGGGGCGGAATTCGCCGCTACTATTTCGCGAAGGAAATCCGCGCCGAACCGCCCCCGGTTGAACCACCCCCTGGCCACCGCGCGGAAACCGACCAATGATCAATGCCACCCTGGTTTTGGGGCCGCAATGAAGGATCACCATGGCCGACATGCCCGGCTTCACGGCTGCCGAGGCGGCATTTGTGCTGCACGAGCCGATCCGCGTGGTGAAAGAAGGCCTTTGACAGAGGGCCGGTACGCCCGATCCGTCAACTCAGGTCGGGAGCCTCCGTGCGGGTGATCGACTGGCCTGACCTGTTCTACCTGTTCGCCGCCAGGTCATTGCGCGATCACCTGACGCCAGGCGCGCGGGACGCGTTCCACGAAGCCGTGCGGCATACGCGTCCCAGGTGTCGCGACGAGGTGCGGTTTGGCCGCTTTCGGGTCGCGGTCGCGGATCTTGTCGATGAGGTGAACAAACGAACCGCCGAACTGACCGAGCTTCAGCGCAAGATCACGTTCACGGACGATGGTAAGCCGGCCGTTGGTTCGCGCGGCGTCGAGGTCCACCGCATCGCCGCGCTCCTGAACGGCGGTCTGTCGATCAACGCGGTGCTGGAGGAATATCCGTTTCTGTCGCGGGCTGCTGTCGGGACGGCATGCGCGTACGCCCAGGCCTGGCCAGGACGGGGGCGGCCGTCTCGAACGGCCCGCGCCGCGCGTTCACCAGTCGGCGCTGTTGGTCCAACTCGGCCCGGAAGCTCTCGCCCTTGCTGCCGGCGAACCCGCCCGAGACGGCACGTTCTTTCTACAGTTCGTGCACCAGCGCCCTGATGTCGACGGCGAAACGTGTGAGGCCGGCGGCCTGTTCCATGCCTCGCACCTGATGGTGGCGTTCCACCAGGATCATTCCGGCGGCGACGCTCACGGCCAACGTCAGCGGGATGGTAAGCACCGCGATGCGGGTCCTGATGCTGAGATTGGACAACTGAAAGCGGGTCATGCGCATTGCCGGGCTTTCTGGCGGTGAACGGTGCGCGCCAGCCTGTGCCGCGAACCAGAAACAAATGATTAAAGCGGTGCACCACCCGGGCCAACACGGCCAGCGCGAAAATTGGCCGGTGTTGACGCAGGATATCACGCGTTCAACTGAAGCAGTCGAATTTCACCTCTGGAGATGAAGCGTATCCGCCGGACGGAGGCGATGGTCCGCATCCAATTACCCATTCGCGCCAGGTCGCCACAGCACATCGCGCTCTCCGTTGTCATTCAACACCCGGGAGAGCACGAACAAATGATCCGATAGCCGGTTCAGATACCGTTGCAACAGTGGATTTAATCCCTCGACCCCAACCAGGCAACGTTCCGCGCGCCGCACGATCACCCGCGCCATATGGGCCCGAGCCGCCGCCTCGGATCCGCCCGGCAGGATGAAGCTCGTCAGCGCCGGCAATCCCGCGTTCATCGCCTCGATCTCCGTCTCCAATCGCGCCAAGGGGACCTCGGTCAGTCGCAGCCTGTCGCCGCCCTCGCCCGGAACGCACAAATCCGCCCCCACATCGAACAGGTCGTTCTGAATCCGGGCGAGCATCGCGTCCGCGGAACCGCTGTCGAGACCGCCGGGAGCCGCCCGCAACCACCCGATCGCCGCGTTCGCCTCATCCACCGCCCCGATCGCCTCAATCCTGGGCGTATCCTTCCGCAGCCGCGAACCGTCCCCCAGAGATGTCATCCCGCCATCGCCGCCACGCGTCACCACGCGATCGATCCGCACCATGAGGGCTTCTTTCACTGGTTATCGAACTCAAATCCCATCGTCATGTCGGACGCCACCGGCTGCCCGTCCTTGACCGCCGGCAGGAACCGCCACCGCAGCACCGCGTCCCGCGCGGCGCGGTCCAACAGCACGTAGCCCGAGCTTCGCAGCAGGTCCACGCCAGCCGCCGTGCCCGTGGGCGAGACATGGATTACCACCACCACCGTGCCGTGCTGGCCGTTCAATGCGGCCTCCTGTGGATACACCGGTGGGCGGTTATGAAACACCGCGTCCGGCGCGGCGGGAATGACATCCGCCCCGAACGCTTTCGCGTCGCTCGGGCTGTCGGTCCCCGCCAGCGAGATCGTCGGTGCCGGTTGCGCCGGAGGCGTTGCCGGTTCGGGCGCCGCCTGCTGTATCGGCGGTTCAGCCGCCGCCGCCGGTTCGGATTGCCTGGCGGGTGCCGCCGTTTCCTCAGGCGCATTCGGCTGTGCCTCGACCGGTGCCGCCGTTTCCTCGGGTGCGTTCGGCTGCGCCTCGGCCGGTGCCGCCGCCACTTCAGGTGCGTCAGGCCGAGCCTCGACCGGCACGGGAACCGGAGGCGGGGCGGTTTGGGCTTCCGATGGCGCGGACTCCGCCCGCTCCGGTTTGTCGGTGTGCGGTGTCGGCGGGGCTGGCGGTGATGGAGACGGGCTGGCGGTCGGACTCAGATCGCCTTTGCGCTCCTCCATCACCAGTTCGACCTCGATCGGTTTGTCGGGGGTTTCCACGACCGGCACGCCCGCGTGCAGCAACAGCAGGACCGCGGTGACGGCGGCCGCATGCAGGCCGAACGAGACCAACAGCGTAATGATCAGCCCCTGGTCAGGCAATTTCCAACCGGACCGGAGCCGCGTGGACGGTTGCTGATCCGCCGTTTCCCGGTCCGGCAGGATCGATCCCGGGTCAGGTCGCGTCAGGTCGAGTGGTTGACGGTGTTTCATTCGAACGGCGGCAGGCGGGCGAACGGCGGCAGGCGGGCGAACGACGGCAGGCGGGCGAACGGCAACAGGCGGGGCCCCAAACCGGTCCGCATACCGAACAAGGCGGCGGCTTCCTCCAGCACCACGGCAGCCGGGCGGTCGGCGACAATCCGGCCCTGGTCCACGAGCACCACCCGATGCGCGTATTCGGCGGCCAGTTCGACCGCATGCAGGACCACGACCACGGCCGCGCCTGCCTCGGCCGTCTCACGCAACAGGCGCAGGATGGCGTGGCTCGCGGCGGGGTCCAGATCGGCGGTGGGTTCGTCCAGCACGAACATCTCGGGCTCGGTGGCG
>CALFNB010000590.1 GCA_937902425.1 uncultured Acetobacteraceae bacterium | reverse complement strand
CATGACTTTTGACCCTCTTACAGAGTCCGTTGGCGTGCGCGGAGGGTCTCCGGGCGGCGCATCCCCGGAATTTCCCCTCCAATGCCCTTCTCGCCATCGTCCCTGGACAGAGAGTTGGATCTCAACCGTGCTACCGTACAATTTTGAACAGATCGTCTGGTAGCCCCCTCATGGCCCGGCTCGACCCGATAGGCGCTGGAATAGCGGCGCCGACGTTATGGCACGCCCCGGCGACGTCATGGCTGGGCTTCGACCCGGCCATCGGTCGCCGCACACCCTGGATTGAATAATGGCCGGCTCAGTGGCCAGCCATGACGAAGCAAGGCGTTGGTGTCTGTCGGCCAGCCCGAGCGGAAATCGTTGCAATGCCGACTTGCGTCTCGGTAGCCTCGATGGCGTCCCGACCCGCCCCTATCGAGGCAGCGTGATCGACAGCCGATTGGTCGTCCCCACCCGTTCCCACGACACCTGATCGGCGTGGCGGCGCAGCAGCGTAATGCCCAGTCCGCCTTCGCCTTCGGGGGCGGGCTCGTCTGGCTCGGGCAGAGGCGTGGCCAGCGGGTTGAAGGCACCGCAGTGATCCTCGATCGTCACCTTCAGTATCGTCGCGTTGGCGAGCAAATGCAGCGCGACACTGTCCCGCTCGGCCCCAGGCTCGGGCGTCGCGTGGTTGACGATGTTGGTTACCGCCTCCTCCAGGCACAGGCGCAGCGCATATTCCGTCTCGCCACTCAGGTTGAGCAGGATCGCCAGTTCATCAACCCAGGCACCGGCGCGGCGCACGCCGGTCATGGTGCGATCCACTTCCAGGTCGAACGGCAGCGGTTCGTCCTCCGGATCGCCGCGGCCGCCGCCACCGCCGACGCTCACAACCCGCACCGCTTCGGCGAGTTCCCGGCAAACCGGGATCAGCCGGTCGACGCCACTGCGGACCAGCACCTGCTCGACGAGTGGATCGGGATCGAGGCACACCATCTTGCCATGGCGCGCGATCAGGCTCCGCGCCCCGGCGATCAAGGTCCGCAATCCGGCGGAGGCAATGAAACTCACCCGTGACAGGTCGACAATCAACCGCTCCTGCGCACCGGCCATCGCGGCGAAGGTGTTGTCGATGACCTGCGCACCCGGAGCATCCAACCGGCCGCGAAGATTGAGCTTCGTGATGCCGGGGATGATTTCTTCCGTGTCGATCAACAGAATTCGCTGCGATTGAACCATGTACGTCTCCCGTCCGACGGGGATACCCGCCCGAGCGGCCGTTACCTTGGCGCATTCGGACCGCTATGGGAAGCGGAACACCAGCGCCGAAAAATCGTCGTCCAATTGCCCTGGGCGTGCGATTGCCCGGATCCGATCGTACAGCCATTTTGGCTTTTCAGTCACCTCCGCGATCGCAGCCGTCCCTGTCACACCGGGCAACATCGCCACGATATCCTCCAGCCCGAGTTGGCGCCCGGAGCGATCAACCACCTCAAACACGCCATCGCTGAACAGGTGCAACGTGCTGCCTGGCGGAACCTCCACCTCGGCGGAGGCGATCCGCGGATCGGGCAGCATGCCGACGATCGGGTTCTGGGTGACCAGCGGCAGCGGCGGCCAGGAGGTGTTGTCCGCCGGCAGCAGCCAGGCGGGGTGGTGGCCGCCGGACGCGAAGATCAGCACCCGGTCGACGATGTCATAGACGCCATACCAGATCGTGAAGAACAGATCGTTATTTCGGTGCATCTGAAATCGGGCATTGAGGCCGGCGATCACCGCCGCCGGATCGTGGAAATCCACGTCCGGCAGCACGCGTTCGCGCAGCACCTGCGCCACGGTCATCGCGTGCATCGCGGCCCCGGTGCCGTGGCCCGACACATCCAGCAGGAACAACGAGAAATGCCGCCGGTCCAGCATCTGATAGCCGAACGCGTCACCGCCGATCCGAGTACTGGGCTGGTAAAACCAATTGGCGCGCACCGGCCCCTGGTTGATGGGTTTCGGCAGGATCGAGGCCACGTAATTGCTGGCCTCCCGCCATTCCTGCTCCATCGCGTCGGCGTCGGCGGTCTCATCCTGGTTGCGGCGGTGATAGCGCAGGCGATACGCGCCAACACCGATGGTCGTACCGTCCGCCAGAGCGGTGGCCTCGGTCAGGCGCACGCCGTTGACGAAGGTGCCGTTGGTGGAGGCCAGGTCGGTCAGCCGCAATTGCCCGTCCAGCAACTCCAGGCGGCAATGGCGGCGGGAGACGGTATTGCCCTCCAGGATCAGATCAGCGGGTGGATTGCGGCCAATGATCGCGGGCAGGGAATGCAGCGGGAAGCGCTTTGGCGGGGCGTTATCGTCCAGCAGCAGCAGCAAATGCACTGGATCGTCCGTCCCGGTTTCCGGACGCGCGCCGTCCGGCTGCTGAAACGACAGGGTTTGCTCCTCAAGCGTGTCGTCGTCGGGTGGCATGGCATCCCCCACGGCAACTGATCCGGTCAGCCCGGCCCGCGCCAAGGCCGAGAACGGCGATCAGGCATTGCCGAATGTGGCATACCAAATATATTCAGCGCGTTAAAGTCCGGACACGGGACGGTCCGGCGGGCCGCCTCGCCGGTGTCGCGGATGCGTCGCGTTCGGCGAGCAGTTCGGGCTTCGCGCGGGCGGCTGAATTGTGTAAAGACGGCGGCGGTGTCCCCGTAGCTCAGCAGGATAGAGCACAGGATTCCTAATCCTGGGGCCGTGAGTTCGAATCTCACCGGGGACGCCAATTTTCCACTATTCAATCTTTTCAACAAGTTAAAGCCAGTTTTGACAAATATTGCCGAATGGTTTGACAAGGGTGTTTGACAAGGTATCGTGACCCTCGAACAGGTCACCTGCCGTGAAAAAGCCACCCCATACGACCGTCCGATACAACCAGCTTTGGGCCAGACACTACATCCCGGCTGACGTTCGGGATGCCTTCGATGGCCAAACCCTTTTCATGGAAAAGGTTGGCCCATGGCCCATGCCCTTTGCCGTGGCCAACGCCATGGCGGCAGGATTGGTGGTCCAATGGAAGCAGCAAATCCAATCGGCCAGAGCAGAGCCAAACGGCATGGATTGGTGGCGAGAAACCCGACCAATCCCCGATGTCACCCCCGATGTGGGCGATGATGTTCTGGCGATGATGAAAGAGACGGATTTGCGGGAGATGGCCCGTGAATTGCTGGCGGAAGTACGCCGCCTGTCCCACAGTCTTCCCCGTGAAGTTGTCGCTGCTCCAACAGCGGTCACGGATACCGCCTTTCTCGCCCATTTTGATGTATGGCAGAGCAAGACTCACTTCAAAGACAAGACCCTGGATCAGGCGGTCAGCGACATCAAGCAATTTGCCGCAGCCGTTTCCCAGCCTTTGGAAGCCCTGACAGGGGCACATGTACAGTCCTGGATCGAGACACAACTCGAATCCATTTCAGC
>CALFNB010000589.1 GCA_937902425.1 uncultured Acetobacteraceae bacterium | reverse complement strand
CCCGCCCATGCCATACCGGCTCCTGAAACTGGCTGAGGTTTATGGGTAATCAGGATACGTTTTTCGCTCACCGGCGCGGTCCCTGACCTGGGTGCCTCTCAGGCGGCGGCGTACGGCCGCGCCGCCAGGCGAAAAACGCTCTTCATTCCTGGTGCATAATTCTGTTTCACCATGCGCCCGCGATCCATGGGTATGCACGTCCATGGAAGGACCGGCAGAGCGCTGCCGCGCTGGTTGCCGCGCTGACGATCGCCGGAGCAGGATAACATGTTCCGTGAGACCGCCAGCGGAGCCAAGACCGAGCGGGCGCGCCTGGACCGGGCGCTCTCGACCGACCCGACCTCACGCCCTCGCGTACCAGCCCCGTGTCGCCATGACGATACGCACCACCGATAGCATCACCGGCACCTCGACCAGCACGCCGACCACGGTCGCCAGCGCCGCGCCCGAGTGGAAACCAAACAGGCTGATCGCCGCCGCCACCGCCAGTTCGAAGAAATTGCTGGCGCCGATCAACGCCGAAGGCGCGGCCACATTGTGCGGCGAACCACACGCGCGATTGAACACGTAAGCCAGGCCCGCGTTGAGATACACCTGAATGACGATCGGCACCGCCAGCATCAAAATCACCAGCGGCTGCGTCAAAATCTGCTGACCCTGAAACCCGAACAGCAAGACCAGCGTCGCCAGCAACGCCACCAGCGATACCGGCTGCAACGCGTGCAGCACGCTCGCCAGCGCGGCCTCGCCGCCGGCCAGCAGCACGCGCCGCCAGACCTGCGC
This sequence comes from uncultured Acetobacteraceae bacterium, assembly GCA_937902425.1. GTDB lineage: Bacteria > Pseudomonadota > Alphaproteobacteria > Acetobacterales > Acetobacteraceae > Rhodopila. The sequence goes on along the minus strand of CALFNB010000589.1, from coordinate 6,486 downwards.
CGCCACCAGCGGAATGACGATGTAAAGCACCACCGACAGGAACAGCGTGTTCCACGGCACGGTGATGGCGGAGAGCCCCAGCAAAAGCCCAACGATCGGTGCGAACGCGACAATCATGATCGCATCGTTCAGCGCCACCTGACTGAGGGTGAAGTTCGGATCGCCATCGGACAGATTGGACCACACGAACACCATCGCCGTGCAAGGCGCCGCGGCGAGCAGAATGAGGCCGGCGATGTAACTGTCGATCTGATCCGCCGGCAGGAACGGATGAAACAACCCGCGAATGAACAGCCAGCCGAGCAACGCCATCGAGAACGGCTTGATCAGCCAGTTGATGACCAGCGTGACCATGATGCCGCGCCAGTGCCGCGCGACCGTGCCGATCGCGCCGAAATCCACGCGCAGCAGCATCGGCACGATCATCAGCCAGATCAGCACCGCGACCGGAACGTTCACGTTCGCGACCGTCATCGCGCCGAGCATCTGAAACGGTGCCGGAACAATGCTGCCAAGCGCGATGCCGGCGACGATGCACAGCGCGACCCATAACGTAAGGTAGCGTTCGAATACGCCGAGCGCGGCGCTCGGGCGGGCAGGGGCGATGGCTTCTGGCATGATCCGTCTTTGACTGTGAGGAAACGATGGGACTGTGAGGAAACGAAGGTCAATACCCGGTCAGGCTGGCCCCGGTCAGGCTGGCACCGCGCGCGCGGATACGGCCGACGGCAGCAGGAACGTCACCGCGAGACACACCGCCAGCATCGCCGCCGATCCCCACAGGCACGCCGTCAGCCCGCCCATCTGGGCCAGAGCGCCCGAAAGTAAAATGCCCAGTAATCGGCCGGCGGCGTTGGCGGCGTAGTAAAAGCCGACGTCCTCGGCCGCCTTCGCCGACCCGGCATAGGCCAGGATCAGATACGAATGCAGCGACGAGATCACCGCGAACGCGAATCCGAATACGCAAAGTCCTGTAGTGACGATGAGGTCGAGCCGTTGCGGGTGCGTGCCGCTCACCACGACAGCGAGCACGATCGGTATCGCCATCAGCAGCGCGCCCCATAACCGGGCTTCAGGCACCTCCCGCGACAGCCCGTCCGGGCTACGGCGGATGACCGACGGAGCGATCGCCTGGACGAGGCCATAGCCAATCGTCCAGCTCGCGATGAAACCGGCGACTTCCATGTAGTGCCAGCCCTGAGTGTAGAGGAACACCGGCAGTCCGACCACGAACCAGACATCGCGGGAGCCGAACAAGAAAATCCGCGCCGCCGCCATCAGGTTGATCGCGCGGGTCTTGGCGAACAATTCGCGAAACGATTTCGACGCCTTCGCCTGGCCAGGCGATCGCGGCAGGCTGACCGCGACTCCGGCGAGCACCACTGCCAGCAATCCCGCCATGAGCCACAGCGCGCCGCGAAACCCAGCCGTTTCCAGCAACAGGCCACCGACGAAAAACCCAATGCCCTTCATCGCGTTCTTCGAGCCGGTGAACCATGCGACCCAACGGAACAACTGGCCCGAACCGCCCGCCGACGTCGCCTTGATCGCCGATTTCGACGCGGTCTTGGTCAGATCTTTGGCGACACCGGCGATGCCTTGCGCGGCGACAACCCAGGTGACCGACAGTCCCGTGCTCCAACTCTGATCGAGCGCGGAAAGCAGCACAAGTCCGGTGATTTGCAATACCAGACCGATCATCAGCATGCGCGGAATGCCAAACCGCGCCGCCAGCCAGCCGCCGCCGAGATTGGCGAAAATCCCCGCCGTCTCGTACAGCAGAAACAGAAACGCCAACGTGAACGGCGTGTAGCCGAGGCTGTAGAAATGCAGCAGCACCAGCATCCGGAGCGCGCCATCGGTGAGGGTAAAACCCCAGTAACTGGCGGTGACGATCGCGTAGTCGCGCACTCCGGACATCACACGCTCCTTCGCATCACGATGTTGGCGAGGTCCACCATGCGGCAGGCATAACCGGCCTCGTTATCATACCACGCATAAACCTTGAGCAGCGTATCGTCAGTGACCATGGTACTGGGCCCGTCGACGATCGCGCTGCGGGTATCGTTCACGTAATCGGCCGAGACCAGTGGGCGCGTTTCAAAGCCCAGAATCCCGACGAGCGCCCCGGCGGCGGCGGCGCGGAACAACTCATTGACCTCGGTTTCGGTAACGCGGCGTGCCATTTCGAACACGCAATCGGTGAGGCTCGCATTCAGCACCGGCGCGCGCACCGCGTGGCCATTCAGTTTGCCCTTGAGCTCCGGATAGATCAGCGCGATCGCGGTGGCGCTTCCCGTGGTCGTGGGCGACAGCGACAGCATCGCCGACCGCGCGCGCCGCAAATCCCGATGGGGCGCATCGACCATCACATTGGTGTTGGTCGGATCGTGAATGGTGGTGATCTGACCGTGGCGAATGCCGACCGCCTCATGCAGGACCTTCACCACGGGGGCGAGGCAATTGGTGGTGCACGACGCCGCGGTCAGCAGCCGGTTCCGGTCCGGCTCATACCGGTGGTCGTTGACGCCGACCACGATATTGAGCGCGCCGCCATCTTTGACCGGCGCCGCCACGATGACGGTTTTCACCCCGCGCGCGAAATACCCGTCAAGTTGTTCGGATTTCACGAATTTTCCGGTGCACTCCAGCACGATGTCACACCCGAGGTCACCCCACGGCACGGCATCCGGCGTTGCTGCTTCGCTGAACCCGATACGACGATTGCCAATCAGAACGGTGCGATTGTCCGGCGTACCGAAACTCTCCCGCCAGCGGCCGTGCACACTGTCGAATTCGAGCAGATGCGCGGCGGTCGCCGCACCGCCTTTGATTTCGTTCACATGCACCACATCGAGGCGATGATCCGCGCGCGGATCCTCCGGCGCCCGATACATGCCGCCCATCGCCGCGCGTAAGGTCAGCCGGCCGATGCGACCCATGCCGTTGATGCCGACCCGCATGATCAGCGTCCTACCGCCGGTGCTGGTACGCCGCCGTTGGCGATCCGATCCAGCCGCGCCTTCATCGCCATGCGATCGAGCGACGCGAAGGGCAGGGCGGTGAAAATCTCGATCCGTCGCCGCAGGCTGGCGTAGAGCATGTTCAGCATCGAGGCGCGCTCGATCGCACTTCCGGTGAATTTCGCCGGGTCGGGCAGCGGCCAGCCACCGGTGACCGCCAGTTCGCCGAAATCGGGACAGATTTGACCGTCCAACGTGTCGCAAAGCGTGATGACGAAATCCATCCGCGGTGCATTCGGGCCGCTGAACTCGTGCCACGACTTGCTGCGCAACGCGTCCGTGTCGTGGCCGAATGCGCGGAGCTTCGCGATCACCTCGGGATTGGGCTCGGCGATCGGGTCCGAACCGGCGGAATACGCATGGAAGCCCGTGCCGCCGAACTTCAGCAGGATCGCTTCAGCCATGATCGAGCGGGCAGAGTTATGGGTGCACAAAAACAGTACATTGAATGCCGCGGTCATGCCTTGGTCCTCATTGGGGAAGGCGGGAGGGGAGACGGGAAGCAGATACGCGAGGTCGCCGCACAACTCCGGCCGGCCGCCGCAACAGGTTTCGGTGAGAAAGCTCAACAGCCGCCGCAGGCTCACGATCCGCGCGGCATGAATGATCTGCCGTCCGTGGCGGGTCGATTGCGTCAGACCGACGCGCTCCAGTGCCGCGAGGTGGAACGACAGCGTCGAGGCGGGCACACCCAGGCGGTTGCCGATCTCACCCGCCGGCAGGCCGTTGGCGCCCTCCGCCAGAAGCATCCTCACAAGATCAAGCCGCGTCTCCTGGGCCAGAGCGGCGAGCGCGGCGGCGGCTTCCGGTGATTCCATGCTTCCAGAATGACAGAAACATCAGGGCGAAGCAACCGTGACGTCGGCGCACTCGCACGATCCGTTACACGGAAACCTCTTTGTGCGTGTACGGCGGACAGGCGCACAGGCTGTCATGTTTCAAAGTCGACTACAGTGGTCACCACTGAAATATGACGGTGCTCCTGTCACAGTACGCTACGCTGCGATTTTGGGGCAAACGTGGCCGTTCCGGTCGCTTATCCCCAACGCGGCGTGGGCAAGTCGACTGCGGTGGGTCGCGGACAGGAGGACGAACATGGCCGCGTCAAATCCCATCTTGACGCATTGTTAAGAGAATTGTTAGATATATAAACATATTCGGATTGGAAAACCGGTGAACTGGAAGGAGCAGGGACGGCAGGAGCACGGGTGGTTCGGCGACGGCAAAGGCCCGGAAAAGTCTGATTATGCCACGGGCACCGGGGGCATGTTCGGCTTTGGCGGGCTTGCTCAGCGTATCCAGGCGGTTGCCTATGGTACGGTCGGAACTCTGCCCCAGGCGCTCCGGGCACGCGCGGCGGCTCAGTATGGCGCGGGCAATCTGGCGAGGTTGACCGAGGCGATGACTGCCTGGAGCGGTGCCACGCAGCTTTCTGACGCCGAGTTCTCTGACCGGTTCTTCGGGCGGACAGCGGACGGCCCAGTTGCTGAGAATCTGCGCGACGCGGCCTACGATGTCGGGAGGGCCACCAGCCACGCCGAGTTGCGGGAAGCCTCCGAGAAAGTCGCGAACGCCATGCGGGCAGTTGGCTTCGACAGTTGGCCGCGCTTCCTCGCCGATGCACAAGACCGCGCCCGCGACCCAGAAACCGTCGCGGCGGTGGAGAAAAGCAGGCGGTCGCCGGATCCACTAAAGGATGCGATCCGGCCCGTTTATCCGCTCGAGGAGGCGATCGCCATCGCCGGTGCCGTCATCACGGGAGGGGGCGCGGCAGGAGTTCGGGTGGCAGGAGGCGCAATGTCTCGACCGGTTCGAAAGACGCACGAAAACACTCTTCAAATCCGTCATCGGCCGGATTGCGCGGTCAATGACTTCAGCCTCTCGTCAGCCGCGTGATCGCCGAGGACAACGGACGCCATGCGATACCATTCGATAGCGCGCGCGACGTCGCTCTTAAGGCCAGGAGCGTCGATCCCGGAGAGAAACTCGGGATCGAAGGTCTTCGCGGCGGCGATTGCGCCTCCCCCACTGCCGGCCGTGGCGGCCCGCTCAAAGAACAGCCGCGCCGACACGACATCGCCCTGCTGAAGCAGCGCTTCCCCGCGCCGAAGCAACGACGACACCAGCGGTGACGCCGGCGATGTGACAGACTGCCTCGCCGCCGCGGCCGCGAGGGATGGTATCGGGATGGCCGGCGGTGTTGGAGCGACCGGGCGATCGGTCGCCCTGTCAGACGCCGGATCACGAGTGGCGGTTGTCTCCATGACCGGTGTCCCAGCCAAGCCGCCAGCGGGGGTTGGCTCAGCGGGCGTCGGCTCAGCGGGCCGCTCAGCGGGCGGCGTTGCTATCGCGACGGGAGGCGCCGCGACAGCCGGCCGAGTGTCCGCGTTCGCGACGCCGGATGCCGGGTCGGGGTTGGAAACCGGCGAGGTCGACGACGCCTCGGGAGGGGCCTGAGCCGGAACAGGCGCCGGTCCACCTGGTGTCGGTCCACCTGATGCCGGTTCGGAATGCTGATCTGAGATCTCCGACCGCTGTACGACGCCAGGTGGGCTGGTCACCGCCGGTGTCTCCGCGGGTGTCTTCGAGGCCCCCATGCTTGTCGCCGTGAACGCCGGCGCCGGATGTTCGCCGTCGGCGCCAGTCCCCGTGCCGATCGCGGAAGGCGTTGGTTTGACGACAGCCGCCGCTCTTGGCTCCGAGGCATCGGCGCGCGGTTCAAGAGTTGCCGACCCTTGCGCGACCGCGAACAGAGCGACTGACGGAGACGCAGGCGTTTTTCCAGGTCCAGCCACATCGGCTGACGCTTTGACCGGGGATTTCGTGAGCGTCGCGCCGTCTGCCGTCTTTGAAGGGGGTGCCGCGACTTCGGGCGCGCCCGTGGACTCAGTTGGTTTATCCGCCTCCACAGTCGGCCGCGGCTGGGCTGGTGTGGGTCTGCTCTCGATCGATGGAACCGCGGTAGCCGATGCGGTCGCCGCGGGTTCGGACGCGGCGCGGCTGTCGCGCGAGTCTGCCCATGGCGCGGAGCCGTTCACAGGAGCCTGGACCAGGGCTGTCAATTTGTGTGCCCAAGGCCAACCAAGCGCGGCGGTGAGGCGATTTCTGGCGTCCGAAAACAGCGATCCAAGACCGCCGATTACAACGACGATCACAACCGCGGCCGCCAACGCGCCCGCGGTGCGCTTCCGTACCAACGCGGTACGTCGAGCAGGACCGGGCGGTTTGCCAATGCCTAACGGCTGGATCGTTATTGGCTTATTCATGTTGGCCGGCGAAATCGCCGACGCGGCCCATAGCCGGTCCATGACGGTGGTCCCGCCGACCGGTAAGGTGGTCGGGGATGTCGACGTGGTCGCGGAGGGCCCCGGCGACGGCGACGGCGGTTGCTCCCGCGGTTCCGGTGACAACGAAATTGGTTGCGCGGGCGGGCTGCTTTCTGGTCCGGCCTCAACGGTCGGCA
>CALFNB010000588.1 GCA_937902425.1 uncultured Acetobacteraceae bacterium | reverse complement strand
GGAGGAGGGGATCCGCGCCTTCGACTCCTGTCTCGCGGGTCTGGGTGGTTGCCCTTACGCGTCGGGCGCGTCGGGCAACGTGGTGACCGAGGATCTGGTGTTCATGCTGGAGAGCATGGGCTTCACCACCGGCATCGATCTGGAGAAATTGCTGGACGCACGCGAGGTGCCGCACGCTGGATTGCCCGCCGAAGAACTGCACGGACAACTGGCGAAAGCGCGCATTCCGCCGACGTTCCGCAAAGCGGCCTGACGGTTTTTCCGCGGCCCATTTAACCCGGCGTTAACTTCGCTCCGGCAGATTTGCCTCGGCCTGGAGCGGCGGTTGTGCCGCCAGGCCAGGGGACCCGGGCATGACTGCTACGTCGATCCCGCGCGGCCTCGCCGCCGCGATCGTTTTATATCCGATTTGTTCTGTGGCGGCAACTGAAACGCCAAACGGGGAACATGGCGCCAGCCGCGTACCACGATTTCGCGCCGAAACCAGCGAGACCGCCTGCGCCGATCACGCGCATGAACGGGTCAGGGCGCTGATGCGCGGTGTTCCGTGGCACCACACCGACGGCCGGCCGGCGGCGAAAAATCGCGATTGCACCTGACGGCCACGGTACGCCGGTGGACTAACCGGGGTCGCTCATGCCACGACGTCCCCCTGATGCAGATGACTACAGCTTCGACCCAATCGCCTGGTAATAGCGCCCCGGCCTGGCGGCTCGCCGTTCTCGCCCTTGGCGTCGTGTTCGGCGATATCGGCACGAGTCCGCTCTATGCGTTCCGTGAAAGCTTCATCGGCGTGCATCGGTTGCCCATCGACCGCCTGCATGTGATGGGAGTGCTGTCGCTGATCGTGTGGGCGCTGATCCTGGTCGTGACGGTGAAATACGTCCTGATCACGATGCGGGCCGACAATGACGGCGAGGGCGGGTCGTTCGCCCTGCTGGCACTGATCCGCCGCGCGGCGCCGGGGGCCAGCGTGCTGCCCGCGATCTCGGTCGCCGCCCTGATGGCGACGGCATTGTTTTACGGCGATGCCGTCATCACACCGGCGATCTCCATCCTCTCCGCGGTCGAGGGTCTGACCGTGGCCGACCCGAAGTTCGCGGTCGCGGTGCTGCCGGTCACGGTGGCGATCACGGTCGGGCTGTTCGCGATCCAGTACCGCGGCACTGGCGTGGTCGGCCGGTTTTTCGGACCTGTGATGGTCGTCTGGTTTATCGCGATCGGCGGTCTGGGAGTCGTGAACATCTTGTCCCGTCCTGAGGTTATCGCGGCGGCCAGCCCTCAATACGCCTTCGCCCTCCTGGCCGAGGATCCCTTACGCGCGTTCCTCACCCTGGGAACCGTCGTGCTGACCATCACCGGCGCCGAGGCGTTGTACGCGGACATGGGTCATTTTGGACGCATCCCGATCTCCTGGTCATGGATGGCCGTTGTGCTGCCTGGACTGCTGCTGTGCTATGCCGGTCAGGCCGCGCTGGTGCTGAACACGCCGAAAGCCATCGACCAGGCGTTCTATTTGCTGGCGCCCGGGTGGGCTTTATGGCCGCTTTTGGGACTGGCGACCGCCGCGACGGTTATCGCCAGCCAATCGGCGATCACCGGTGCGTTTTCGGTCACTGCCCAGGCGGTTCAGTTGCGATACTTGCCGCGGCTCAAGATTGTTCATACGGCGGCGGACTCGCGCGGCCAGGTGTTCGTCCCGGCGGTCAATGCGATAATCTGCGTGACGGTCCTTGGTCTCGTGTTGGCGTTTCGGTCTTCGAACGCACTGGCCGCGGCGTTCGGCTTCGCGGTGACCTCGACGATGGTGCTGACCACGCTGATGATCGGGTTCGTCATGTTTCGGATCTGGCGTGTGCGGCTGATCTGGGGCGTCCCGGTCTACGCGGTGCTGCTGACATTCGATCTGGCCCTGTTCGCGGCGTCCAGCACGAAGATCCCGGATGGCGCGTGGCTGCCGCTGGCCATCGCGGCGACGATGATGCTGATCTTCTCGACATGGTCGCGGGGCTTCGACCTGATGGCCGCCGCCCTTGGCCGGGACCGGATGCCGGTCGACCTGTTTCTGAAGACCGTCGCCGACGTGCCGCGTGTGCCTGGGTTGGCGGTGTATCTGTCTCGCCAGGCGGATAGTGTGCCGCACGCCTTGCGGCAAACTCTTCTGCACTACCAAGTGTTGCAGGAGTTCGTGCTGCTGCTGACGATCGAGACCGATGACGCGCCATTCGTTCGGCCCGAACAACGATTGCGCTTCGAGGCAACCGCGCCAGGCATGGCACGCGCCGTGGTGACATTCGGCTTTTTCGACGAGCCAAATGTGCCTGATGCGTTACGATATCTGCCGGATGGATGGTGCCACGATACCGACGATACCAGTTACGTCGTTGGGCGGCTGACCGCGGTGCCCGCCGTTCGTCCGACGATGGTTCGATGGCGCCGGATGCTGTTCCGCGTCATGTCGCGGCTGGCCGGATCGACCGCCGAATATTTCCGGCTGCCGTCCGCCCGGGTCATCGAAATTGGCATTGAGGTCGAGATGTAACGGCTCCGCCTGAAACGGTCCGGTCAGGTGCAGGCGGCTTCCAGCATCCGGCGAATATCGTCGGGGATGGGGTCGGTCTCTTTGTCGGTGACGGGCGACGGCACGCCGGAAACCTCCGGCACGTCCGGCGGCATCAGATCCCGGGCGGGCGTTTCGCGGCGGGGGGACGGACGAGGCTTCACTTCGGCTTCCCGTACTGATGGATCAGGGTATCGCTGATATAGGAACTCGAAGGCCTCCCCGCCAGGGTCAACGTCCTGGCGGTGGTGGCGGGCACTGGCGTTCGATGTTATCAGGGACAAGAAGTAAAAAAATCCACCCGAGGAAAGCCGCTCATGATCCCCCGTCCCATTCTTCCCGCGCCGCGCCGGTCCGTCCTCAAGGTCGCCGGAGGCCTCGCCGGCATTCTGGCGCTTGGCCGCGCACCCGCGTTCGCTCAGACGCAGCCGAAGAAACTGATCATCGCGCATATCGTTCCGCCGCCGGAATCCGGAGCGGTCGCCTTGAAGTACTTCGCCGAACAGGTGACAGAACGCTCCAAGGGCGCGCTGGATGTGGAGTTCCATGGCGGCACGCTGCTGACCAAAGAGATCGACATTCTGAACGCGGTGAAATCCGGCAATATCGCGATGGGCACACCATCCGGCGCGGCGGCGACGATCTTCCCGGAGATGGGGGTGTTCCTGGTGCCGTATCTGATCGGTTCGTACGCTCAGGCGTACAAGATCCTGAACGGTAAGGTCGGCGACAGTCTCGACAAGACCTTCCAGGAAAAATACGGCGTCAAGGTCATCTATTATTTCGACTATGGGTTCCGCCATTTCTGGAACTCCAAACACGCCATCAACACGCCGCACGACCTGCGCGGGCTTAAAATCCGCACCCAGCCTTCCAAAGTCTTCACCGACACCGTCAACGGACTTGGTGCCGTCGCGGTGCCGCTCGGCTGGAATGAGGTGATCACGGCCGCGCAACAAGGCGTCATCGACGGCGCCGATTTGCCAGTGGTCAACATGGTGCCGTTGAAGGCGTACGAGGTCTCGAAATATTATTCGATGACCGGACATAATTACGGCTCGACCGTGGTAGCGTTCAATCTCGGCATCTGGAACAGTCTCACACCGGATCAACAGAAACTGCTGCTCGACGTGGGACGCGAGGCGCAGGACAAGGTGCGCGGGATCACCGAAAGTATCGACAGTGAAAAGAGCGCCAAGGAGCTGCTGGAGCAGCGGGGCATGACCGTGAACGTGCCGGACCGCGAGCCGTTCCGGAAACTGGCGCGGGAGAAAGTCTGGCCCACCTATCAGAAACAATACGCCGACCTGTGGGAACAGATCACCGCCGTTTCGGCCTGATCGCATGGGATATTCGTTCGGCCGGACCGCCATTGCGGTCCCGAGGGTGTTCCTCGGCCTGCTCGTCCTCGGCGCGATCGGCACCATGCTGTTCGGCGTCCTGGCGCGCTATGTGCTGCTGCCGATCACCGATTGGTTCGATGTCGATCCGGTGAACTTCTTCTGGGTGGAGGAGGTGGGCGAAACCACGCTCGCCTGGATCACCATGATCGGCGCGGCGATCGCCGTCGCCGAGCGGGGGCATTTTCACCTCGCCGTGCTGGTGCATCGGCTGCCGCCGAAAGCACGGCGCCGGGTCGAAATCGGCACGCAGGTTTTGATCGGCCTGTTCGGCCTGCTGGTCGCCTTTCTGGGCACGAAACTGGCGATCCTGAACAGCATGCTGACCTCGCCGGCGCTGGAGTTCAGCCTCGCCTGGCTCTACATCCCCGCGGTGATCGGCGGCGTGCTGATGGTGCTCTACTCCGGGCAGAAGATCCTGGACCGGGCATCATGATTCTCGCCGCCACCGTCCTCGTCTTCGTCATCCTGCTGCTGCTGTCGGTGCCGATCGTCTTCTGTCTCGGCGCCGCCGCGGTCGTCGGGTTGCTCCTCGGCGGGTACCCGTTACAGCAACTTGGTTCGTCGATGATCGCCGCATCGCAGAGTTGGGTGTTGCTGGCGATCCCGTCTTTCATCTTCGCCGGATCTCTGATGGAACGGGCGGGGATGTCGAACTCCCTGGTCGAGCTGGCCCGCGCGCTGGTTGGCTGGGTGCGCGGCGGCCTCGGCATGTCGGTGATCGTGGTGTCGTATTTCTTCTCCGACATCTGCGGCTCGAAAATGGCCGAGGTGTCGGCGCTCGGCTCCGCGCTCGTGCC
>CALFNB010000587.1 GCA_937902425.1 uncultured Acetobacteraceae bacterium | reverse complement strand
CGTAGATACCTCGCATCGACGTGCGGCATTGGTCATCGACGCGAAGAAATTCGCCGTCCATATCGAGGTCGATCGCTTCCAGTCCCCAGCCAACGGTCGCCGGTTTGCGGCCCACCGTGACAAGTATTTTATCAGCCGCGAGTGCCAACGTTTGTCCGTCCGCCGACTCGACGGAAAGCGCATCGCCCTTCGGAACGAGCCCCTTCGCCTTTGCGCCGGTCATCACTTCGATGTGGAGTTCGCCCAGGCGCCTCGCAATCGGGCGTGTGAGATCCGAATCGTATTGCGGCAGGATGCGGGACTGAGCTTCCACGAGGGTTACCGCCGCGCCAATCTTGGCAAAGGCGGTGCCCAGTTCAAGCCCGATGTAGCCGGCACCGACAATGACGAGTCTGCCTGGCACTTCTGTCAAGGCCAATGCCTCCGTCGACGAGATCACTCTGTCGCCAAAGCGAAGGAACGGCAGTTCAATGGCATTGGAACCGGTGGCGATCACCACCTGTTCGGCTCGGATGACCTGCTCACCGATCTCTGTTTCCACCTCAACCGTCTTGCCGTCACGAAACCGTGCCCAACCCTCAACGACCTTCACGCCCGCCCGTTTCAGCAGCCCCGAAACTCCATTGTTCAGTCGTCCAACAATGCCTTCCTTCCAGAGCATCGTTTTCGCCAGATCGAGTTCGGGTCGGCTGACAGAAATGCCGAGTGGGCTCGCGCCGGACCCGATCCGTGCGATCTTCTCGAACTGTTCGGCCGCGTGGATCAGCGCCTTGGACGGGATGCAACCGATATTGAGGCAGGTTCCCCCGAGCTTCTTTGCTTCAACAAGCACCGTGTCGACACCGAGTTGTCCTGCCCGAATTGCACAGACATATCCGCCAGGACCCGCACCGATCACCAACAATTTGCAGAATATGTCTTTCATAGCTTCAGCCTTCCACGAAGATCAGCGCGGGCGTCTCAAGCAGAGTCTTGATTCGTTGCACGAAGCGCGCCGCATCGAAGCCATCTATGACGCGATGATCAAAACTCGAGGACAGATTCATCATCTTGCGGGGAATGAAGGCTGACCCATCCCAGACGGGACGCATCATGATCTTGTTGACACCGATGATCGTCACTTCCGGATGATTGATGATGGGTGTGCTCATCACGCCGCCCATGGCGCCCAGGGAGGTTATCGTGATCGTGGATCCGGTTAGTTCATCACGGCTCGCGGTGCCATTCCTCGCTGCTTCCGCGAGCCGGCCGACCTCCGCGGCGCAACTCCAGAGATCGAGCGTCTCCGCATGCCGGACCACTGGCACCATCAGGCCCGCCGAGGTCTGCACCGCGATTCCAAAGTGCACGCCCGCATGTTGGTGCACGATGCCCTTTTCGTCGTCGAACAATGCATTCAGGTTGGGCTGCTCAGCGACCGCACGCACCGTCGCGAGCATCAGGAATGGCAGCAGCGTGAGCTTCAGCTGATCATGCCGTTGGGTGTTGTTGAGCGATTCCCGAAGCTCCTCAAGCCCCGTGACATCAACTTCCTCGACATAGGTGATATGCGGAATGCGCTTCGCGAGCGTCATTTTCTCGGCGATCCTGCGGCGCAGGCCGACCACCTTGATATCTTCGACGCTGGTCCGCGGTTGTGGGCCGGGCGCCTTCGCCGATCCCGGTCCCCGCGCGAAGTAAGCCTCAAGATCCTCATGCGTGATGCGTCCAGCCGGGCCGCTACCTGTTACCTGGCGCAGGTCCAACCCGGCCTCTCGTGCCCGCAGCCGGACGGCCGGCGAGGCCAGTGGCTTTTCGCCTTCGGCGCGTAGCGCTGCGTGGCCGAGGTGACGGATCGGATCGGTCTTGGCCGGTCGCTTCATGGCCGCTCGGGCCACAGCCGCCACGGGGACCTCCTGGACCGGCTCTTCTGAACGCTCCGGCAAGGGAGCGGACGGTGCGGTTTCGCGGATGGCCGTCTTCCGGGCCGGCGTCCGCGTGTCATTGGCTGAGGAGCTAATTTTCTCGTCGCTCACTTTGAGGCGCACAAGATCGGAGCCGACCGGGACGACATCGCCGATCTCGGCACCCAGCCAAAGGATCTCTCCGTCGACTGGCGAAGGGATTTCCACCGTCGCTTTGTCGGTCATGACCGCCGCGAGGACTGTATCCTCACGAACCAGGTCGCCGATTTTGACGTGCCACTCAACGAGTTCAGCTTCGGCGACACCTTCGCCGACATCGGGTAGCCGGATCACATGCTCGGCCATCTCACGGCTCCATCGCTTCGAGCAGCGCTCGGCCGACACGGGCCGGGCCCGGGAAATAGTCCCATTCCTGCGCATGCGGGTAGGGCGTATCCCAGCCAGTGACGCGCACGATCGGCGTCTCCAGATGGTAGAAGCAGGTTTCCTGAACCAACGCCGAAAGCTCCGCGCCGAACCCGGATGTTCGCGTCGCCTCGTGGACGATGACGCATCTGCCGGTCTTGCGAACCGATGCTTCGATCGTCTCGAGATCGAGCGGCAACAGCGTACGAAGGTCAATGACCTCGGCATCAATGGCGGTCTCGGTGGCAGCCGCCATGGCGACATAGACCATGGTCCCGTACGCCAGCACGGTCAGCGCCGTACCCGGGCGTCGGACGACGGCCTTGCCAAGCGGCACGACGTAGTGCCCGTCCGCGACTTCGCCGAGGTCGTGTTTCGACCAAGGTATGATCGGCCGGTCATGATGACCGTCGAATGGACCGTTGTAGAGTCGCTTCGGCTCCAGGAAGATCACCGGATCGGGATCCTCTATCGCCGCGATCAACAGCCCTTTCGCGTCGCCTGGCGTGGACGGCACCACCGTCTTGAGACCCGCCACATGGGTGAACAGAGCCTCTGGGCTTTGGCTATGAGTTTGGCCCCCGGAAATCCCACCGCCAGTCGGCATCCGCACCACGATCGGGCATGTGAACTGACCGTTGGAGCGATAGCGCAATCGCGCGGCCTCTGAAACTATCTGGTCGTAGGCCGGATACATGTAGTCGGCGAACTGAATTTCGACGCACGGGCGAAGCCCATAAGCAGCCATACCGACCGCCGCGCCCACGATCCCCGATTCATTGATCGGCGCGTCAAAACAACGGGTCTTTCCATATTTTGCCTGTAATCCCTGAGTGCAGCGAAATACTCCACCGAAGAATCCCACATCCTCGCCGAACACGACAACGTTATCGTCGCGTCCCATCATGACATCCATGGCGTCGCGAATGGCCTCGATCATTGTTTTTCGGGGCATGGCTCACACTCCAGCCTGCTGGCGTTGTCGGCGCAAATGCGGTGGCATTCGCGCGTAGACATCCTCGAACATGTCGCGCACCGAGGGCTTGCCTCCGGCGTGCAAGGTGCCGTGGCTCTCCGCCTCCTTCTGTGCGCTGATCACGGTATCGAGAACTTCGGCTTCCGCCTGTTTGTGGCGGTCGTCTGACCAAACACCCCGCGTGATCAGGTGGTTCTTGAGTCGGATGACCGGATCACCAAGCGGCCAGGCGTCAGATTCGGCTTTCGGTCGATACGCGGCCGGATCATCGGAGGTGGAATGCGCGCCGACCCGATAAGTCACGTATTCGATGAGCGTCGGGCCGAGGTTGCGACGTGCCCGCTCGATGGCCCATTTCGCCACCGCGTGGACGGCGAGATAGTCGTTGCCATCAACCCTGAGCGCGGGGATTCCGAAGCCGAGACCACGAGCCGCGAACGTGCCGGAACCACCTCGGGCTATACCCTGGAACGTGGAAATCGC
>CALFNB010000586.1 GCA_937902425.1 uncultured Acetobacteraceae bacterium | reverse complement strand
CCTCGAAGAAGTCCCGCACCTTGGCGAAGAACCCCTCATGGTCGGGGCTGTGTTTCGCGTTCTTGCCGGCTTCCGCCTCGAACTCTTCCAGCAGTTCCCGCTGCCGGGGGCTGAGGTGTTGCGGCGTTTCGACCGCGACCTGAATGAACATGTCGCCGCGCTGGGTGCTGCGCAGAACCGAGAACCCCTTGCCCCGCAAGCGGAAATTATCACCGGTCTGCGTGCCGGGCGGAATTTTCACCTTCGCCTTGGTGCCGTCGATGACCGGCACCTCAATGTCTCCGCCAAGCGCCGCCTGAGTCATCCGCAACGGCACCCGCATCAGGATATTGGCTTGCTCGCGCTGGAAGAACTGATGCGGCTTGACCGCGATATGGACATAGAGATCACCGTTCTGGGCGCCCTGACCGCCGGCCTCGCCTTCGCCGGTCAGACGAATACGGGTGCCATCCTCGACCCCCGCCGGGACTGCAACCTGCAACGATCGCTCGCGCTGGACGGTGCCGGCGCCGCGGCAAATACGGCAGGGCTGGCGGATCGTTTTGCCGGCGCCATTGCAGGTCGGGCAGGCGGTCTCGATCAGGAAGAAGCCTTGCTGCCGGCGAACCTTCCCGATGCCCTGGCACATGGAACAGGTTTCCGAGGGCTTGCTCTTGTCCTCGGAGCCCGTGCCGGTGCATGCCTCGCAGGTGACGCGGGTCGGCACGCGTAGATTGACCTTGGTTCCGGCGAAGGCCTGCGCGAGTTCAATTTCCACCGCCTGGCGGATATCGGCGCCGGTCCGCGTGCGTCCGCCGCCGCGGCGCCCGCCCATGATGTCGCCAAACACCTGGTCGAAGATGCCGCCCAGGTCGCCGCTGCCGAAATCGAAGCCTTTCGAAAAGCCACCGGCGCCGTTGCCTTGTTCAAAGGCCGCGTGGCCGTAACGATCATATGCGCCGCGTTTCTGGTCGTCTTTCAGAACGTCGTACGCCTCGTTCAATTCCTTGAATCTGGCCTCGGCCCCCGCGTTGCCCGAATTGCGGTCGGGATGGCACTCCATCGCGAGCTTGCGATAGGCGCGTTTGAGGTCGTCGGCACTCGCGTCCCTCGCCACGCCCAAGGTGGCGTAATAATCCTGTTTTGCCATCTCAGCTCTTTGTCCCCAGGCGCTTATGGCCGGCCGTCAACGAACGACGCACCATCCTCGCTTCCCCGCATTGCCATGGTCTCCCGGTCGCCCTTCCCCGTCATGCCTGGAGCCCACTCCCGCGTCATGCCCAGGGTGGCGATAACGCCAGACCCGGGGGCGCCGAAGACGCCAGTTCCAGGGATGCCGAGGAGGTCAGACCGAAGCATGACAGCAAAACCAGCGACAACCAGATCAAACCGCATCGCGCCCGCCTTCGGATGAAGTGCGGGCGCGTCAGCGTACCTCATCGGCCCCAGACCGTCAGGCCGACTTCTTCTTTTTGTCGTCGACTTCCTCGAACTCGGCGTCAACGACCTTTTCGTCCTTCGGACCGCCTGCCCGCGGCCCAGAGTCGCCACCGGGAGGCGGCGTCTGCGCCTGTTCGGCCTTGTACATCGCCTCGCCGATCTTCATCGCCGCCTGGCTGAGCCGATCCGCGGCACTCTTCAGCGCCTCGATATCCGTCCCTTCCATCGCCGACTTCACCGCCGCGATCGCCGCCTCGGCCTCGCCCTTCTCCTGGGCGCCGATCTTGTCGGCATGCTCGGTCAGGTTCTTCTCGACCTGATGCACGAGGCCCTCGGCGTGGTTGCGCGCTTCGACCGTCTCACGCCGCTTCTTGTCGGCTTCGGCGTTGGCCTCGGCTTCCTTGACCATACGCTCGATATCGGCCTCGTTCAGTCCGCCGCTCGCCTGGATGCGGATCTGCTGCTCCTTGCCGGTGGCTTTGTCCTTGGCCTGGACCGACACAATGCCGTTGGCGTCGATGTCGAACGTCACCTCGATCTGCGGCACGCCACGCGGGGCGGGCGGGATTCCGGTGAGGTCGAAATTGCCAAGCAGCTTGTTGTCCGCCGCCATCTCGCGCTCGCCCTGGAACACTTTGATGGTCACCGCCTGCTGATTGTCGTCCGCGGTCGAGAACACCTGGCTCTTCTTGGTCGGGATCGTCGTGTTGCGCTCGATCAGCCGGGTAAACACGCCGCCCAGTGTCTCAATGCCCAACGACAGGGGCGTCACATCCAGCAGCAGCACGTCCTTGACGTCGCCCTTCAGCACGCCGCCCTGCACCGCCGCGCCGATCGCCACGACCTCGTCGGGGTTCACGTTGCGAGCCGGCTCACGGCCAAAGAACTGTTTCACGATCTCAATGACTTTCGGCATGCGGGTCATGCCGCCGACCAGGATGACTTCCTGGATGTCGCCCGCCGTCACACCGGCGTCTTTCAACGCCGCCTTGCACGGGTCGAGCGTCTTGGAGATCAGGTCGTCCACCAGCGATTCCAACTTCGCCCGCGACAGCTTCATTACCAGGTGCTTCGGCCCGGACGCGTCAGCGGTGATGAACGGCAGGTTGATCTCGGTTTCCTTGGCCGAGGACAACTCGATCTTTGCCTTCTCGGCGGCTTCCTTCAGCCGCTGCAGCGCCAGCTTGTCCTTGCGCAGGTCGATGCCCTGCTCCTTGCGGAACTCGTCGGCCAGATAATCGATGACGCGCAGATCGAAGTCCTCGCCGCCGAGGAAGGTGTCGCCGTTGGTCGACTTCACCTCAAACACGCCGTCGCCGATTTCCAGCACGGAGACGTCGAACGTGCCGCCGCCAAGGTCATAGACCGCGATCAGGCCCGAGGACTTCTTGTCCATGCCATAGGCGAGCGCGGCGGCCGTCGGCTCGTTGATGATCCGCAGCACTTCCAGCCCGGCGATGCGGCCGGCGTCCTTGGTGGCCTGGCGCTGGCTGTCATTGAAGTAGGCCGGAACCGTGATCACGGCCTGAGTGACCGGCTCACCGAGATAAGCCTCGGCCGTTTCCTTCATCTTCGTCAGCACGAACGCGCTGATCTGACTGGGCGCGTATTTCTCACCGCGCACCTGCACGAAGGCATCGCCGTTGTCGCCCTTGACGATCTCGAAGGGCACCATGCCCTTGTCCTTCGCGACGGTCGGATCTTCGTAGCGCCGGCCAATCAGGCGCTTGATGGCGTAGAGGGTGTTGGACGGGTTGGTGACCGCCTGGCGTTTCGCCGCCTGGCCGACCAGCCGCTCCCCGCTGTCCGAGAACGCCACCATGCTGGGTGTGGTGCGCGCGCCCTCGCTGTTCTCGATGACCTTGACTTCCTTGCCTTCCATGATGGCGACGCAGGAGTTGGTCGTGCCGAGGTCGATGCCGATTACCTTACTCATTGTCGAAAACTCCGTTTAGCGGACTGCCGGCGGCCCGAAGCACCGCGGACGTCCCCATGGGGTGATATGCCTTAGGATGTATGGGTCCAGAGCGCCGCAGGCAAGAGCGCGTGGCGGGATTTTGTGACAGAACGTTCATGCCTTCGATGTTTCGCGCGCCCTGACGTTTCATGCCCGGGGGACGTTTCAGACTGTCGTGTTGATCTTGAACCCGGATGACGGCAGTTCGGCGGTGGGAGCCTTCGCCACCACGACCATCGCCGGTTTCAGCAGCCTGCCGTTCAGCGTCCAACAGGCGGTCCAGGCCTGCATGACGGTGCCGGGAGGGTGCACCTCGCTGTCCTGCTCGGCCATTGCCTGATGCAGGTTGGGATCGAAGGGCTGGCCGACCGGGTCGTCCTTCCTGATCCCATTTCGTTCCAGAACGCCAGTGAAACTGCGCTCGATGCCGGCGAGGCCGTCGCGCACCTTGACCAAAATCTCCGGCTCCCCCGTGGAAGCAGGCGGCAAGGCGTCGATGCCCCGTTTCAGGTTCTCGGCGGCTTCGACGATATCGGTGGCGAATTTTTGCACGGCGTACTGGCGGGCGTCGTCAGCCTCCCGCCGGCCGCGGGCGCGGACGTTGGAGATCTCGGCCTCGGCCCGTATCCAGCGGTCCTTCATTTCCGCCAGTTCCGTCTCCAGTTCGGCGATGCGGGCGGTGGCGGCCTGCATCAACTGGTCCGGGGTGAGCGGGGCGTTGGCGTTCGCCGCGTCCGGCGCTTGCTCGGAGCGGGCGGTGGCGTCGGGGGAATGTGGATCGGTGTTCATGTCCGCTCAGTTAGGGGCGGGGGCGGGCGGCGACAAGTCTGAAGTGAGTCGTTCCGTGTCCGCGGAGGCAACGGACCGGGATAGCGCGGGTCATGGTCCGCGTGAGGGTCAATATCCACATGCGGCGCGAGGCGGCAGCTCGACCGTGGCTGATGCCGGTTCAGCGCTCCGTTTCGCGCTGTTGACCTTTTCGTGAACGAGTGACGCTGACATCGGGTGGGCCAACTCGTAGCGGCGCCGCGGGCGGTGTCACGGGAAGCCTCGGGATCCGACCAGTAAGTAATGGGTGAACTTTCTCTTGGCGCGAACCGTGAAGTTAGAAATAATAACGTTTGTATGCCGATGCGGAGCAGGAATGGCTTGGGAGGATCAGGGACGCCAGGATTATGGGTGGTTTGGTAACGGGACCAGCGCGAAGGACAAGCAGACTGGGGCATCTGGCGGCGGTGGAGCGCCTGGCGGGCTCACGGGCCGGGTTCAGGCGATGATTGTGGCGCGGCGGGCTCCCTGCCGAGGCAGTTGCGTTACCATCCGGCGGCGCGGCCGGACGCGAAGACGCTCGACCGGCTGACCACGTTGATGACCGCCTGGGCCCGCGGCGCCGGGACGGATATGACAAGCTTCGCGGGGGCTTCTTCGGCCGCGCGGCCGACGATCCGATTGTCGCGAAATTGTCGGCTTCCGCGACGCTGGCTGACCGGGCGCGAAGCCATGCTGACCTTGGTGTGGCAGCGACTGACCTCGCCGACGCGCGGCAACTGGTTGGATCAGACGGTTGGTCGCGGTTCCTCTCGGATGCTCAGCAGCGCGCCGGTGAGGGCGAATCGTCTGGCGAAAGTGACTCGGTCATTTCATCTGTTCTCCCGAATGAACGGCCCACGGGGGCAAGGGACCTGCTCTCACGCGTCAATCCTATATCGCGGGCAAAGCAGCCCAGACCCGAGGCTCAAGGGGTCCCAGAGGCCCGATGGAACCGGGCCCCGCAGGTCAACTTCTCGCCGCACGGTATTATTCGTTGATGGCCAGGCTTAAGGAACTCGATCCGGGCAATCAGGAACTCAGGACCCTCACAACCCCCAATTATACCCCGACAGCGGAGGCCGTTGCGCGCGTTGCTCGAGCCTATGACGAGGCCAACCGAACCATTTCGCCAGCCGCGTTGCTCGGCAATGCGGCCCAGCCCTACAATCAATTTCTGACCCAGGCCGGGCGGGCCTTGACCAAACATACTGAGGTTGCTGGTATTGAAGGGCTGTTCAAATCAGTCGCGAGTTTCGAATTCTCGGGGTTTATCGCCGCCTGCCGGTTGCCTGATTTCTCAGCGCATGGGATATCGCGAAGTGATACCACTGTCTCTGATTTTGTTCAGCATATAAGGCTGGTTTTGGTAAGTGCCTATGACCAGGAGGGATTGGTGATATCGGAGATACGGCCAAAAGTTGGATCATAAACCCTGAAAGTGAATGTCATAGCTGATGGGGTGAAGCAAATGCTCATGAAAGCCAGAGAGTTTTCCGCAGCCGCTCCCGCTCAATTTCGAATTTTACTTTCGCGGTCGGTTTCGACACCTCAAGAAGCCACCTGAGCCCAAGAAATTATCGGCATCTCGGTCAAGCCTGCTGGTGGTCACGCGCGGTTCGCGACTCGATCCCAGCGAGGCCCTCACGCGCCTTCACGAGAATCTCCGCTCCCCGAGGGTGGCGGGCGGCAATGTGAGGTGGACCCTTTTCGTTGAACCCACCGGTAGCGGCCAACGCCCACTTCGTCGCGCTCAGCCTGGCCACGGTCGTGGTGGTCTGCTTGTTTCGCCGGAATCCCGGGGCATCGCGGACAATCGGCATCACCGCGGTACTGGGCCTGCGATGACGATCCGACCGCGGCGGCAATGCGCCGCGGCCATCGCTCAACGTGTTCCCATCGGCCTCACGTTGGCGCGCCAGACACCCGCGGTTCCACGCCCACGACAACCCGCCGTCGCAACGGACGCAGTACCGCCACCGCCAGCAGCGCGACCGTGATGTTGGAGATACCGGCGATCACGAACACCGTGCCCCAGCCCCCGGTCGCGGCTTGCAGTACGTTGGCGAGCGGCACCAGCAATGCCGCGGCGCCCTTCGCGGTGTAGAGGCAACTCGCGTTCGCGGCGGCGAACCTCGGCCCGAACGTATCGGTGCACAATGACGGGAACAGACTGAAAATTTCACCCCAGGTGAAGAAAATCAGTCCGGCGCAGATCACGAACGTCCATCCGCCGTGCCCGGCGACAGTCAGCAATCCGTAGCTGCATGCACCCAGGAAGAATGCGATCCCCATTGTCAGTTCGCGGCCGAGATGATCGGAGACCCAGCCGAAGAATGGACGTGCCAACCCGTTAAGAACATTGTCGACCACCAGAGCCACACTGAGCACCGTCGCCCCAAACAGGATCGGCGAATTGGCGATACCGAAATCCTTGGCGATGGGCGCGAGTTGCGCCGTCGCCATCAGGCCGGTCGCCGCGTTCAGCACAAACATGATGTACATCAGCCAGAAGATCCGCGAGCGCAACATCTCGCTACTGGTGAAACTGTGCCGGCTCTGATTGAGGCGTTGCGCCACGGCGGCCGACGCGGTCAGCACCTGGTCAGGGCCGCGCAGGATGCCGGCGACAATGACCAGGATGATCCCCTGGCCAAGCCCGAACCACAGGAACGCATCGCCGTAGCCGCGCGCCGCGATCAGCATGCGAATCGGAATCACCGTCAGCGCGGCGCCGGCTCCGAACCCCGCCGCTGTCAGCCCCACCGCGAGGCCGCGCCGGTCCGGAAACCATTTCACCGCGTTGCCGACACAGGTCGCGTAAATTCCGCCAGCGCCCAGGCCGGAGATCACCGCGCCCACGTAGAGCAGCATCAGGGAACTGGCGTAGGCGTTCATCACCCAGCCGAGTCCGACTCCGATCCCGCCCAACAAGATCATCGGTCTGGGCCCGCGCCGCGGCCCCATGTGGTCGACCGCGTAACCAGCGAACGGCGTGATCCAGGTCTCTGTCGCGATGAAGATCGTGAACGCCCATTGGATATCGGCGAGGCTCCATCCGTGGGCCTCGCGGATCGGACCGACGAACAGGGTCCACGCATATTGCAGGTTGGCGATCAGCATCATGCAAAGGACGCCAAACCATAACTGCGCCCAGCGGCCCGGCGGCATCTGAGCGCCCGAGAGAGTCCCCAGGGGACTCGCGGACCCGGACATGTTTTCTCCCTGACTTATTTAATTGCGTCAGCGTTTTTACCGCTACAGCAGTGCACGCCACGGTGCAACACCGGTTGCGCCGTCGGGCGGGGATCGGGTCATCGCCGGATGCACCCTCATCTCAAGGCCAGCGACTCTGGA
>CALFNB010000585.1 GCA_937902425.1 uncultured Acetobacteraceae bacterium | reverse complement strand
TACGGAATGGATATCTCTTGTTCGCACGACAGAACAGGGCGATGAATAAGATGGGTTAGTTGGGGCCATAATGACGGGTCATCTCGGCCGGATCGGTCGGGATGGAGAACAACCGGGTTCGTTGCTCGGAAGACAACAGGGTGCGAGGGGGCATGTCGGGCTCCGGTTGGCGGCGGGAGCCCGTTCATAAACTGCTTGCCTTTCAACGCAATTCTGCAACAGGATATTGAAAGCAGATTCGCGAGGAATAACCGTGCCCGCCAAATCCATTCGCAAACGTTCGTTTGTGAAATGGCTCCGGGAGCGCCAGCCAGCGTTACTTGAGTGGCGGCGGACTCGTCCAGCGCTTCTGCGCAACTGCGTCGGTCCACGCCGAGCCCCGTGGTTGTAGCACCAGCCAGGTCTCCGCGAGCTTGCCAGCTTCGATCCGGTAAACCTGCATGCCCGCTCGGGTGCGCGCCTCTCCGGTTTTGGGATCAGGCCACTTGAACGCAAAGCGAAACCACGCGCGGTGACCTTCGAACGAGTGATCGTATACCACGACACGTATATTCGGCCGCTCCTCGCGAGTCTTGGCGATCTCCGCCGCGTAGGCCTCGCGTGTTACGGTCCGGTCACCTGCTTCGTCATGCCGGATGTAGTTGAGCTGGACGCAATCGGGAACCAGGTCGTATTGGCCCTCATGCCAAACCTGCTCCCATCGGTCGAACAGGTCGCGCAGCACAATATCTTCTGGCATCGACGAATTCCTTTCCACGGGTGACCCAATCAAGCTCGTGGCCCCGTTGGCGCCATGGTACCAGCAGGTCGGGCAGGGGTGGGGAGCGGACGTAGAGGACACGTGCCATCGACGGCCGATTTGCGCCCATGTTGGTCGCTCAGGCGAAGCGGTTCATTTCTCGAAAAGCGGACATAAACATCAGCGTCCCATCCGACGGTCATGGGTGGACAGCGGCTCTCCCGCGCGAGGCTCTGTACCCAATTGACGCGCGAGCCTAACCCCAAACGGCCCGAACGAGGAGCCGTCGTCCGGCGATCAATATGCAGCCAACATTAACAACAGACATATCGCGACGAACACAATTCAGTCCTCCCTGGTCAGCCGCGCGCTATATGCTTGGAAAGCAACAAACCCAGGGCGCCTTGGGGCGCTGACCGTTATGAACTGCCGTTCACGTAAGGAACCTCATTCATGGACCTTCTCCACGCCCTCGGATCATTCGTGCGAGTTGTTGAGACCGGTTCCTTCTCCGCCGTCGCCCGCGAAACCAATAACAGCCAGTCGAGCGTCACGCGCCTGATCGGGCAGTTGGAAGACCATTTCGGGATTCGGCTGCTCCACCGCACGACGCGGCGCCTCAGCCTGACGGATGATGGCGAAAGCCTGCTTACCCAGGCTCGCGGTATGTTGGAGGCGGCCGAGGAATTGGAAGCGACGCTCGGGCGCCGGAAAGCTGCGCCCACCGGCCGGGTGCGTGTGGGCCTGCCACCAGGGATGGCCATTCTGATCACGTCCCACCTCTCAACGTTGCTTCAACGCTACCCGGGATTATCGGTCGAACTGGTGATCGGTGAGCGGTTCGGCGACCTGGTCGAGGAGCGTCTCGACCTCGTGGTGCGGAACGGGCGATCAGAGAGTGCCTCGTCAGTCGCCCGCGCGATCGCCACGTTCGGCCGGGCCCTGGTTGCCGCTCCGGCCTATCTGGAACAACACGGCATCCCTCTGAATCCCGCGCACCTCGCCAAACACAATTGCATCGTTCACGAGACCGGGCCAGGCAGCGATCGCTGGAGCTTCACTGGCCCGGAGGGGCCGGTCGATGTCCGGGTGGCAGGCTCCCTGCACGCCAGCAGCGCCACGATGGTGCACCGCGCGGCGCTGGCCGGCTCCGGTATCGCGTGGCTTTTGGAACCGCACGTGCTGGACGACATCCGCGCCGGCCGACTCTGCCGCCTACTGCCGGAATACATCTCTGAACGCGAGCAGACCTTTGTGATCTACCCGTCGCGGCGCAATGTACCTCCACGGACGCGGGTGTTGATCGACTTCTTCGTTTCAGTGGGTCGCGAGGCCCAGGCGCAGTTCGCGAATAGCGGCGCGCCGGTTGACGACAAACATCTGTCGATCGTCAGTACCCGCCTCGCCGCGTGAACGCACTCCGCGGCAAATCGAACTGGTGACCGCCGTCCGGTTCTCACCCGTCAGCCGCGCCACTTCCGATCACTGAGCGCTCGGGACGCGCAGCCTTGGACGCAATGTCAATTGCGCGGCCGGAGAGAAGGCGCGTGCTCGCATCAGCAATGTCATGACCAGTCCCGCGATACCCGACGCCGACAGGATCATGGCGACGATGACGAATTGGTAGATGCCCGCGTAAACCGGGTCGGCGCCCGATACCATCATGCCGGCCATCACGCCAGGTATCCACACCAGGCCCAAAGACTTCAACATGTCGAGGCGAGGGAGCAGGCTGGCATACACCGCGCTCCGCACGTAAGGCGCGACGGTGACAGCGGGGTCAGCGCCGAGCGCCAGGCCCGCCTCCACCTGGCCGACATTCGCCGCGACATCAGCCCGGAACCGTTCTGCCGCCTGGGCGCAAGCATTCATGGCATTGGCGATGATCATGCTACCCACCGGAACAAGCATCGTCACGCTCGTTTGCAGCGCGCCGGTCGCGAGCATGCCAGTGAGCACCACGCCGGACCCGGCGGCGATCGCCCAGAATGACAGCAACGTCGACCCATCGATGTCCCGAGCGCGGCGCGCGGCGGTCACCGCCGCGGCGACAGTCATCAGCAGCAGGATCAGCGCGCCGACCAGCAGACTGCCGTGCAGCAGAACAGCCAGGACGATCCCGACGAGCACCATCTGAACGAGACCGCGGGCGATCGATATCGCCGCCTCCCGTTCCACGTGCACACCAAAGCGCCGGCACGCGATCACCACGGCCGCGCAGAGGACGATGGCGCCCGCCGCCTGAGCCAGGCCCATGGCGAGGTTGCCGCTCAGATGGTTCAATAGTTCAGTGATCATGCAGCACCTCCTTGGTGGGTCCGATGGTGACCAGCCCGCCAGATTCCAGGACCATTGTACGGCTCGCGATGCGCGCGGCCTGGAGGCGGTTGTGCGTGACAATCACGCAGGTCATCCGCCGCTCCTGAATGATATCCAGCAGCAGTTCTTCGATGCCTCGCGCCGAAGCCTCGTCCAGCGCGGATGTTGGTTCGTCCAGCAGCAGTCCCTCTGGTGCGTTCGCCAAAGTGCGTGCAACTGACACGCGTTGTGCCTCGCCGCCCGAGAGGTTGCTCACGTCACGGTCCTGGTATCCCGGCAAACCGACCCGGTTGAGCAGCGCGGCGATCTGTTCCTCGGTGAGAATTTCGCCGCGTTGCCGCGGTCCGAAAGCGATGTTCGCCGCCACCGTACCAGGAAAAAGCCAGGCCGTTTGCATGACCATGCCGACACGACGACGCAGCTCTCGTGGCGCGATCTCGCGATAGTCCGTGCCGTTGAGCAGTACAGAGCCGCCGGTTGGCTCGTCCAGGCGGTTCAGCAGGCGCAGGAAAGATGATTTCCCCGCGCCGCTCGGGCCGACCACCGCGAGCACCTCGCCTGGCGGTATCTGAACGCTGATGTCGTTCACCAGAAGTTTGCCGGAGACAGCCCGTGACAGATTTCTGGTTTCGAGCGTCAGGGTCTCTGGCGTCCCATCCACTGATGCACGCCGGACGGCTTCGTCCGGATATTCCACGGTTGCATTGAAATTCGTATTCTGGATGACGGTTGTCTCGGACATTCACGGCCCCTGTTTTGACACGTTTGAATGGTCTTCAGCTGGAAGAGATAACGAGGAAATCAGCCTGACGGAAATGAATGGCGGTCAGGGCTCCATGTCCGGGCCTAATATCGAGTGCATTACCGATTGATCGCCCGAACGGCCGCGGAACAACACCTCGGCTGGCTCCCCTACGGCTCTTTGACCGACGCACGTAGCGTTGCGCGCAGCCAGCGATGCGCCGGGTCGTCGTCGAGCCGGCGATGCCAGATCATCGAGAGTGACACACGGGGTGAAAGGAATGGCAGCGACCGGATGATAAACGGGCCGGCGGTCATGAAGTCCGCGGCGACGCGCCGAGGCACGATAGCCAGCGCCCTGGATCCGATAAGAACCGACTTCAAGGAATGCAGCGGGACCCTTGCCCAGATCTGGCGGGCGAGACCATGCTCGGCGAGTGCGTGATCAACGAACCGCGTATCGTCACCGCTGGAGGTGATGGTGATATGGGACAGGTTCCCCATGTGCTCAATCGACAGCGCCGCCTCGTTGGCCACGGGATGATCGCTCGACAGGATCGCCACATAGTCGTCTTCCAGGAGGCCAACGCACTTGAACCGCTCGCCTCCCTCGGTCAGTGTTTCCAGCGCCAGTTCCACCGCGCCGGCATCCAACTGATCGAGCGTGTGCAACATGCCCATCGGCCGAACCTCGATCACGACCGAAGGCGCGAGCGTGGCCACACGGTGCACGAAGGCCGGGATAATCGCACGCGCGGCATAGTTATTGGCGGAAATCGTGAAGCTGCGCGAAGCCTGGGATGGGTCGAACTCGTCAGCCTCAAGGACGACCCGTATATTTTGCAACGCCTGGTGAATTGGCCCGGCCATCCGCTCTGCCCGAGGGGTTGGCAGCATGCCCTCTGGTGAGCGGACGAACAGTTCGTCGTTCAGCATATGACGCAGGCGGGAAAGCGCATGGCTGACGGCGGACTGGGTCAAACCCAGCCGCTGTCCGGTTCGCGTCAGGTTCTTCTCCTGCATCACCGCGTCGAAGACGACCAGGAGGTTCAGGTCGAACGTGTTCCAGTTCATCACCGCAGCCGCCACCCCTCGGGTTACTACAGTAGCGCGGAAATATGATTTCGTCAGGCCGGGTTCGCTCCGCCTCAAACCCGTTTCATTCGGCGGCAGCTTCGCGCGAGCGCGCCTGTCCGCTTCGCCAGACGCGCAGTTGCGCGAGCTTGTCCATGTAGATGTAAACCACGGGCGTGGTGAACAGCGTCAGAATCTGGGAGACGACAAGTCCGCCCGCCATAGCGTAGCCCAGAGGCTGGCGAAGTTCGGACCCGGTGCCGGTGCCCAACATCAGCGGCAAGCTGCCAAGCAACGCGCACATCGTCGTCATCAGAATCGGCCGGAAGCGCAGCCTGCATGCTTCATGGATCGACTCCTCGGCTGTCAGGCCACGATTCCGTTCCGCTTCCAGCGCGAAATCCACCAGCATGATGCCGTTTTTCGTTACGATGCCGATCAGCAGGATGATGCCGATGATGCCCATTACATCCAACCCAAAGCCGCACGCCAGCAGCACCGCGAGAGCGCCCGCACCGGCCGGCGGCAGCGTGGAGATGATGGTCAGGGGATGGATCAGGTTTTCGTACAGCATGCCCAGTATGATGTAGACCGCCATCAGGGCCGCCAGGATGAGGATCGGCGTGCTGGACAGCGAACTCTGAAACGCCTGCGCGTTCCCCTGAAAGCTGGCGCTGATCGTCGGCGGCACGTGCAGAGCTTCCATTTGCCTCTGGATCGCCGAGACCGCCGGACCCAAAGGCGCGTTTTCCTTCAGGTTGAAGCTGATCGTTACCGATGGGAACTGACCCTGGTGGTTCACCGACAATGGCGACACCGTGGTTTGTTGCGTGACCAACTCGCTCAATGGCACCATGCCCGAGGTCTGCGAGCGAACGTAGATCCGTTGCAATGCATTGGGCCCTAGCTGGAACCCGGGGTTCACCTCCATGATAACGAAATACTGATTGAGGCTGGTGTAGAGCTGCGCGATCGGCCGTTGTCCGAAGGCATCGTACAGCACCGAATCGATCTGCGCCGGTGTGATGCCCAGACGCGACTCAGTATCCCGGTTGATCGCCAGAGTCAGCCTCGGCGCGGCGGACTGTAGGTCGCTGGTCACGTCGGAAAGTTGTGACAGTTTCGCCAGCGCGGCCTCGATGATCGGTCCCCATTTGGTCAGTTCGCTCAGATCGACGTCGCTTAGCGTGTACTGGTACTGGGCCGCGGTCAGCCTTCCCCCGATGTTGACGTCCTGCACCGGCTGCATGAACAGCCGCATACCCGTCACGCTTTGTGAATCCTGATTGATCCGCGCCATCACCTGGCTGATCGACGCCCGTTCACCGCGTGGCTTCAACGCGATGAAGATGCGGCCCTGGTTCTCGGTCGAGGTCGCGCCGCCCGCGCCGATATAGGCGCCGACGGACAGCACCGCGGGATCCAGTTCCACCGCCGCGATCATGCGCTGCTGCATCGCCGCCATGCCGGCGGGAGAGACATCCTGCGCCGCCTCGGTCACACCCAGGATCAACCCGGTATCCTGCTCCGGAAAGAACCCTTTCGGAATGATGATGAACAACCAGGCGGTCGCCGCGATGGTAGCGAGCATGACCATCCGCGTGGCGAAACGATGCCGTAACGTAACTACCAGCATTCGGTCATAACCGGCGAGCAGGACGTCGAAGCAGCATTCCAGCGCGCGTGACAGTTTGCCGGCTTTTTCGGGCTGCTCTTCGCGCAGCAGACGGGCGCCCAGCATCGGCGTGAGGGTGAGGGAGACGACGACCGAAACCGCTATCGCGACCGTCACGGTGATCGCGAATTCCTGGAACATGCGGCCGACCATGCCGCTCATTAACAGCAGCGGGATGAACACGGCGACCAGCGCGATAGAAATCGACAGGATGGTGAAGCCGATCTCGGCCGCGCCGTCGAGCGCCGCTTGCTTCGGCGTTTTGCCCATCTCCATGTGGCGCGTGATGTTCTCCACCATCACGATGGCGTCATCGACGACGAAGCCGACCGCGATCGACAGCCCCATCAGCGATAGGTTGTCCAGGCTGAAGCCGCACAAGTACATCACGCCGAATGTGCCGATGATCGAGACCGGCACCGCGACGGCGGGAATCAGCGTGGCCCAGACCCGACGCAGAAACAGGAAGATCACCCCGACCACCAGAGCAATGGTGATCATCAGCGTGCGCTGTACGTCGGAGACTGAGGCCCGGATGGTAGTGGTGCGGTCGGCGATGACGGCGACCTTGATGGCGGGCGGGATCGACGTCTCGATCTTCGGCAGCGCGGCCTTCACGGCGTCCACCGTGCTGATGACGTTGGCGCCGGGCAGGCGTTGGATGGCGAGGACGATGCCTGGCTGCTGGTTGACCCAACCGCGCAACGTCGTGTCCTGCGGCCCTTTGATCGCCTCGCCAACATCGGATACCCGGATCGGCCCGCCATTGCGCCAGGCGATGATCTGGTTGCTCCAGTCCTTCGCGTTCAGGATCTGGTCGTTGGTTTGTAGCGTGTAAGCGTGTTTGTCGCCGTACAGGCTGCCCTTCGGCTGATCCACGCTGACATTGGTCAACGCGGTCCGCACATCCTCCAGGTCCAGCCCGTTCGCGGCGAGCTTCGCGGGATCTAGTTGGACGCGAATGGCCGGGTGTTGCTGGCCTCCGATGCCCACCAGGCCGACGCCGGGCACCTGAGAGATTTTCTGCGCGAGAATGCTTTCGGCGTAGTCGTCCACCGTGGTGACGGGTAGGGTGCCGGAGGTCAGGCCGAGCACCAGCACCGGCGCATCGGCCGGGTTGGTCTCGTGATACCTCGGCGGCGACGGCATATTCTTCGGCAACTGCCCGGAGGCGGCATTGATCGCCGTCTGCACGAGTTGCGCCGCGGAATCGATGTTATCGTTCAGGGCGAATTGCAGGATGATTTGCGTGTAGCCCAGAGAGCTGGTGGAGGTCATCTGCGTGAGATACGGGATCTCGCCGAATTGCTTTTCCAACGGCGTCGCGACCGCGGACGCCATGGTTTGCGGATCGGCCCCGGGCAATTGCGCGGTGACCGAGATGGTCGGAAACGAAACGTTCGGCAGCGCGGCGACCGGCAGCAGCGTGTATGACGTGGCGCCGAGCAAGACGATGGCGACGATCAGCAGCGCGGTGGCGATCGGCCGGCGAATGAAGCCTGATGAGAGGCTCAACCCAGCATCCCCGCGCTGGCTTCGTTGCTGTTCTGTACCGCGGAATCACTGGGCTTTACCCGCACCACCGTAACTCCGTCATCCAGGCGGTACTGACCTTGCGTCACCACGACGTCGTCGGGCCGCAGGCCAGTGTCGATCAACGCCCAGCCGTCCAGCGTTTCACCGATCGTCACCGCGCGCTGCCGCACCGCGCCGTTCGCGGTGACGACAAATACCGTCGCGCCGCTTTTCCCCTGCTGCAATGCGTCCAGTGGCACGCTGATCGCATTGTGCCGTTGGCCCAGGATCAGCCGCACATTGACGAACTCGCCGGGCCACAGGGTGCGACTGGCGTTGGGGAAGGTGGCCTTGAGCTGGATGGTACCGGAACTCGGGCTGACTGTGTTGTTGACTAACAGCAACGTACCTTCGTCCAGCTTCGCGTGGCCGGTCTGGTCATTGGCGATCACGTGCAATGCGTCCTCGGCCATCGCCGTTCGCACCGCGGGGAGATCGTTCTGCGGCAGTGTGAACACCACCGAGATCGGCTCGATCTGGGTGATGGTGACGATCGGCGTGGCCGAGGACAGCTGCACGATGTTGCCGATATTGACGCCCAGGATGCCGGTCACGCCATCGATCGGCGCGGTGATCGAGGTGTAGCTGAGCTGCGTTTGGGCATTGACGATCGCGGCCCGGTCGCCCGCGACGGCGGCCTGAAGTCCGTTGACCGTCGCGGTCTGGTCGGAGACCTGCTGCGGCGTCGCGTCGCCATGCTTCAGCAGCGTCGAATACCGGGCCAGATTCGCCTGCGCGGCGGTCAGGTTGGCGGTATCGCGCGCCAGCGCCGCCCCCGCCTGCTGCAAGGATGCCTGGAACAGTCGCGGATCGAGTTGCGCGATCAGGCTGCCGGGATGCACGGTCTGGCCCTCGGTGAAGCCGATCTTGTCGATGGTGCCGGTCACCTGCGCGTGCACGTCCACGACATTGTAGGCCACCACGGTGCCGATGCCGGTCAGCACGATCGGCATGTCGGAGACTCGCACTTTCTCCGCCACCACCGGCACCGGCGACGGCGCGGCAGTTGACTCTGTCGCGGCACCAGCGTGCTGCATTTGCCAGATGGCAATGCCGCAAACGCCTGCCGCGATGCAGACGCCAAGAACCAGGATTCGATTCAGCATGCGCCTACCCTCTTCACGCTATCTCGTGGCGCCTACATGCGGCGAGGGCGTTCAAGCCGGAAATTACTTTTGGACAGTGCGCCATGAATGGCCTGCATAGGCCGGTGGCAGCACGGCTAAGCACGATGGCGCGGGCTGGCGGCCAGAGGGGAAAGTGGATTCGATAAGGTCCGCTTAGTTTGACAGAGTCAAATTACATGGCATGATTTTTGCCTATCCCGACGGTCGTGTCTGTTGCGTGCGAAAGCGGGATTCGATGGCCCCTCGCCTGCGCTCATGGCGCTCGTTGATGCGGGCGACGAGCGCGTCTTTTCCTTCCGGTTTGCGCGGCAACGTTTCTTTCAGCATCTCAACAATGTCGCGGGGCGTGAGCAATTCCAGTCCCGGCTGTTGGGCCACGCGTTGTTCGGCGATGAACAGCATCGCCAGCATCACCATGGTGACGTGGTGGTGCCATGACCGCCAGCCCAATGCCTGATAGTCGGCGAGACCGCATTCACCTTTGGCATCTTCGAAAGCGCGCTCAACCCAGTAGCGCTGCCCCTGCATCTGACCCAATCGGAGGAGGGGTGTATCAACCGGGGCATTGGAAAGAGTGTATTTGATCGTTTTCACCGATTCGACCTCGCGCCGGACGATCAGATGCCAGCATCGAGGCTGGGTTTCCTCGCCATCCCAGGCCCATATCCGGCGGTGGGCGATATCAACTCGCAATTGACCGCGCGTGCTGTCGCGCGGGGTGTGACGGGTCCAGTCCTCGGGACGAAGCCCCGTGGCCAGGCGCTCCGCGGTGACGGGCGTCGCGGCAGCCTGTTGTTTCTTCGCCAGGCGTCCGCGGCCGGGCTTCGTCTCAGGAATATGCAGCCCAGGGTCCTCCGTCCAGACTCGCTGGTCTCGATGCACATCGGCGACGAAAATTTCGTTCATGTCCTCCAGTGCCCGAAGGAAGGCGGGTTCCTTTCCATAGCCGGCATCGGCGCTCACCCACTCGAACCGCATGCCGCGGGCGCGCGCCTGACGCACGATATCAAGGGCATGTTCGCTTTTCGATGTCAGCTTGCGCGCGGTCTCCGGAATGCCGGCCGTTTCGCAACGGGCCGGGTCATCGATCCAGCGTTTCGGCAAATACAACCGCATATCGACCGGCGTGTGTCGTTCTCCGTCCGACAGCACCGCGAACACCGCCACCTGACAGTTGTCGACCTTGCCCAGGCGGCCGGTCCATTG
>CALFNB010000584.1 GCA_937902425.1 uncultured Acetobacteraceae bacterium | reverse complement strand
GCGCGGGAGCCCGCTGAATCCGGGCTGTCGGAAATCATATGATTCCCGACAGCCTTCCCCGAGCGCCTGAAACGCCCCCTCTGAGCCCCAAAATATGCACGGCAAACCATGCCGGAATGGCCTACCATACGGAAACCACGCCAAAGGGGGTTTTCCGCACATGCTGGTCGGCTACATGCGCGTGTCCACGGACGGCGACCGGCAGGTGTTGGACCTTCAGCTCCTTCAGCGTGACGCCCTGCTGGCGGCCGGTGTGGATGAACGCCATCTGTACGAAGATCATGCCAGTGGCGGCAGAGGGGACCGTGCCGGTCTGACGAAAGCCCTGGCCTTTCTCCGGCCGGACGATTGTCTGGTGGTATGGAAGCTGGATCGGCTGGGCCGGTCGCTACCGCATCTGTTGGCTACGGTAAACGAACTCAGGGAACGTGGTATCGCGTTTCGTTCGTTGACCGAACAAATGGACACCACCACCCCGCAAGGCGAGTTCCTGTTTCATGTCTTTGGTGCCCTGGCTCAGTTCGAGCGCTCCCTTACCCAGGAACGGGCCATGGCTGGCCTCGCCGCCGCCCGCCGCCGTGGACGCCGGGGCGGACGCCCCGCCGCGATCGATGCCGAGAAGTTGACCGCGATTGTCGCGGCACTTGATGGCGGTGCCACCAAAGCAGCGGCCTGCCGCACGTTCGGCATCAAACGCAGCACGTTGATCGACTCTCTGGCCCGGATCGGTTGGTCTGCCGGCATCAAGGTCCGGGGAGACACAAGTGATACGCCGACAGCAACTGACCGCAGTCCAGATCGCCGGGTTATTCGATCCGCCCGCGGATCAACGTGAACTGGTGCGCCACTACACGTTATCCGACACGGACATTGCACTGATTCGACGCCGCCGCGGTGATCACGGCCGCCTCGGTCACGCGCTCATGCTTTGCTACCTGCGTTATCCCGGCCGTCCTCTGCACGCCGGCGAACAACCCGCCGCCGCTCTCGTCACCTTTGTCGCTGACCAAATCGATGTTTTACCGGACACTATCAATGAGTACCTCGGTTCCGAGCAAAATCGCAGGCGCCATGCCGTGGAACTGCAAGACCAGTTCGGGCTGCGTCCCTTCGGCACACGTCCCGCCACTGAGTTGACGCGTTGGTTATTGCCGCACGCGATTGAGAATGACCAGCTTGCCCATCTGGCGGAGCTGGTTCTGGAGGAGTGCCGGCAACGCCGGATCATCATTCCGCGACCGCAAAGGCTGGAACGCCTTTGTATCGAAGCCCGTCATCGGGCTCGGCGGGAAGTCCAACGCCGGCTGACGGATGGGCTTTCGGCTGACCAGCGGCAGCGGCTTGATGCATTGGCGGTCCGCCGAGAGGAAACCAACCAAACCTGGCTCACCTGGCTGCGCCAGATGCCGGAAGCGGCGAAGCCGGTCGCGATGCTGGGGTTGATCGAGCGCCTGGATCATGTTCGCGCGATCGGACTTGATCCGGGGCGTGGACATCGTGTGCATCAGGCTCGCCTCGCCCAACTTGCCCGCGAGGCCGGACGCACCACGGCACAGCATATCACTGAGCTCGAGCGTCAACGCCGCCATGCCACCCTGATCGCCGTCACGCTCGACCTCACCGCCAGCCTGACCGACCAGGCCCTCGATTTGTTCGATCGCCTGGTCGGCGCGATGTTCCGTAAAGCCGAGGGACGCCATGCCCGCGCCTTTCAGTCGGATGGCCGCGCCATCAACGAGAAAGTGCGTCTGTACGCACGCGTCGGCGCCGCGCTGATCACCGCCCATGACGACGAGCAGGATGCTTTCGGAGCGATCACCACGGTGATCTCGTGGGAGCGGTTCCGCGCTACCGTCGCGGAGGCTCAGGCGCTGGCCCGGCCGGAGACGTTCGATGCTTACCAAAAGTTGGGTGAGCACTACGCCGGCATCCGGCGCTGGTCGCCAGCCTTCCTCGCGGCATTCGAATTTGAAAGCGTGCCGGCGTCTGCCTCGCTCATGCGCGCGATCGAGGTACTGCGCGAGGTGAACAGCACGGGAGCATCCGTCCTGCCGAGATCCGCGCCAACCGGGTTCGTCCGCCAGCGCTGGGCGTCTTACGTACTGCCTGGCGGTGAAATCGACAGGCGCCACTATGAACTTTGCGTGCTGTCGGAGTTGCGCGACCGTTTGCTCGCCGGCGAGGTATGGGTCACCGGCAGCCGGCAACACCGCTCCTTCGAGGAACGTTTGATATCCAGGGAGACCATACAGGAACTGCGGCAGGCCGGAACGTTGCCGGTCGCGATTGAGACGGATTTCGACAAGTTCATCGAAAACCGCCGTGCCCTGCTGGATAAACGCATGGCGGCGGTCGATGCCCGCGCCAGGGATGGCCTTCTCCCGGGCGTAACGATCACCAAAGGCGTGCTGAAGATCACGCCCATCGAGAAATCCACGCCCCCAGAGGCCGAGGCGTTGGCCGCGCGTCTCTACGCCATGCTGCCACGCATCCGCGTCACCGATCTGCTGACCGAAGTGGCGGGATGGACACAGTTTCCCGAGTGCTTCCCCCATTTGCGCACTGGTGAGACCACCGCCGACAACCGCGTCCTCATGGCGGGGCTGCTGGCGGAAGGGCTCAATCTTGGTCTCACGCGCATGGCCGAGGCCTGCAGCATCGCCAGCCTCGGACAACTCGCCTGGACGTCCGACTGGCATATTCGCGAGGAGACCTATGCCCAGGCGCTGCGGCGCCTCGTCAACCAGCAGCAGCGGGGAGCCCTTCGCGGCCATGTTCGGCGGCGGCACCGCTTCGTCGTCCGATGGCCAGTTCTTTCAGGCGGGCGGCCTCGGCCGTGATGCCAGTCAACACAACGCTCATTACGGCCAGAAGCCAGGTTCAAGGCTTACACGCATCTTTCGGATCGCTATGGACCGTACTTCACCAAATTGATCGGGGCGACGGCGAGCGAAGCGCTGCATGTGCTGGACGCGCTGCTCTATCACCTGA
>CALFNB010000583.1 GCA_937902425.1 uncultured Acetobacteraceae bacterium | reverse complement strand
CTAACACGGGCACACGCGTGCGTCCGACCGAGAGATGCTCACCCGCCACGCCCCAGCGAGCGACAATGATCCATTCGTGGCACGCTGGTCCGTCGCTGGTCGTCAGTTTGGCGCGCATGGCCATGACGAGACCGTTGCGGGGTGCCGCCAGCGCGGGCTGGTGTGGTATCGAGGCCATCACGATGATTGACGCTGCGAGAGCGTGATGCCACCGTGAGTCGGTAACAAAACGCGATGAACCGGGGATGAACACGCGCGGGGATCCCGAAATACCGCCGCTGGCCGAGTTGTTCCGTGCCGCGGCGGCCGTGCTGACCGGCGAGGTCGAAGCGGAGGGGCCACCGCGGGACCTTCTGGCGCGCCTCGACTATCTCGATGGCGCGGTCGAGCAAGCACGGCATCGCGCGGCGATGCTGCGCGCCGCATCCGGGTTCAACAGGATCTTCACGCTTGAGGCAGTGGATGCACCGGGCCTCTTCGCTCTTGGGGCCGAAGTCGATCCCGCCAGTGTGGGGATGCGAGGCGCGCCGCTCGCGAGCATGTCAGGCACCAGCCTGACGTTTCGCCAGGCATTCGAATCCTGCGTCGGCGAAGGGGTGGAATACCTGTCCCAGTTCGCGACCGATGAGGACGCCATCGAGCAGTGCATGGCGGACGAAGCCCTTGCCGGCGCTTCACCGGGGCCGCGTGTTCTGTGGGAGCATCTCCTGCCCTGGCGGCGGGATCGTTCCGCTTTGCTGACGGCATGGACGATCGCCGCCGATCTGGCGGACGGACGGCCCGTGCGCCTGCCGGCCGACATCTGTTTCCGCCGGCCGGCCGAGGAACGCGACATCGATCCGCCCTGGCCCGTGAGCACCGGTTGCGGTGCCGGACCCGATCATCTGACCGCGACGTTGCATGGGCTGCTGGAGCTGGTCGATCGCGATGCCGTGGCGCTGTGGTGGCGCGGCGGACGGCGCGCACGGTTGCTGCCAGGCGATGCCGGGGCGTCGGTTCTGGCGCGACTGCGCGGTGGCGATACCCAAAGGCCACCTGGTTCCTCGACGTCACGTGCGACAGCCGCGTCCCGGTTGTCGTCGCGGCGTCGTGCAACGATGACGGATTTGGTCTTTGCCGCGGATTCGCGGCTCGTACGACGCTCGCCGGCGCGGCTGGCGCGGCGGCGCGGGAAATGGCGCAGATGGAACTCGCGTATCGCATCACCGCCACGAAACGGTGTGTGCGCGGCGAGGCCTCGTTGAACGAGGTCGACCAGCAGCACCTGCGGCGCTTCACCACCGTGAATGTGGCGCGGACGCCAGCACTTCAGCCGCTGGTACCCCCGCTACCGCCATGCGATCTGCCGAGCAATGACGCCCTGTCCGCGCTGGTGGAGGTGCGGAAGCGGCTGGATGCGATCGGACCTGCGCCTTGTGCGCTGAACCTGACCCGCGCGGCGGTTCGGTATATCGGTGGTGCGCGCGATCTGTCCGGGCCTGGAGCCAGGGATGACGTCGCCACCCGGTCCACGACTGCGCGCCGCGGCCCACCTCTCCGGTGTCGATCCAACCGACGTGATGCCGTTGTGACGGCGCCGGTGGACGCGATGCTTGTCGTACCGGACGGCGACGCTGGCATGGCCGCGGCGAACTCCGCCGCGCCGGTATTGAGAGTGTCGGTGATCGGCGGCGCGACCTTCGAGTACGGCGGCCGAGAGATTGGTCTGCGCAATCGCAGGCGCGGGCGATGCTGGCCTATATCGCGCTGAGCGAAACCGGTGAGGAGCAGCGCGAGCGGTTGGCGGGACTGTTCTGGAGCGAATTCGGCGAGCAGAACGCACGCGGCACGCTGCGCCAGGCGGTGCATGAGGTGCGCGAGGCCATGTTGGCGGTTGGGTGTGGCGCATTGCTGGCCATGCGCACCACGGTCGGCCTGCGGCCAGGGTCGTTCCGTGTCGATCTGAACGAGTTGTTGGCCACCGTGGCGGCACGCGAGGCACCGGAGGTGCTACTGCGTGAGGCACGATTGGCGGAAACCTTGCTGGCTGGGTTCGATGATCTGGACCCATCCTTCCACGGCTGGCTGACCGCACGACGCCAGACGCTGCATGACCGTCTGATCCGCGGGCTGGAGGATGGCTACCGCGATATGGCGTTGCCGCGGCGCCGCCGGCGGCGGCTCGCCGAGGCGGCGGTGTTGCTGGATCCAACGCATGAGGAAGCCTGCCGCGTGGTGATGCGGGCAGCCGCCGAGGATGGCGAACTCGGCGCCGCGCTACACGCTTATGATGAGTTGTACCGGCTGCTGGGCGATGAATATGACATGGAGCCTTCGGCGGTGACGCAGGCGCTGGTGGCCGAAATCAAACAGGGAAAGTTCGACGCGGTGGCGGGTTTGGAGCAGCCCGCCGCCCTGGCATACGAAGCGGAAATGCGGCAGGCCCAGGTGGCGGAGCGCCGCGCGGCCGAACCGCTGGAATCACGTACCATTGCTTCCAAACCTGCCCTGTTTGTCGACAAGTTCACCATGAGCGGGGTCGGCGCGGATCAGGCGCACCTGGTTGAGGGTTTCCGTATCGAGTTGATTGCATGTCTGGCGCGGTTCCGAGAATGGTACGTTGCCGGTACGGATGGCGATCTGACGGGAGAGCATGGTGGCGTTCCCGTATCGTCACGCTATGCCGTCACCACCACGGCGTATCAAGGCGGCGCGACAATCAATGTCGTAACGGTGTTGCACGAGCGCCCATCCAATCTGGCTGTTTGGGGCGAGCGCTTCGAGTTGCGGCTGGATAGTTGGTTGGAGGCGCAACAGCGCATCGTCCGGCGAATCGCGGCGACACTCAACGTCCAATTATCGACGGAGCGGCTGATGCGGCTCTCGCATGTGCCCGACGTATCGCTGGAGGCGCACGACATCTGGTTGCGCGGGCAACTTGTCATCAACGGCTATAAGGTGGGCGACTGGAATCGAACCGCGCAGACGCTGGCGCGAGCGATCGAGCGGGAGCCGGGCTTTTCGCCGTTGTACAGCAGCCTGGCACAGATGAACAATGTCGTGCATTTCGTGCAGCCAGGCATGTTCCGCGACGAACGCCATGCGCAGCGCACGCTGGAACTGGCGCAACGAGCCGCCGCGCTGGACCCGCGCGATTCGCGCGCCCAGTTGTGTCTGGGATGGGCGCTGGCCTTTTGCCGCCGCTACTCGCAGGCGGAGCTGCATATGGAAATCGCCTGCGAA
>CALFNB010000582.1 GCA_937902425.1 uncultured Acetobacteraceae bacterium | reverse complement strand
TTTCAATGCGCTGACGCACCTTCCAGGAGTCGGTTTCTCGGGCCGTTGGTATTACGTCGTCTCAGTCGACAAGGATCACATTCGGCTGGCCAAGGACTACGCCGACGCCATCGCCGCCGAACCGATCCCGTTCACCAGTCTGGGCTCCGGCAACGACAACACGATCGCCGCCGGCGCCAGCACCATCTGGGTCGGCGACGCCGCGAGCCTGTCGTCCACCAACGAAGGCTACGCGTATCCAACCACCGGCCAGGCCGATAACCACACGCAGCACCTGAATTTCTTGACATCCAGCGATGTCACGCTGTCTGGCCTGCTCGGCGGGGCGAGCGCGCGGTTCAAGGGATTTACCAGCGCCACGGACGAAACCGGCAATCCGGTTTCGTCGAATGTGCAGGGCCAGGACGCCAGCGGCAAAACCACCACCAACGAGGGGTTGACCGGCGGCGGCGGTGTCGTCGTCAACGTGGTCAATCACATGGTGCAAGGACTGGTCGGCAACCTCGCCACCAAAGCGACGCCAACGGTGCTGTCAACGCCGGCCAATATCTCGGTCACGTCATCGATCTCGGAGACCGAGCAAGAAATCGCGCAGGCCTCGGCTACCAGGCCCGAGGGCAAAGGCAATGGCTCGGCCGTCGCGTTGGCGGTCGCCGTCGGCATCTACGATAGTTCATCGCAGGCCATCATTGAGGCCAATACTGTCTCGGACGCCGGCATGGCCACGACGATTACGTCGGATGTGCACTATCCGGTCCTGATTGATCCCAAGCAGATCATCCTGGGCATCCCGGCGGCATTCGTCAGCCAGGGCATGGGCGAACTCACCAACCTGATGGATGGCACACCGGGCTTTGGCACAGCGCTACTCACTACCTGGATCGGGTCGCAGGCGTCGCCGGATGGGGCCGGCACATCGTCGCTGAACGGTTCGGTCGCGGTCAATCTCTACAACAATACATCGCAGGCGCTGATCTCGGGCGGCGCGCAAATCAATCAGGCGGCGGCTGATCAAAACTCCAGCCAATCGGTGTCGTTGTCGGCCACGACCGAGATAACGATGATCGACCTCGTCGGCATCGGCAATTTTGGCCTGAACGCCAACGGGGTCAAATCCTTCCAGGAGAGTGTGGCGGAGGACGGCTGGAGCAAGGCGTTGACCGGCGGTTCGCTGTTCGACGTGTTCGGCCGCTCGAACGGCCAGTCGATCGGCGGATCGGTCCTGTTCAACGATTTGAACGACACCACGACCGCCCAGGTGGAGGACGGCGCCGCGGTTTATGCGGGCAGCAGCGGCGGATTGACGATCAACAGCGCCAAGACCATCCTGCGCATCGATATCGCGCAGGCCGGCGGTCTGGCGTCGGGCACGGACGCCAAACTCGCGTTCGCGGGCAGCGGACTGGGTTACCGGGACCGCGGCACGACGACGGCCGGGATAACCACCGGCCCGTTGGGCGTGACCGTCACCGGTGGCGGTCCGGTGACGATCAGCGCCACGACCGGCGGTACCCAGGTTGGCATCGCCGGCGCCATCGTCATCGGCGAGGGCGGCGTCGCCAGTGTCGGCATATCGGTGCTGGTCAACGACATCCAACGCACCACTGCCGGCTATGCCGGACCGGATCCAACGGTCGACGCGAACACGACGCCCAGCGGCACCTCCGACCTGTAGGCCGAACCACTGACCATTGATGCCGCCGCGACCGGCGTGATCGTCGGCGTCGGCGTGACCGGCGTGATCAAGAAAGGCGCCAGCGCCGAGGAACAATCGTCATCTCCGGACAACGTGACGTCCGGCGATCAGACGCCGGCGGAGGTCAGTCAGAATTCCTCGACCGGATCGTCCACGTCGGTAGCGACCAGCGGTATCGGCATCGCCGGCAGCGCGCTGGTCAACCTGATCACCGACAAGACACTCGCCTACGTCAACACCCTGGGCACCGTCTCGGCCACCGTGCTGGATCTGTCTGCGACGAACAACCAGACCGAGGAGGTGGGCAGCGGCGCCATCGCCATCGCGGTCGCCGGTGAGCAAGACTCCGGCGTCACCGATATCGCCGGTGCGTTCGCGCTCAATCAGATCAGCGATGATACGCAGGCGTTCGTAAAGGGCGCGACACTCACCGTTACGGACACGACGCCGGTGTTGCCGACCTTGTCGCTGACGGCGCTGCGCGAGGGCACACTGGCCACGTTCACCGCCGCGCTGTCCGCCGATACCACGGCGAATGGCAAGGATTTCGCGGGTTCGGTCTCGGTGAACCGCATCCTCGACACCACCGGAGCGGTGCTCGACAGCGTCACCGTCACGCAGGCGAAGGCGGTCGATCTGGACGCCGAGAATAACGCCACGATGATCGCGATCGGCGGTGGGGCTTCGTTCACCAAGGGCGGCGTCGGGATCGGCGCGTCGATCGGCTTCAACCAGATCTCGGCGCAAACCGAGGCCGGCGTGCTCGGTACCGACCGGCGCGGGTCGCTGACCGGGGGTTCGCTGACCGCGACGGCGAAGAACGATGACACCATCGATGCGGTCGGCGTGTCGGCCGGCGTCGCGGTCGGCGACAGCGGCTCCGTCGCCGGCGCCTTCACCCTCGGCATCGACGTCATCGGCAGCAGCAGCCCGTCGATCTTCTTGAGCACGCCGGGGATCGTCGCGACGATCCAGAACGCCGACGTGATCGCGTCCGGCGCGGTGGCGCTCACGGCGGACGACAATTCGATCATTCAGTCGATCGCCGGTGCGATCGGCATGGGACCGAAAGCCAGCGGCTTCGGCCTCGGGCTGTCGTGGAATGAGGTCACGGTGAATGTCGACGTCACCGTGGACGACGCCACGGTGACCGCGGCCAGCGTATCGCTGACCTCGGAGGCGACACAGGACGCCGGCTTGCTGCATGGCAAAATCTCCTCGGCATCGGTTGGCGCGGCGGTCAGCGAAAGCGGTTCCGCCGCGGTTGGCGCCGGCATCTCGGTCGATGGCGTGCAAAACACGATCGACGCGCAGGTCATCAACGGCGCCGCCGTGACCGCCAACACGGGCGACATTTCCGTGACGGCCTCCGACATGGCGACGATTTACACGCTGGTTGGTGGCGCCGCGATCGCGGCCAATGACGCGGGCGCCGACGCTGCCATTTCCGGCAACCATATCGCCAACACCGTGGACGCCGATATCACCGGGGCGACCGCGACCAGCACTTTCGGCAATGTGTCGATCGCCGCCACCGAGGGGCCGCGATCAACGGCATCGCCGTGGCTCTGGGCATTGGAGACAATGCCGGCGTCGCCGCGTCGCTCGCGGCTGGCATGATCGACAACCAGACCACCGCCGCCATCGGCGATGGCGGTATCGTGACGGCGGCTCAGGAGGTGGGGGGCGTCGCGACCGACGTGGCGGCGATCAGCATCATATATTCCTGGACCATGGCAAGACGGTAGCGTGAAAGGCATATCTTTCTCATGGCAGGCATTGAGTACGGGATGACTGCATCGGACCGTTGGCTTGAGGCCAAAATGAATCTCCTCATCCCTGACCTCACGCCGCCCTGATCCTCCCCGCCACCGCGCGCACTTTCCGCGGCGACGCCCGCCAGATCGCCAGTGCCGACACCACACTCGCCCCCGCACCCAACCAGAACGCCAGCGTGTAATTCCCCAGCGCATCATGCAGCACGCCGGTTACCCAAGGCCCCGCCGCGCCGCCCGCCAACGCGGACAGCATCACGGTGCCGAAGATGCCGCCGAAATGCCGGCCCTGAAAAATCTCCGCGACCATCGCGCCCATGACCGATGTCAAACCGTAACCAAGACCGCCCTGCGCGGCCACCATCAGATACAGCCAGATCATCGACTGATCGTGCTGCAACACGATCAACGCCAGAAAGCAGATCACGAACCCAAGATTGCTGATCACCCAGATCCATTCACGCCCAATCCGGTCCGATAAATGCCCGAGCGAGATCTGTCCCGCCACCCCGATCAGGCTGACCAGTCCCAACGCCCATGCCGAGCGGTTCGCGCTGAACCCGATCTCCTGAAGGTATTTCGTTTGATGCACCTGCACCGCGTACCACGCGTAGAGCGCGCAGAAATATCCCAGTGCCAGCCACCAGAATCGTCTGGTGCGCACGGCTCGGCGGATGGTCCAGTCGATGGCGGCCCACGACGGATCGACGATGTTGGACGGATGCACGGCGGCGGAGGACAACGGCACGGCGTCGCCATCCGGTCGCAGGCCCATATCCTCGGGTCGTTTGCGCAACAAAAGATTGATGGGAGCCAGAACCAGCAGGATCAGCAAGCCCAAAGCCCAGCACGCGTGGCGCCAGCCGGCACCGATGATCAACGACTGCACCCAGGGCAGCAACGTGACCGAGCCAAGGCCGACACCGGAAAACGCCAGCCCGATGGCGAGGCCTCGGGTGCGGACGAACCAGTTCGGCAAGAACAACGATTGTCCGTAATAGCCAAGACACATGCTGCCTCCGCCAACCAGCACGCCGATCGTCAGATACAGGTGCCAGGGCTGGGTCGTCAGCGGTGCCAGCAAAAATCCGGCCGCCATCGAAATGGTCCCCAGTTCCATGA
This sequence comes from uncultured Acetobacteraceae bacterium, assembly GCA_937902425.1. Taxonomy (GTDB): domain Bacteria; phylum Pseudomonadota; class Alphaproteobacteria; order Acetobacterales; family Acetobacteraceae; genus Rhodopila. The sequence goes on along the minus strand of CALFNB010000582.1, from coordinate 6,027 downwards.
CCGCGCGCGGACCGAAACGATCCATCATGCGGCCGATCGTTGGACTGAGGATGGCGGACACCACGAAGCCAAACGAAAACGCGCCCGCCGTGACGCCGCGGTCCCAATCGAATTCCTCGAGGATCGGCGGGAACAGTAACGAAAACGCGGTGCGCGCGTTCACGCCGATGCCCATGGACACGAACGTCACCGCGACGATGATCCAGCCGTGGAAGATGGGCAGGCGCAACGGGGAGGGCCTCCTTACAGCGTATTCCGGCCTGCGCACCGCCGCTTCGTCATGATCATCGGGCCAGGCCATGATGTTGAAGCTGGTGACCAGGCCATGACCCGACGACAAAGCGCCTACCGCGCCCGCGCGCTCGCCTCCGACCGTGTCGCACCGGCGCGAGCCGCCAGCGCCGCCGCCATGAACGCGTCCAGATCGCCGTCGAGCACCGCGCCCGGATTGCTGGTTTCCGTCCCGGTCCGCAGATCCTTGACCAACTGATACGGAGCCAGAACGTAGTTGCGGATCTGATGACCCCAGCCGATGTCGGTCTTGGCGTCTTCCTGAGCCGCCGTCACCGCCTCTCGGCGTTGCAGTTCGGCCTCGTACATCCGCGCCTTCAGCATCGCCATCGCGTTGGCGCGGTTGCGGTGCTGGCTGCGGTCGGTCTGGCAGGCGACGATGATGCCGGTGGGGACATGCGTGATGCGGATCGCGCTCTCGGTCTTGTTGACGTGCTGCCCGCCGGCACCGGACGCGCGATAGGTATCGACCTTCAGGTCCTCCGGATTGATCTCGATCTCGATACTGTCGTCGACCACCGGATACACCCACACACTGGCGAAACTGGTTTGCCGCCGAGCGTTCGAATCGAACGGACTGATCCGCACCAGCCGGTGCACCCCAGCCTCGGTTTTCAGCCAGCCGTACGCGTTCGGCCCGGTCACCTGCAAGGTCGCGGACTTGATGCCGGCCTGTTCGCCCTCGCTCTCCTCCAGCAACTGCACTTTGTAGCCGTGCTGCTCCGCCCACCGCATGTACATCCGCATCAGCATTTCAGCCCAATCCTGGGCCTCCGTGCCACCGGCGCCGGAGTTGAGTTCGATGTAGCAATCGTTGGCGTCGGCCTCACCGGACAGCAGGCTTTCGATCTCGCGCCGCTTCGCTTCCTCGGCCAAGGCGTGCAGGCTCGCGGTGGCCTCAGCCGCCATCGCCGTATCGCCCTCGGCCTCGGCGAGTTCGATCAGTTCCAGCGCGTCGGAAACGTCCGCTTCCAGTTTGCGCACCCCCTCCATCCGCGACGCGAGCATATTCCGCTCCCGCATCAACGCCTGGGCCTTGGCGGAGTCATTCCACAGTTTGGGGTCTTCGGACTGGTTGTTCAGGTCCGCGAGACGGGCTTCGGCGACATCCCAGTCAAAGATGCCTCCTCAGCAGCGCGATCGACTGCTTGATCTGGTCGTTGAGAGCGTCGGATTCGGTGGACATGTGAGTAATCTTGTGCCGCGAGGCAGCGGGTCAATACAGGCCGCCCAATTTGTTGTCGACCCCGCCGGCACTCGGCCCCTGCGGACCAGAGCGCCCCGAACCGCTGCCAATCACGCTCTCCGCCACCTTATTCTCCGGCGGCGCGAACGCGATCCTGGGCCCCGAGGCTTGCGGGAAGTTCAGTACTGGGCGGCCTTTGAACGCTTCGGCCATGAACTGGTGCCAGATTGGCGCGGCGACCACGCCGCCCTCCTCATGACGGCCCAGGGAGTAGTTGTTGTCGTAACCGATCCAGACCGTCGTCACGAGGTCCGGTGTGAAGCCGGAGAACCAGGCGTCGCCCCAGTCCTGCGTGGTGCCGGTCTTACCGGCGATCGGCCGGTTGAAGCCCGCGCCGGCCGCTCGCCCGGTGCCGGCCTGCACGACATTTTCCAACAGGTCGATCAGCGTCCGGTCCGCGTACGGATCGGCGATTTGTGTCCGCATGTCGGTGACGACAGGCGGCGCCTTCGGATCCGAGCAGGCCGCGCATTCCAGATCGTGCGGACGCCACACGATGCGGCCGTTGCGGTCCTGCACACTGTCTATCAGTGTCGGAATCACCTCCTTGCCGCCCGCGGCGAGGCCTGCGTACATGCCGGCCACGCGCAACGGGGTCGTTTCAACCGATCCCAGCGCCCCCGATATGACATGCGGCATCGCGTCATATATGTGGAACGATTGCGCGGTCTTCGCGATCGCCGCCATGCCGACCTTTTGCGCCAGCCGAACCGTCGGCACGTTCATCGACCACTGCAGAGCTGTCTTCACCGACACCGGCGGCCCGAACGTCCCGGTAGAGTTGTCCGGCTCGTACACACTATTGCCGACGGTAATGCTCAGCTCGGAGTTGGAAATCATCTGGCTCGGAGAAATGCCGGCCTCCAGCGCGGTCAGATACACCATGGGCTTGAAATTGGAACCGGGCTGCCGCATCGCCTGGGTTGCCCGGTTGAACTGGCTTTGCTCGAAACTGAAGCCGCCCACCATCGCCAGCACGCGGCCGGTGGTCGGATCCATGCAAATCAGCGCGCCTTGCACTCCGGGGATCTGCCGCAACGTCACTCTGGGCAGTCCGGAGGCCGGCTTCACGGCTTCGGTCTTCCCCCCGGGTTTGGCCGGAGTGTCAGGCGCGGTCTGCGCCGGCTCCACCATCACCACGTCGCCCGTCCGCATCACCTCGTCGATCCGCTTGGGCGACGGGCCAAGCTCGTCGCCGTGCAACGGCCGCGCCCAGGTCACGTCGGACATCGGGATCTCGCCGAGGTTGGGTTGCGGCGTCGCCCCGCGAACCCCCAGCCCCGAGAGCCAGCCGACCCTCGCCGCGTTATCGGACGTGCCGAGCACGACCGCGAGCTGCCACGTCGGCAGCATGCCCGGCTTGTGCGGCACCTTCGCCAGCAATGTCGGCCAGTCGCGATCCAGCGACGGGCTGTCGATGTGGGTAACCGGACCGCGCCAGCCGCCCAACCGGTGATCGTAAGCGATCAGACCGTCGCGCAAGGCTTTGTTCGCAGCGACCTGCAGCACCGGATCCAGACTGGTACGCACCGCCAGGCCGCCCTCGGTCGTGGTGTCCTGGCCAAACTGGGCGATCAACTGGCGCCGCACCTCCTCCGCGAACCAGTCGGCGTCGGAAACCACTTGCGTGCTCCTGAAGGCGACCGGAACGATCGGCTCCTGCTTCGCCTGCGCCGCCTGGTCAGGCGTCAGCACCCGGTCCTCGGTCATCCGCTCCAGCACCCGGGAGCGCTGGTAGCGAGCCAGATCCGGATAGCGGAACGGATTATAGTTGTTCGGCGCCTTCGGCAGTGCCGCGAGGAACGCCGCCTCGCCAATAGTCAACCGATCGAGCGGCTTGTTGAAATACGTCTCGGCGGCGGAGGCGACGCCATACGCCCCCAGCCCAAGGTAAATTTCGTTCAGATAGAGTTCGAGGATCTGGTCCTTCGACAGCGTCTTTTCGATCCGGAACGCGAGGATGGCTTCCTTCGCCTTGCGGGCGAAGGTGACCTCATTGTCCAGCAGCATGTTCTTGGCGACCTGCTGGGTGATCGTGGACGCGCCGATCGGGCGCTTGCCGTCCCGCTGCATCAGGTTGGTGGCGGCCGCGCGCAGAATGGCGAGCGGATCGACCCCGCGATGGGTGTAGAAGTTGCGGTCCTCCGCCGAGACGAACGCCTGGCGCACGATCGGCGGGATCGCGCCGATCGGCATGAAGATGCGCCGCTCGGTCGCCAGATCGGCGAGCAATTTGCCGTCGCTCGCGAACACCCGGCTCATGACCGGCGGCTGGTAGCCGCGCAGCCCGTCAACGTCCGGCAGGCCGGAGGCGAAATGCTGATAGACCGCCGCCACGCCCGCCACGCCCGCCACGCCGGCGGCGAGCACGAGACCCACCAACGCCCCCATCAGGCCGCGCAAAGCCGCGAAGCCCCAGTGCGTCCGCTTGCGGCGGCGGCGTGTTTTGGCCGGCGGCGGTTCCGGCGCGGCCGGCTCGGGCCGCGGCGCGGAGGCAACCAGACGCTCGCCGGCTCTCAGAGGTGGTTCATCCATGGAATTCAAATATGGGAATTTCGCGCGCCAGGGAACAGGGAGTTGAACGGGGTATCGAAACGGCGGTTCTGATCCCTGGCGAGGTGTGGCCGACCCGCGTCTTGCTCGGGCTCGACACTACAGCAGGGACACCGTCTTGAACGGGACAGACCGGGATGTCGGGGTCGTCACGTTCGATAGTCACCAGGCAAGTCAGTAAGGCATTAAAGCGGAGGACGCTGAGGCGCGGAGGACGCGGAGAAGAAAGATTTTGGGGCGCTTCGCGTGAGCGTTCGTCCCAACACCGCGTGAAGCGCCATTCTTGCCTGCTCGGCGTCCTCCGCGCCTCCGCGTCTTCCGCTTTAACGCCTTGGTTACCTGGTGACGGACCGAGGCAAGACCCAGGCGGGTGCGAAAGGCCAGGCGGATGGAGGATTATTGGCCGAAGATGGCACCCGGGCCCGCCGGTGCCGATGGCTCGGGGTGGCGGCCCAATCATCACACTGCCGTCCGCCCACCATCGACGAACAGATTGACCCCATTGATGTAACGGCCGGCGTCGGAGCACAGCAGCATCGCCGCTCCCACCAAATCGTCCGGCCGGCCAAGGCGGCCAGCGGGGATGCGTTGTGCCAGAGACTCGCCCTCGACGGCCATTTGGTCGCGGTTGCGCGCGGTCAGGATCGCGCCGGGGGCGAGGTTGTTCACCGTCACGCCCTGGCCGCCGAACTGGCGTGCGAGGCTCAGGGTCCAGTTGAGTTGCGCGGCCTTGGTCCCGGCATAGACAAACATCGCGGGGTGTGGCCGCTCCTGTTGTACGCTGCCGATGGTCACGACCCGGCCCCAGGCGCGTTCGGCCATCGGAGGCACCAGGGTTTGCAGCAGCTCCATCGTGGTGCGCAGGTTGACGGCGATCTGGCGGTCGAAGTGTTCGCGGGTGATAGTTCGAAAATCCTCCGGCAATTCGATGGAGGCGTTGAGCACCAGGATGTCGATCGGCGCCCAGGCGGTGACGGCGGCGGCGAGATGGTGGCCGGCGTCGTCATGGGCGAAATCCTGGCCGAACGCGGCGGCCTCCCCGCCCATGGCGTGGATCTCCCGGACCACGGCGGCGGCATCGCTGGCTTCCTCGGTCGTGCCGGCGTGATGGATGGCCAGGCGCGCGCCCGCGCCGGCGAGGCCCTGGGCGATCGCGCGACCGATTTCGCGGCGGGCGCCGGTCACCAGGGCGGTGCGGCCGGTCAGGCGGAACGGGGCGAAGGGGTCGGACATTGGGGGGACTCCGGAGACGCGGTTGGGCGGCCAACGTTGCGAGGTGGGTGACGGCGATGGCAAGCGGTGGTCCGCGATGCACCAGCGATGCATTCTCGCGCCATTGAGGATCGAGTGAATGGTGGTGGCACCCCCGGCTCGTCCCTGCTGGAGTCGTACATCCGCGGAACGATTCGCGAGGCGCCATCCAGCCAGATTGCTCGCGCGGGCCTCATTCAGCGCCACGTCGGCCTCTTCGACATCGGGTTCCAGATGCGCGATGACCTGACCGCGGGTGACCTTGTCGCCGCGGTCAACCGCCACGGAGCGCAAGGTCGTCGCGACCGGGCTGCCAATTCGCGGCGGTTGCGAGGGATTGATCACACAGTCGAATGTTTCCGCCGACGCGGGAGGTGGAAAGCCGAGCATCAGCCATGCCAAAGCCGCCGCCAGAGGCACATTCCGGGCGGGGATAAGATCGGTCAGTCGTTTCATTGGCCTGTTGGCGCATCCCGGTTTCGACCGGTAAACCCCGAGTCTGACGCGCGCGTCAATCTCCCAACCGGCTTGCACCGATTGCGTTCGCCGTCCCGGCGTCCGTGGTGAACAGGAACGCGGATCGGCGAAGTCCCTTCCTCCGGCATATGTCCTGAACCCGCTCGACCTGCTGTCGCAGCGTGGCGAAACCGGGTCTGCTTCACGCGCGGTGCGCGCTGGTCAACGTT
>CALFNB010000581.1 GCA_937902425.1 uncultured Acetobacteraceae bacterium | reverse complement strand
CCCGGCAACCGATGGGGCGCGGAAAAATACTGCCCCCACGAACACACACATGTAAGTCAGGGCAACACGCCATAGAATGCCCAAACCGCGAGGCAGTTCGTTTGGTGCATAAAACAATCGCCAAATCCGGTTGACGGTCAGGTAAGCAGCGTGAAGAAGACCGAACACCACGAACTGCGCACCGCTGCCGTGCCATACACCAATCAACACGATCGTCACGAATACCGGGAATGCGATCATGGTCGTGAACCCACGAAGCGTCCTCTGAGCGACCTGATTTATTGGCAGCCGTCTCGCTACTCGCCGCCGCATAATCCAAACCGTGAGGGGGTTGTAGACGTATTGCGTCAAATAATGCGTCAGGGACATATGCCAACGTTGCCAATAGTCGATGACACTCTGTGCCTTGTAAGGCGAGTTGAAGTTCAGCGGAAACCGCACGTTGAACATTCGTGCCAGGCCAATGGCCATATCGGAATAGCCCGAAAAGTCGAAATATAGCTGAAGGGAGTAACTCAATGCCGCGTGCCAGGCGGTGAACAGAGGCACGGCGGAGGGATTACTGAACACCTCCGCCACTCCGGCCGACGTTGGATCAGCGATCAATGTCTTCTTCAGCAGGCCGATGATGAAAATACTCAGTCCCACGTTCATGTTACGGGCGGAATACCGATAGGTCCGGGGGGCCGCGAACTGCGGCATGATGTCGCGATTATGCAAAATCGGACCCGCGATCAGGTGTGGAAAAAAGGTCACGAAAACCGCGTAGTTCAGCAGGTCGCGGTCTTCCGTGACATCGTTGTAGACGTCAATCAGATAGCCGATCTGTGTGAACGTGAAGAATGATATTCCCAATGGCAAAACGATACCGGGGACGGTGATCTGAAGCAAGCCCGCGCTATCCGCCAGGCTGATCAGCCATACAAAATATTTGTAATAGATCAACGCCAATAGATTGGCGGTGACGCCGAACCGAAGAACCCATCTCCGCACCGTCTGCCGTTGACGCGTCGCGTCCAGAAGACAGGCGATGCCGTAGTTGCCGGCAATCGACACCAACAGCAACGGCACCCACGCCGGGTTGAGCCAGCCGTAAAATACCAGCGACGCCAGCAAGAGCCAGGCGGTCGCCTTGCGATGGCCAATGCGAGCAATGGCGAAATAACCGGTGAGTGCAATCGGAAGGAATGCGAACAAGAAGACAAAGGAGTTGAACAGCACGCTATGCCGACCTGAAATCGCCGCGGCGACCGCGGCGCACCGTGAAACAATGGCTGTTCATGGCGACGACGAATCTGACGGTCTGTGATTGTCGTCCGGCTCGCGGCCTAACGGACAGGTGCTTACGGGTTCGCTGGCCAGACAAGCGGCGTATTGTCGCGAGAGCACGTCGGCGCCGCGTGCGTTTAAATGCAGTCCCACGTCACCAAAATAATTCGCGGGCCACCGCGGAAGCGGCTCCCCCACAATGTGAAATAACTGATAGCGCGAGGCGAAGCTTGCAATGTATGCCGCGTACGCCTCGCGCGCCGCCGGTTCAATCTCGTCGAAGCTCGCCTCATTCACCGGCATGGTGGCATAGTCGACCTCGATGCCTGATTGCTGCAAACGCGAAACCGTCCGTTCGAAAAACGCATTGAGCACAGGCAACGGTCGAAACACCGCGAGATGACCATCCGGTCCAACGCCACGCCATTCTGGCTGATCGCCAAATCGCAGATAACCACGGTTTGCCACGGTTGAGTTTAATAAAACCAGGTTGCGTGCCTCACGTCCCACGAGAAGGCCTTCGATCAGACCGCCCACGAATATTGAGGGGAAACGTACGTCGTAAGCCCACGGCCTCAGGGCATGAGGCAGTTTATCCGTGCTCTGAACTTCGTCGAGCGAATAGTCACCGAGACGAGCACCGAAATCGCGGATGAAATGAACGGCGACGTTGGGCAGGAACCGATTACGTATGCTCATTTCCCAGGTGTTCTCGACCCGGGTGAAACTATGAATGCTAAGCGAAAGTAGCACGCGCCGTGGCCGGACTGGGCACCTGGCGATTTGGTCGGCGATATAGGCGGTTTCAAATGGCCCGCCGCCGTGACCTCCGAGATTCAAGGTAGCGACCGGCATGTTGCGCGGAATGATCGCGGATTCAACTTTCGAGTCGCCCAGTACAACGACGTCAGCGAGTTCACATTCCCGCAGCGAGGTAGCTCGTTGCAGCCATTGAGGGTACGTCCCGTCCAAATACGTCATAGGCAAAAACAGCACCCAGGCCCAAATAATCGATAACGAGATCGCGGCGCTTGCGAGCCAGACAAAAAAATAGGCTGAAGTGATCCGTCGGCGATACAACACCAGGTGTCCTTGAACGTGGTACGGCGGGCGAAGCCCCGAGCCCGATCGAATTTGCCGCTATAAGACACTTACGGCGACCAGCACAATCCGGTTTCATCGGCCGGCTTCATCGGCCGGGTGGCGTATCCGGAAGCCTTCCAACTCACTTCGCTCTCTTTCGCGCCGCTCACAGGCGGTATTTGATGGCCTGGATGCCGGCGGCGCCCCACCGACTTCCTTTACACCGCCGCTCGGACGGTATCGCGAGCGGCGCCTGCCTGGGACATTGTGGCCAGGTCCGTGGCATCATAATGACCTTATGATGGAGGGCGGGTTCCGCGGGAAAACTGGTATCAAATACATCCTCTGTTGTAAGGTGGCGCGCGCCTCTTTGGGCGTAAACTCTGGGGCCCGCCCTCAAAGGCGCTCGGCCGGGCTATCAGCGCGCGGAGGGCATGGGATGACGGATCTGCATTGGTTGCCGGAAATGCCGGATTGGCGCGCGCGACTGCGCGGATTGCCGAGCGGCCCAGGATCCACGTGGGACAACGCGGTCGCGCTCGCCGGGGCACGGATCAATTTCGTGCTGACCAACGCGTTGGACGAAACATTGCGCCGCTTGCTCGCGGGTCCACCGGACGGACTGGCGACGAAGCCCGTGCGGCTCGCGGTACTGGGATCGAGCACGCTGACGCATCTATTGCCTGCCATACGAGTGGCCGGACTGCGCCGCGGCATCTGGATCGACACATACGAGAACGAATACGGTCAATATTGGAAGGAACTGTCCGACCGGGCCTCGGCCCTGCATGAGTTCAGGCCCACCGCGGTGTTACTCGCTCTCGACGCCCACGACCTGACCGCTGGCGTCACGGCCGCGATGGATCCGGACGCCGCCGAAGCAGCTTTGACCGAAGTGACCGAGCGGATTCGATCCACGTGGCGGATGGCGCGCGAAACCTTGCGCTGCCCGGTCCTGCATCAAGCTGCCCTGCCCGTGCATCCGCCACTTTTGGGCAATAACGAACACCGGCTGGCTGGGTCTCGCGCCGCGTTCCTCGCCCGCCTCAATGCACGGGTGAGGACGATCGCGGACGAAGAGGGCGTCGATATCCTCGCGGTCGACACCCGCGCTGCGTACGACGGATTGCGCGCGTGGCACGATCCCGGGTTATGGCATCGCGCCAAACAGGAAGTCAGCCTCGCCGCCGCGCCGATGTACGGCGATTTGGTCGGCCGCTGGATGGCCGCCAAACAAGGACGCTCGTTCAAGTGCCTGGTGCTCGACCTCGACAACACGGTCTGGGGTGGCGTCATCGGCGACGATGGCATGGAAGGCATCGTACTGGGCCAGGGTTCGCCCCTCGGCGAGGCCTATGTCGCGTTCCAGGATTACGCGCGGGAACTCAGCCGGCGTGGGGTCATCCTGGCCGTTTGCTCCAAGAACGATGAGGCCAATGCACTGGAGCCGTTCGAGAAACACCCTGACATGGTCTTGCGGCGTGGCGACATCGCGAGTTTCGTCGCGAATTGGTCGGACAAAGCCGGCAACATCCGCGCGATCGCCGAGGAGCTGAATATCGGCCTGGATTCGCTGGTATTCATCGACGACAACCCGTTCGAACGGAACCTGGTGCGCCAGGAGCTGCCGATGGTCGCGGTGCCCGAGGTCTCGGACGACCCGACCGCCTTTCCCATCACGCTCGCTGACGCCGGGTATTTCGAAGGCCTGGCCGTGACCGATGAAGACCGCGAGCGAACCAGCCAATATCAGGGCAACAAGTCCAGGGACGCGCTGAAGGCGTCCGCCACCGATCTGCCGGCATATCTGCGCGGGTTGGAGATGCAACTGATCACAAAGTCGTTTGACCGGCTGGGATTGCAGCGGATCGTGCAACTCATCAACAAATCGAATCAGTTCAATCTGACGACGCGCCGTTACACGGATGAGGATGTCATCGCCGTGATGGCCGACCCCGACGCGTTCGGGTTGCAACTGCGGCTGCTGGACCGGTTCGGCGACAACGGGGTGATCGCAATCGTGATCGGGCGCTTGCAGCCCAACAAGGACCTGCTGATCGACACCTGGCTCATGAGCTGCCGTGTGCTCGGGCGTCAGGTGGAACCGACGACGTTGAACCTGATCGCGCGGGAGGCCGGGAAACTTGGCGCGAGGAGGCTGGTGGGCGAATATATCCCCACCAAGAAAAACGCCATGGTCAAGGATCACTACGTCAAACTGGGCTTTGCCGAGCGGGAAACCGACCCGTCGGGCGGCAGCCGCGCGGTGCTCGACCTGGCCACTTTCACGCCGGCCGAGACGTTTATCCACGTGACGGAAGGGTAACCAAATGGCGACCGAGGCTGAGATCTATCCGGCGCTGACC
>CALFNB010000580.1 GCA_937902425.1 uncultured Acetobacteraceae bacterium | reverse complement strand
TTTTTCGCATAAGTGCGACGCACGGCATGTTCGTTGTCATGGCACCGGTCCGCCATGAACGGAAGCCCCGCTGAACATCGACGACACGGCGTCATCGCGCGCTTCCCTTGACTCATCGCGCCGGCGCGATCATGACCCGCGGCAATCTTCCACTTAAAAGGAGACGTCCCATGACGCTCGGCCTCTCACGCCGCGATCTCGGGCGCGCCACGTTGGCCGCCATGGCCGGCACCGCCGTGACCAATTTCGCGATCCTGCGTCACGCCCGCGGCGAGGAGCCGTTGAAACTGCGCTGCTCGCTGGACACCGCTCCATCACATGTTCGTAACATTTCGATCGTGGACTATCTGAAGCAGGTCGAGACCGCGACCGGCGGCAAGATCGCCTCCGAGGTGTTTCATTCGGGTCAGCTTTACGCCGACATCAATGTCGGTAAGGCGCTGCTGCAGGGCCAGGTGGAAATGGCGGTGCCCGGCGGCTGGACGCAGACCGGCATTGTCTCCGACTGCGATTTCGTCCAATTGCCGGCGTTCTATGGCCAGACGATCGACATCACGCACGAGGCCACCGACGGCAAGCCGGGCGCCCATGTCGTCAGCCAGTTGGAAACCAAGCTGCGCGCCAAATGCCTCGGACCCTGGGTCGATCTGGGATTCCAGAACTGGTACAGCACCAAGAAGCCGCTGAAGACCATCGCGGATTTGAAGGGCATGAAAATCCGCAGTCCCGGCGGCGCGGGCATTAGTTGGCGCATCAATCTACTTGGTGGGATCGCCAATACCACTGCGTGGCCCAACGTGCCGCTCGCTCTGTCGCAAGGCACGTTCGACGGCTTCGTATCCACCGATGAGAGCGTGTTCAGCGCTAAACTCTGGGAAGCCGGCGTGCACTTTTCCTACTCCGACCATCAGTATGTCGGGCAATACGTGCCGCTGGTCAGCGAAACGTTCTGGGCCAAAGTGACGCCGGAGCAGCAGAAGATCATGCTCGATCTCTGGTCCAAGAACATTCCCACCTACCGAAGCAATGCCGCGGCGGCGCAGACCCGGGCTCGCAAGGCCCTGGAGGAGCATGGCGTCGGGTTCACCGATCCGTCGCGGGAAGAACTCGCCGCCAATCGCAAGATCATGCAGGCGGATGTCGCGACCCTGATCAAGGACGCCAAACTGTCGCCCGAGATCGTGCGCCTGACGGATGAGGCCATCGGCGGCAAAGCCTGAGATGACGCCAACCAGGGAAACGATCTGGGACCGCATCGAGAGGCTCCTGGTAGGCCTGCTCGGTGCGCTGGCGATGATTGTCGGACTCGTGCAGGTTGTCGGCCGGTACTTCTTCCCCTCCGACGCCATTTCCTGGGCCGAGGAAGTGATCGTCTACCTTGTCGTCTGGGCTGTGATGATCGTCTCCAGTCAGCTTGTCCGCACTGATGGACATGTGCGGCCCGATCTGGTGCTGCGGCTGGTGCCGCCGGGCGGACAACGCTGGATGGAGGCGTTCAATTGCATTGTCGCGTTGGCGTTTTGCTGGGGCATGATCTGGTACGGCTGGCAGATCGTCGACACGTCGCTGTCGCTGGATGAACGCAGTTCAACGGCGCTCGCGTTTCCGATGTGGATTTACTACAGCGCGTTGCCCGCGGGTGGGGTGTTGATGGGGGTGCGGTATCTGATCCGCCTGTATCGTTATCTATTTCATTTTGATCCTGATACGATGACGACAGGCCACATCCCGGCGCATGAGATGCCGGCGAATATCGCCAGCCCGCCGGTTCGGTAGCGACCATGGCGCATTCTTTTCCACACCGGCATGGGCTGGTTCGTGTGGGCGACGACACGTTCGAACCGCTGGCATAAATCCCGACATGTTGACCCTTCTGTTCCTGGTGCTGTTCTTCGGCCTGCTGGCACTTGGCATGCCGATCTTTCTGGTGCTCGGCGCCTGCGCGGCGGTGCTGTACGTGGTCTCCGGGGAGCCGCTGATCGGCGCTGCCCAGGTGATCATCGATCATCTGAATTCGTCGACATTGATGTCATTGCCGTTGTTCGTGATGGCGGCGGCGTTCATGCGCCAGGGCGGCGTGGCGAAGGCGCTCGTCGATGTCTCGGCGGCCTGGCTCGGCGGCGTCCGCGGTTCATTGGGCCTGGTCACCGTTGTCGCCTGCACGTTGTTCGCCGCGATCTGCGGGTCATCGGTGGCAACCGCTCTGGCGATGGGAACGATCCTGCTGCCGGCGATGCTCGAGAAAGGCTATCCGCGCTCCTTCGCTCTGGGAGTGATCGGCGCGTCGGGAACGATCGGCATCGTCATCCCGCCGTCGCTGGCGCTGATCCTGTATGGGATCGTGGCCGAGCAATCGGTGCCGCGTCTGTTCCTGGCGGGGATTTTGCCCGGCCTGCTGCAGGCTTCGGCCTTCTTTCTGTGGGTCTGGTACGATGCGCGGCGGCGCCATTTTCCGATCGAGCCCTCGCTCCCATTACAAGACCGGCTGGTCATCACGGTCCGCGCGCTGCCGGCGCTGTTGGTGCCGATCATCGTGCTGGTCGGCATATATGGCGGCATCGTCACGGTCACCGAAGCGGCCGCGATCGCCGCCGCCGTCGCCTTGCTGGTCAGTCTGGTGTTCTACCGAGGTTTCCATTGGAAAACGACATTGTCCGTGATCGCCGACGCGCTGCGCAGCGCGGGGACGATCATGCTGATCGTCGCGACGGCGCTGGCCTTTGGTCACTGGATGACGGAATCAGGTGTTCCCGCGCAACTGGTGACCTGGACTCTGGGGCATCATTTCGCGACATGGCAGTTCCTGCTCGCGATGAACATTCTGCTGCTGATCCTCGGCTGCTTTCTCGAGGTCGTGGCGGCGCTGTTGCTGGTAATTCCAATCCTGGCACCGGCGCTGATCCCTCTGGGCGTGGACCCGGTGCATTTCTCTATCATTTTCACGCATAATATGGAGATCGCGCTGATCCACCCGCCGGTCGGGCTCAATCTTTACGTGTTGTCGACGATTTCAACGGCCCCGGTGGGCGAGGTCATCCGCGGCATCCTGCCGTTCCTGATCCTGCTGCTGATCGTATTGATGATCATCACGTATGTGCCGGCGTTGACAATGTGGCTGCCACAACTGGTTTACGGAAATTGACCGGACTCGCCGCCCGGAGGCCATGCGCCACCGCCGTCCAATACATGGACCGGGAGCACTGGCCGCCCGGTCGCGACCGCCGCATGGAGCGCCGCGTGATCCACGAGTCGTCACGGAACCGAAGAATGACCGGCACCTATGCGGGGTGGTTACCTTGAGCCGCAGACAACGGAGCAAACCGGAGGCGTTGGAGCCCTGCGCCGCCTGTCGAGTAGCTGCTTGCCGCTAGTACCAGGAATTGGTACATGGAAATTGGAGTAAGGCAATGAGCAAAAACACATCCGTAAGCCTGGGCGAACATTTCAGCCACTTCGTTGAGATGCAAGTGGCCCAAGGTCGCTACAGCAGCGCAAGCGATGTCGTGCGCTCCGGACTGAGGCTGCTTGAGGAGCAGGAGGCAAAATCAGAAGCTCTGCGCGCTGCTCTCATTGAAGGTGAGCAAAGCGGCCCATCCCTGCCGTTCGATGTCGAGTTGTTCATTGCGCGAAAGCGAGCTTCGCAGCCGCCATTGATATGACGGGCCGCATCATCCTTTCGCCGCGTGTGCTCGGCGACATGGATGAAATCTGGAGCCACACAGTAAAGCACTGGGGCTCGGACCAGGCCGAATACCATGTCCGCCAGATTGGCCAACACATTGAGGCAGTCGCAACGCAGCCGATGATCGGTCGAGCCTGTTCCGAATTGCGTGCCGGTTTATTATCGATATCCATCTGGTTCCCATGTTCTGTTTTACCGCCTGATTGATGGCGGCATTGACGTTGTCCGCATTCTCCATGAGCGTATGGACTTTGGACGGCACCTGTAGAGGCCGGGACACCGCGCATGATGCGACCCTATGTTACTGATCTCCGTCGACGTCATGAAGGACCAACCAGTCGATTAACCGCGATCCCGAGATAACCTGCCGGACGCTCTCCGGGATATCAGAACAAGGAATTTGTCAGGTGTAAGCTTGCTTCACGGTGCAGCCGGAGACGGCGATGACCGTCAAGCCTGTTCGGCGTTCACCCGGCAACGGTGTCGCGGCTATTCCAGAGAACTCAGGTTCTTAGCGTAGGATTTAGGGAAGATTCTGCGATGACCCCCAGTGGACGGAGAGGAAGGCCTTTTGTTTCACGCCCTTAACCAGAGCTCATTCCGGATTTCCGCAACTATCGCTATGCGACCAGCGGGAGCGACGGCCAGATCGCTGCGACGCCATTACGGTTATATCTTCCGGAATACCCGAAAGTTTTAATTCATGCACCAAACGAAGTGGAGGTGGGAGCCGAAATCAAACCCTGCCTCGCCTCACCGTGGAACACCTGTCTGGACGCGGTCAAGGTAACCTGCCGGGCGCTCGCGGGATGGATGCGATCACTGTAACGTCCGCGCACCAAGGCCACGTGCCTGGCGGAGGTGCCGATGCGAACAACAGATGGCGTATGTGAACAATGAACACAGTCACCGCGAGCGTGCTGGTCGCGCTCTGCGTGTTCAGCGGCGGTGTGGCGGGATTATATCTCCACCGCTTACTGCCGCCGCATCATCTGACCAGGGAAACACAGGAGGTGATCAAGCTCAGCACCGGCATGTTGTCGGTGCTGGCCTCGCTGGTTCTTGGCTTGTTGATCGCGACGGCCAAAGGTTCCTACGACACGACCGATCGAGCGATCCGAAGCTACGCGGCCGAGCTGGCGCTGCTGAATGAAACCCTCCGCGACTATGGTGGCGTGGCATCGGTTCCGCGGGACATGTTACGGGAATATACCCAACGATTGCTCCAGGACGGCTGGCCCGATGATGGCAAACCCGCCGCGCTTGATGACGACAAGAGCCGAATGCTTATGGAGCAGGTAAGAGGCTCGATCCGCGGCCTCAAACCCATCGACGACGGTCAGAAGTCGCTGCGGGACGCGGCGACAGAGATCAACCTCAATTTGCTGCGCCAACGCTGGTTGTTGATCGAGCAGCAGGGTTCGAGCGTACAAAGCGTTGTCGTGGTGATCCTGGTATCCTGGGTGACCGTGATATTCGCCAGTTTCGGTCTGAACGCACCGCGCAACAACACCGTCATGGCGTCGTTTCTTATCGGCTCGCTCGCGATCGGCGGTGCGGTATTTCTGATCCTTGAAATGGACCGCCCCTTGAATGGCATTATGCGGATTTCAAGCTGGCCGGTGCGAAATGTCCTGACGGAGATGAACTGGTGAACACAGCGGCCACGTCATTCGCTCAGTGCCACTCGCACGGCGTTCGGCACGGTGCGAACGATTCGATCGTGATTTGTGGCATATCCGGAGTAAATAAACCCAAGCACCGGATAGCTCGTGTTGCCCAGGGCATCGGACGCCGGCCACCATACACGGACCTCGGACCAGTCCCCATATGGTGAAACGTCCAGCACCAGTTGGTCTGTCGTCACGTGATGATGCACCCAGTTCGCGTGGGTCACCAGTATCTGGCGCCGTGACATGACCCGGGAAACCACCGAGAGGTGCCCGCGCGGCAGACGTGAAGTTTGCGCGAAGACCATGACCGACCCGACCTCGGGCACCCTGCCGCGGGCGTAGCGTCCGCCGTCGCGCCACCACCAATCGGCGGCGTCACCGCGCAGGTGGATCCCGCTCAGCGCCCGGGCGAACGGGACACAATCCAGCGGCGCGCGCAACCCCAGGTCACGTTCTGGCGGGCCGCCACAGGCGGACAGCGCCACAACCAGCATCAGACCGCGCAACGATGGGAATCGACGCATGTGTCCCCGTCAGATCACAACGCGCCGGACGGTGACCGCGGCTGGCGGCGAAAACAAGCCAAAAACAGAAGCGTTCAGGCAGATTTTGGCGTCACCCCAACAGCGTGTGGAGCCCGAAATCCGTATGCGCACCCACCGCCGGGCCCGTCCAACGCACGACATCTTCTGGCGCCTCTCCGTTCAGGCGGATGACCGGCCCAGGATGCGGGGTCGACCCAATCAGGGGGTTGTCCAAGGACTGAACCGCTTTCCGCGCCGGGAAATGCGGGGCGGTGGCGCAGTCGGCGATGTCGTAAAGCCGCGAACACGGGACCTCGGCGCACAGGTTAACGTCAACCACCCTTCCCTCGCCTGTGCCTTTGGCATCCCGCTCCCACACCGCCGACAGCAGCCCGATCGC
The DNA here is from genome assembly GCA_937902425.1 of uncultured Acetobacteraceae bacterium. Classification (GTDB taxonomy): domain Bacteria; phylum Pseudomonadota; class Alphaproteobacteria; order Acetobacterales; family Acetobacteraceae; genus Rhodopila. The sequence goes on along the minus strand of CALFNB010000580.1, from coordinate 1,471 downwards.
CGCGTAAAGCCCCGCCAGATCATCGCTGACTGAAATGCCGCGGCGTGGCGGCGGCAGATCGGAAACCCCCGCGGGATGCCCGGTCAGATGCCGCGGCCCGCCGACTGCTTCCCCGATCGCCCCAAATGCCGGCTTATCGCGATACGGCCCGTCCTGGCCGTAACCGGAGATGCGCGCGATCACCAGCCGAGGGTTGACCGCGTGCAGTTCCGCCGGTCCGATCTTCAGCCGCTCCAGTTGCCCAGAGCGCATATTCTCCACCAGCACGTCGGCGCGCGCGGCGAGCTTCAGCAAGGTTTCCCGGTCCTTCTTCAAATCGAGTTCAATCGAAAGTTTGTTACGTCCGTGGATGCTGAAACAGACCGAGTGCCCGTCTTTCGCTTCACCCCAGCCGCGGAACGGATCGCCACCCGGAGGCTCGACCTTGATGACCTCCGCACCCAGATCGGCGAGGATCCGTGTGCAAAACGGTGCCGCGATGTAATGCCTCCGGCTCCACCAACTTAAGGCCGGCCAATGGTCCTGGGCGTTTTCGCGATATACGCGGTCTCCTTCAGGCCGGCTGTCCGCGGCCACGATCTTTTTTTTACGAGATGGTCGATCTTATTGAATCCCTTAACCGTCTGTTAGGAGGCTGTCCGATATATACCTGATCACGGAGCCGGTCTTTCCGGTTTCCTGTTTCCTCCCTGATGTCACGTCCATGAAGACGTGACCACCTTTAGGCGGTGCGCCCATTCCCCCGGTCGCACCGCCTTCTTTTTTCTTTTCCTGGGCGGTTCTTTGTTCCCGCCTGGCGCTTGATTTCGGCGGGAAATCGGGTCAGCTTTCTCCGATGGTTGAACCGGTCAGCCTCAGCACCGCGCGCGACGACACGCTTTGGGCGGTCGTCGCCTCCATGGGCCGCACGACGCGGGTGGCCGAGATCTTTTCCAATCGAGTCGCGGCGCTGGCGGACAAGGCCTGGCGCGAGCAGCAGGTGCGGGCCTACGAGAGCTTCCTGCGGACCTCTCGCCAGCCTGCCCCAAGCTATGACGTCCGGCCAATCAAGCGCGCCGAATTGCCGCGTGCCTGGCGGCCGTTGCCGGCGTTAGGGTTCCTGCACGGGAAGTTCGCATAAGACGCCTGACGAGCCTAGGAGCGGCTTGCCTGTTCACGCGCTCATCGCCAAGGTTTGATCCTCCATGACCCATGTTCTGACACTCGTGGCGATGCGCGATGCCGCATCGCTGACACCAGCCTTGATCGCCCAGGTTCGCGATATCACTGGCGGAGGCCCGGTGACCGTGTTGTCCCAGGGGGAAGCCGTGGACGTCGCCTGCGCGGCAGCGCCAAACCCCGATCATGTCCGAGCGGCCTTGGACGGTGCCCCAATCGATGCGATCGCTACGCTCGCCGACGGTCGGCGCAAGCGCCTGCTCATCGCCGACATGGACAGCACCATCATCATCGGCGAGACGCTCGACGACCT
>CALFNB010000579.1 GCA_937902425.1 uncultured Acetobacteraceae bacterium | reverse complement strand
TTTCGCGATGAACTCTTTCAACGCCGACGTGTCATACGCGGCCGGCGACGTCGCGATGTAGCCGGTGCGGATCGACCATTCCGCGGCACGCTCGGGCGCCGTTATCCAGCGCGCGAAGCGTAGCGCCGCCTGACGCTCCTCCGGACTGGCTTGCTTGAAGAAATACAGATTGCCGCCGCCAACCACGGTGTGCGGCGACTTCTTTCCCGCCAATCCAGCCACGCCGAACGGAAACGTCGCCTTGTCGCGCACATTCGCGAGATTGCCCGTGGTGTGCTGAATGATCGCCGTATTCCCCGCGAGGAAATCCGGCGACAGTTGCGGCCAGCTCGACATGCCATCAGGCGCGGCATGGTACTGGTCCGACAATCCACGCCAGAACGCCATCGCCTCGATCGTTTTCGGTTGATTGAAGTAAACTTCGGTCCCCGCCTCATTCATCAAGGTCTGCTCCGCCTGATTGGCGAGCGCGCCGAACGTCCATTGCGCGTTGCCAAGATCGGACGCCATTTTAATGCCCCATCGCGTTACTTTCCCCGAAGCGTCGCGTTGCACTAATTTCGCCGCCGTGTCGGCGAGCGCGTCCCAGGTAGTGGGGAATTTGTCTGGGTCGACGCCCGCGTCGTGGAACGCGGCCTTATTGTAATAAAATATCGCGGTCGAGCGCTGGAACGGCACCGACCAGGTCTTTCCATCGGCATGACTGTTGGCCAGGAACGCCGGATAAAATCCGCCGAGCCAGCTCTGAGAGTCCGCGTCCAACCCGATCTCGTCGATCGACACGAGGATATCCATGTCCTGCAAACTGTGCATTTCCGCCGCCAGCAGCACGGCGAAATGCGGACCGCCACCGCCCTTGATCGCCGTGGCGGTCTTGATCAGCGTCTGGCTGTAATCGCCGGCGTACACGGCCTCCACCGTGACGCCGGTTTCCTTCTGATACAAGCTACAGAATCCATCGATGATCGCGGCGAGCGGACCGCCAACCGCTACCGGATAGTAAAACGTCAACTTCTGCCCGGTCTGAGCGCGAAGCACGGCGGGTGCGGCGAGCACGCTGGCGGCGGTGGCGAGCAAATGACGGCGACGGATCATGACGGACACTCCCCAAATTCATTGAAACGAGCGAAGCAGACGGGTCGCACTACCCTGGGCCTGTTCAAGCGCCGCATCTGGCGCCGTTTTCCCTGTCAGCGCGGCCTGTAGCGAGTCGTTCAATGCCTGGGTCACGCGCTGGTTGTCGTGCGTGGACAACTCGGCGACCGCGTACCGCAACTGGTCGCGAGCAACGGCGGCGGCCGGAAAACCGGCGGCGTAGTCTCGCATCGCCGGGGTCTCCCACGCATCCGGCCTTGTAGCGACATAGCCTGTGTCGATGCCCCATTTCGCGGCCCGCTCGGGACTGCTGATCCACCGCAGCAGGCGCAGGCACGCCCCCCGCTGTACCTCAGTCGCGGTCTTGAACAGATAGAAGTTGCCGCCTCCGGTTGGGCTGCCGCGCCGCTTGCCGGCGGGCAACATCGCCACGCCAAACGGGAACTTCGCATTGCCGCGGATGTTCGACAGATTGCCGGTCGTGGTCCATATCATCGCGGCCTTCTGTTCCAGGAAGTCCCGCGGCGTGGTGCCCCATTCGACGACTCCCGGTGGATGCGCATGATATTTGGCGCTGAGATCGATCCAGTAACGCAACGCCTCGACACACGGCGCGCTCGCGAAATCGGTCGCCGTCCCGGCGGCATTGGCGAGCGTGCCGCCGGCTTCCGTCGCGAGCGCCTGGAACAGCCAATACGCGAAGCCCGTGCTGGGAATTTGCGTACCCCAGCGCTCATTCGCCTTGGTTAACCGGGCGGCGATATCCGCGTGCTCTTGCCAGGTCGCGGGCGGGTGTTCCGGATCGAGGCCCGCTGCACGGAACACGTCCTTGTTCCAGTACAGCACGATGGTCGAACGCTGGAATGGCACTCCCCAGGTGTGCCCGCCGATTTCGCCGTTCTTCAGGAACGCCGGCCAGAAACCGCTTAGCCATGCCTTGTCCGCCGCATCGCTGATCAGCGCATCGAACGGCAGGATCAGATCGTCGTCGACCAGCGAAAACACGTCGGTGGACAGCAGCACCGCCATCTGCGGCCCGGAGCCGGCCTTCAGCGCGGTCTGCACCTTGGTCAGTGTGTCCTGATATGTCCCCGCGTAAATCGGCGTCACCTTGACGCCCGGATTCTCGCGTTGAAAATCCGCCGCGTAGCCATCGATGATTTTGGTGATCGGACCGCCGACCGCGACCGGGAAACAGAAGCTGATCTCGGTTTCCGGCTCGGCGCGAACAACCGCGGGCAGCGCCAGCGACGCGGCCCCGCTCAGCACCATTCGGCGTGTCGTTACTGGCATATTTTTACCCCCTGTTTTTCAACACGCTTTCCGGTCGCGGCGTCGAACAAATGCACCGGCTCGTCGCATGCGAGGCACACTGGCGTTCCCTCGGGCAAAATCACCCGGCCAGGCAGGCGCACCAGCAATGTCGCGTCGCCGGCGATGCAGGCCATCACGGTGTCGGCGCCGAGATATTCCGTGTCGCGAACAATGGCGGCGATTCCCGTGGAGGCCAAACGAAGTTGTTCCGGACGAATGCCGCCGATCGCGGCATCACCCTCGAACTCGGCCAGCACAGGCCCTTCGGTCCCGCGCAACACCAGGCCGGCGCCGCGCCGTTCCAGCGGGAACAGGTTCATCGGCGGTGTTCCAATGAAGCTCGCGGCGAAGCGGGTCGCGGGGGATGCGTAGATTTCCTCGGGCGGAGCGTCCTGTTCGACATGGCCATCGCGCAGCAGGACGATCTGATCGGCCATGCCCATGGCCTCTGTCTGGTCGTGCGTGACGTACAGCATGGTGATGCCCAGACGCCGTTGCAGCGCCAGGATTTCACGGCGCATGTCGGCGCGGAGTTGGGCGTCCAGGTTCGACAGCGGCTCATCCATCAGGCAAACCGGCGCTTCGGCGACGATCGCACGGCCGAGCGCCACGCGTTGCTGCTGGCCACCCGACAACTGCCCAGGCTTACGGTTTAGCAACGATCCAATGCCGAGGATTTCCACCGCGCGCGCAAGGCGGCTCGCGCGCTCCGCCGGCGGGACGTGCCGCGCCTTAAGGCCGAACACGATGTTCTCGGCCACGGTCAAATGTGGGAACAAAGCGTAGGACTGAAACACCATGGCGACACCACGTCGCGCCGGCGGCAGATGCGTGACATCACGGCCGCCGATTTCAACGCGGCCGCCGCTCGCGGTTTCCAGGCCGGCGATAATGCGGAGACACGTCGTCTTGCCGCAGCCGGATGGTCCGAGCAACACGGTAAAGCTGCCGGCTTCAACGTTGATCGAAATGGCGTCCAGCGCCGTCACGCCGCCCCAACAACGGCTGACCTCGGTCAACCGCACGGTGGCGGAGCCGAGGCCTGGCGGTGAGGCAATGAGACCGCGGGTCATTGTCCGGGTTGATATCGTATCAAGGTTCGCCCTTTACACGTTGTTGGAGTACTGGGCAAAATCGTCAACCTCCCCGCCGATCATTGATCGTCTGTGTTCGGGAGCGAGACTTTGGCGGTTTCCCGAAGCGAGACATGAGATGACGGTTTCGTGAAAGTTGAACGCTACGTCGACACCTGCTCCAGCACCGCGCGGCTTTGCCGGATCCCGAACCCTCGGATCAGGAGAGCCGGCAGCAGCGCGCCCGGAATGACGATGAACAGCAACCATCCCAAATGGTTCGGGCCAACCTGGTACAAAGGTCCCAGCAGCGTCACCCCGGCCCAGGCACCGAGGTGGCCGAGACCGTCGGTCCAGGCGAAGGCGACGGACCGGATCCGCGTGGGAAACGACACGGCGGTGTAATTATACAAGTTGAACAGGAACAGTGTCGTGCAGATGCGTCCGATGACGACGCAGACCGCCATGACCATGGGTAAGGGATAAAAATACGCCACGGTCCAGGCCAACGCGAACACGAAGCCCAGTACAAACAACGTATCGCGACGTTCCACGCCCTCCCCCAGCAAGGCATTCAACTGGAAGGCGACGAATGTCGCCATATAAGCGGCGGTGAAGGTCAGGAACACGAAATGCGGCGTCACGCCGTGGTCCACCATGTAGACCGAGATGAACGCGCCGACTCCGTAGATCAGGCCTGGGTAACAACATAGCCAACAAACCAGGATCAGCACGATCCGGCTGCGATACCGGGGATTGGAGAACAGTTCGCGCCACGCCGCCTTGTCGCTCAGCAACAACGGATGTTGGCCATGGTCTGGCTCCGGCAAGGCCGCGCCGTGCGCGAGCCGCACGCGGCGTTCCAGTTCGGTCATCGCGCGGTCGGCCGCATCTGCATGGCCGTTGGCTTCCAGCCAGCGCGGCGACTCCGGCAGCAGCCAATACAGCAACGGCAGCAGCACGAGGATCTGACACAACGCGCCAGCCCAGACGAACCATTGCCAATGTACGGGGATCCATGCGAAGGCCAGCAGGCTGATGCCGATGCCGACCAGCGCGGTGCTGCTTTGCGATGCCAGCAAGACTTTGCCGCGGACGGTGGGACCGATCATTTCGGACAAGTACACCGCGTGCGTGGCGACGATGCCGCCTACCCCGATCGTGCTCAATACCGACAGCACCACCAGAGCCCAGAAATTCGTGACATGCGCGAAGGGCCACAGGAAGATGCCCGCCAACGCGGCCGATGCCAGGATCGCCGGGCGCCGTCCATACTTCCCGGCGATCCAGCTCATGAGGTAGGCGCCGACCAGAATCCCAAGGCCGACCTGCAACGCCTGGATCACCGCGTATTGGTCCACGTCGATCAATTTGGCGGGGCGCCAGACGAACGGATACAGCCGCGCGCCGATGCCGTCGGTGTCGACGATGATGAAACCCCAGGTGATCTCCACCAGAATGGCCAGGCGCCATTGCACCCGGGTCAACGGCAGCCGATCGATGCGGGCCGCGATATGACCGTGGACGGCCGTGCCATCCGAGGCTGCCTCTGCCATGGTTTCGTTCCCTCCTTGTCGCCCAGAGTCTTTGCTCCGGCGAACCGCGCACAAGGACCGTGGGCAATGGTACGCACAGTGTCAAATCTGTCGGGCGGACGCGGCCTGGACCATCCGCGCCGTCGTCGTCAGGATGCCGTCACCAAACAATCGGAGCCAACATCCATGGCGCGCGTCCCTTACCTCTCCAAAACCGACCTGGCCGAGGCCGATCAGGACCTGCTCAATCGGCCGATCTCGCTTTTCAAAGCACTGGTGAACTCGCCCAAGGCGGCACGTGCTTTTTCTGGCGTGGGCGGGTTCATCCGCTACGGCAGCAAGCTCGATCCGCGGCTGCGGGAGCTGGCGATTCTTCAGGTCGGCTGGCTCGCACGCTCCCCGTACGAGTGGTCGCATCACGTCAAGATCGGGCACGATTTCGGGGTCAGCGACGCGGATATTCAGGCGCTGATCGACGACACCGCGGGCCAGCCGACCTCGCTTGACGCGCTTGCGCTGAGCGTCCTGCGCGCGGCGCGGGAAATGAACGACGCCGGCGCCATGGCCGAGCCCACCTTCGCCACGCTTCAATCCGCGCTCGGCAATGAGCAGGTGGTCGATCTGACCATCACGATCGCGTTCTATTGTGCCGTCGTGCGCGTGCTGGCGACGCTGCAAATCGATGTGGAGCCGGACTATATGCCATACCTGCAACGCTGGCCGTTGCCGGGCTGATGTCACCGCCGCGCCGCCGTTAAACTTTCATTCACCTCCCCGTTTATTGTTCGTTAACCTTCGAAGTTCATGACCGTACCGCCGCGCGCGATCCAACCGTCGCGGCGGGAGACTGAATTGCGCGGGTCATTCTGACGTCGCTTCGCCGTGCTTGCTCTTTGTCTGACCGTCATCGGCGATCCAGCGCGAGCGGTCTCACTGATAAACGGCAGCATACTGACGCTGGATGGTCTGAAGTTGACCGTGTCCGGTTGCTCGCTGATGCTGGCCGGCGTTACGCAAAGCAGTTGCGCGGCGGGCAATCTGGTGTTGCAGGCACTGACGTCCGCCTCGGGTGCGAGTGGGACGACCTTCCGGGCAATGGCGTGCTGACACTCAGTTCCGTGCGCGGGACGTTGAACACGGCGCTGGAGCCTGCTTCCGTTACGTTGTTGTTGACAGGGTTCGTGGGCGTGTCGATCACGCGGCGGTGGCGGCGGCGTTCATGCGCCGGCGCGGGCGTGGCCGGCGGCATCCCGGGTTGAATTGACCCCGCGCCGGAGAACGGCCGGTCACTCCTATCCGGCTGCCATCCGCTGTTCGGCGGGCTGAAAGTCGCGGCCCGGCTCAACGTGTTTGCCAATTCCCAGTGCTGGGAACAGCAACTCGGCGACGCGGTAGGCTTCCTCCAAATGCGGATAGCCGGAGGCGATGATCGTTTCGATCCCCATCGCCTGGTACTCGCGCAGCCGTGTGGCGACCGTGTCGGGGGAGCCGACCAGCGCGGTGCCGACGCCGCCGCGGATCAGGCCAACGCCAGCCCAGAGGTTCGGGCTGACCTCCAGTCTGTCGCGCCTGCCGCCGTGCAGTGCGAGTTGGCGCTTCTGCCCAATTGAATCAGTTTCTCCACCGAGACGAGCCTGCGAGGCGGCGATGGTGGTGTCGGACAATTTGCTGATCAGTTTGTCGGCGGCAACCCAGGCGTCGGGGTCGGTCTCGCGAACGATCAGATGAACGCGCAGGCCGAAGCGCATGGTGCGGCCTCGGGCGGCGGAGGCGGCGCGGACGGCGGCGAGTTTCTCGGCCACCAGCGCGGGCGGCTCGGCCCAGGTGAGGTAGAGGTCGGCGTGGTTGGCGGCGACCTCAATGCCGGCCTCGGAGGAGCCGCCGAACCACAGCGGCGGATACGGCTTCTGAACGCTGTCATACAGGCCAAGCTTGCCCTGTTTACTGGTCAGATACTTACCGTTGAAATCGATGGACTTGTCTCGCAGCAGGCCGCGCCAGATGGTCAGGAACTCATCGGTCAGGGCGTAGCGTTCGTCATGGTCCAGTAACAGACCATCGCCCGCGAGTTCGCCAGGCTGTCCGCCGGTGACGATGTTCAGGATCAGCCGCCCGTCGCTGATCCGGTCCAACGCCGCCGACTGCCGCGCCGCCAATGCCGGGGTCAACACTCCTGGGCGGAGCGCCAGCAGAAACTTCAAACGTTCCGTGAGCGGCGCGAGGGCGGAGCCGAGAGTCCAGCCGTCCAGGCAGGTGTTTCCCGTTGGCAGCAACGCGCCGCCAAAGCCAAGCCGGTCGGCCGCGACGGCGATGTCGCGCATGTAGCCGAAGGCGGCCGGGCGCGCGCCCTCGGGGGACCCGAGGTACGGGCCATCGCCGCTGGTGGGCAGGAACCAGAACATGGAGAGCGGGGGCATGACGAAATCTCCTCAGGCGATGTTCTGACCGATTTCGGGATTGTGGTCGAGCCGTGCATACACGTCCGGACCAATTCAACGGTCATGCCACCCGGAACAAATCCGGCTGGAACGGAAGCCGACCGGCCAACCGCAACGCTTGTCGGCCATGGGGCGCGAGACTCACCCCAGCAGCCGCCCGATGACCCGTGCCGTGTAATCCACCACCGGGATGATCCGGCCATAGTTGATTCGCGTCGGCCCAATCACTCCGATCGCACCGACGATCCGTCCGCTGCCCTCGCTGCGTGCCGGCGCCACCACCATCGACACCCCG
>CALFNB010000578.1 GCA_937902425.1 uncultured Acetobacteraceae bacterium | reverse complement strand
ACGATGATGGCGTCTGGGTGTGGCGGCATCGGGGGCGGCGTGCGGGGGAGCATCTCAGGGGTATACACGGTCGCGGGCGGTGGGCGAAACGGGAGGTGGCACCAGACCCGCCCGCGGTTGATATCGCGCATCAGGAACGCCAGGCGGATGGATTAACCTGTTACCGTTCGGGCAGACCGTCCGCGCTGTAAGGGAAGTCCTGGCTTCTCGCCGCGCATGGTCCCGCGGTTGCGCGGGCCGTCCCGGACGTCCGCGCTGATTCGAGCAACTTTCTCCGAGCGTGGGGATCAGCCGCGGGTCCGGTCGGTACGAGGCGCACGACGGCCCGACCGCCACAGGTCAGGATGATCTGCTCGCCTGCTTCGGCTTGTCTTACCAAATCCGTCAATCATTCCTTTGCATCGGTCACTGAGATCCGCATTCGATCACCTGTTCCGGTCACCAACCGGCCTGGTTCCCATAACAAACAACGAACCATGAATCGAGTAACACGTGCGCCGCCCGGCGGTCACGTGCTATGCTATCAACATGACAGCAAAAGTCCTCATGGAAGCGATGAAGCGGGTCGAGACCTGGCCGGAAGAAGCCCAGGAAGAACTTGCCGGTATCGCCCTGGAAATAGACGCCGCATTGAAGGGTGGCGCTTATCGCCCGACGCCCAATGAGCTGGCGGGGATTGATCGTGGCCTTCGCGCTGCCGAGCAGGGACGCTTCGTGATGCCCGAAGATGTGCTCACGGCGGTCGCCAAACGCCGTCCGGAATGAATGTTGTTTATACCGACGAAGCGCTCCACGATCTCGATGACATCCTGATTTACATAGCCTCGCGTTTCCCGACCGCATATCAAGGATTTGAGTGGCAGCTATTGGCGATCGAGCGCCGGATCGGCCAGTGGCCGCGAAGCGCGCGGCAGGTCGCGGGACGGCCTGGCGTTCGGGTCGTTCCCTTGATTCGTTATCCCTACAACGTCTTCTACCAGGTGACCTCGAATTCTGTCGAAATTCTCCACATCCGCCATAGCGCCCGACAAGAACCGTAGAGACATCGAATCCCCACTTCCCTACCGCCCAATCCGAAACACCGCCACCGCTTCCAGCCGCGCCGACCACAAAAACTGGTCGATCGGCGTCACCTTCTCCAACCGGTACCCCGCGCCGCGCAGCACGCTCGCGTCACGTCCCAACGCCACCGGATCGCAACTGACGTAGATCACCGTCGGCACCTTCGCCCGTGCGATAAACGGCATTTGCGCCGCCGCCCCGACATGCGGCGGATCGAGCACCACCGCCACGAACCCGGAAAACTCATTCGCCAGAAACGGTTGGCGTGACAGATCGCGCCGCCGGACTTCAACTTTCCCCATCAACCCGGCCTGGTTGATGCCGGAGTGGCACGCGGTCACCAGCGCATTGTCGCCCTCAATCGCCAGCACCCGGACCCGCCGCGCCAGCGCGAAGCTGATCGTGCCGCATCCGGCGAACAACTCCAACACCCTTGCCCGCGCGGTTCGTTTGACCGGAAGCCCGTCGAGCACCGCCGCCACGATCGCCGCCTCGGCTGCTGGCGTGGCCTGCAGAAACGCACCCGGCGGCGGCGTAATCGTCACGCCGGACAGAGAGATCACCGGCGGATCCAGCACGCACACCGCCTCAGCCGCCCCTCCCCCGAACGCCCATGACACTCTGGGCACGCCAAACGCCCGTGCGAAATCCGTGAGTTTGGCACGGTCCTGAGTGATCAGGTCGCCATCCGTCCGCAGCAGAACATCCGGCCCACTGTCCAGCAAATTGACCACCACCGAGGCCTCACGCCGCAACCCCGCCAGGCTGGAAAGCACCGCGCGCAGCAGGGCGATCAGCGCGAACAGCGCCGGGTGCAACACGGCACATTCCATGAGATCGACGATCTCGCCGCCGCGCGCCCGGTGCAATCCGGCAACGACTCCCCCCGATACCCGCCGTACGGCGAGGTCCATCCGGCGACGCGTGCCCGGCGCACCGCGCACGATCGGCGCGACAGCGGGCTCGTCGAACCCGGCGCGACGCAATGCCGCGGTCAGCCGGCCAACTTTCCAGTCGAGGTAATCGGCCTCATCCCAGTGCTGTGACGTGCAGCCACCGCAGACGCCGAAATGCCCACAGACCGGCTCGCGTCGCCCCGGACCTGGTTCCAGTACCAAATCGATTTCCGCGGCCCAGCCGTCACCACGTCGGGCAAGCGGAAGAACGCGCACGGAATCTCCAGGCACCGTCAGCGGGACAT
>CALFNB010000577.1 GCA_937902425.1 uncultured Acetobacteraceae bacterium | reverse complement strand
CGCCGCGAGAATTGCTGAAGGACAAGGTGCAGCAGCAGCCCGTTGCCCGGGCGCCCGCTGGCCGTCCGGGCACCACGCCGGGAGCGCGGCCCGGAGCGGCGCCAGCGGAGCAGGCGGGTGCGACACCGGCGTCGGAGACGCTGCGGTTGCGCCCAGGTGGGGCGCGTCCGCTAGAGGATGACGATGACGCGCGGCCGGTACGTCGCCCAGGTGTTGGTATGACGCCGCGCAAACCCGCGGTTGTCATCGCGAAAAAGGGTGACGACCGCCGCCGTACCGGGCGGATCGACGTGCAGGCCGCGATCGAGGGGGAGGACGACCGCGTCCGCTCGCTCGCTTCGGTCCGCCGCCAACGTGAGCGGGAACGCCGTCAGGCGGATCTGGAACGCCTACGATCGGATCAGGTGCGTGTCGTGCGAGATGTGATTCTGCCGGAACAGATCTCGGTGCAGGAACTCGCCAATCGGATGGCGGCCCGGGTGCCGGACGTGGTCAAGGCGCTGATGAAGCTCGGCGTGATGGCGACTGTTACCCAGACGCTCGATGCCGATACCGCGGAACTGGTGGTGCAGGAATTCGGCCATCGCGCTCGCCGGGTCACCGAGGCGGACGTCGAAATCGGCCTGGAAGGCCACGCCGACGCGGACGTCGATCTGGTCATCCGGCCGCCGGTGGTGACCATCATGGGCCACGTCGATCACGGCAAGACGTCCTTGCTGGATGCGCTGCGTGCCACCGACGTGGCGGGCGGCGAGGCCGGCGGGATCACCCAGCACATCGGCGCGTATCAGGTGCAGCTCAGTTCCGGGGAACGGATCACCTTCGTCGACACGCCTGGTCATGAGGCGTTCACCGCCATGCGCGCCCGCGGCGCCTCGGTCACCGACATCGTTGTCCTGGTCGTCGCCGCCGATGACGGCGTGATGCCGCAGACGATTGAGGCGATCCGCCACGCCAAAGCCGCCAATGCGCCGATCATCGTGGCCATCAACAAGATGGACAAACCGGACGCCAACCCGGCGCGGGTGCGCCAGGAACTGCTGAGCCATGAGATCGTCGTCGAGGAAATGGGCGGCGAAACCCAGGACGTCGAGGTTTCCGCGCTGAAGAAGACCGGCCTCGACAAGCTGGAAGAGGCGATCCTGCTGCAGGCCGAAATCCTCGACCTGCGGGCCAATCCGGAGCGCGCGGCGGAAGGCTCGGTCATCGAAAGCCGGCTCGATCGCGGCCGTGGCCCGGTCGGCACCATCCTGGTGCAGCGCGGCACGCTGCATCAGGGCGATATCGTCGTGGCCGGCGCCGAGTGGGGCCGGGTGCGCGCGATGCTCGACGACAAGGGCAATCAAATCGCCGAGGCCGGTCCTTCGGCCCCGGTCGAAATCCTCGGCCTGAGCGGGGCACCAATCGCCGGCGAACCGTTCGTTGTCGTCGACAATGAGGCCCGGGCGCGCGAAATCACTGAGTTCCGTCAGCGGCGCCAGCGGGATAAGACCGCCGGCATCCAGGCGGGCGCGCGCGGCACGATGGACCAGATGCTGGCCCGCATTCAGGCCGGCGTGCAGAAGGAAGTCGCGGTCCTGATCAAGGCCGACGTGCAAGGCAGCGCCGAGGCGATCCAGGCCACGGTGATGAAGTTGGAGCACGAGGAAGTGAAAGTCCGTGTGCTGCTGTCGGGCGTTGGTCAAATCACCGAAAGCGACATTCAGCTCGCGAAAGCCTCCAACGCCGTGATCATCGCGTTCAATGTGCGCGCGACATCGCAGGCGCGGGAGATGGCGCAGCGGGACGGCGTCGATATCCGCTACTTCTCGATCATTTACGAAGTCGCCGATGACGTCGAGAAACTCGTCCGCGGCAAAGTCGCCCCCAAGGCCCGCGAAAGATTCCTGGGCTATGCCGAGGTGCGCCAGGTGTTCAACATCACCAAGACGGGCAAAGTCGCCGGCTGCATGATCACCGAAGGTCTGGTGAAGCGCGGCGCGGGCGTTCGGGTGTTGCGCGACAACGTGGTGATCCACAGCGGCGAGTTGTCGCAACTCAAGCGTTTCAAAGACGATGTGCGCGAGGTCGCCCGCGGCTACGAATGCGGCCTGTCGTTCGCGAACTTCCACGACCTGCAGGAAGGTGACGTGGTCGAGTGCTTTGAGACGGAGATGGTCCCGGGTTGAGCCCAAGGGGGAACAAGGCGCCGCCCGAACCGCGGCGGGACGTATCGCGCCGGGACGAAGCGCGGGGGAAGACGCGCGGAGCTCCGGCGAAGAAGCCCGCGCGCACCGCCGCGCCGACGCAGCGCCAGTTGCGCGTGGCGGAGGAAATCCGGCACGTGCTCGCGGGGATTTTCATGCGCCGCGAGTTCCGTGATCCGGAACTGGCCGAGGCCGATATCACCGTCAGCGAAGTGCGGCTCAGTCCGGATCTGAAACATGCCACGGCGTTTATCTCGCGTCTGGGCCGAACGGATGTGGAGGCGCTGCTGCCGGTGTTGAAACGCGTGGCGCCGTGGCTGCGCAGCCAGGTGGCGCACACATTGCCGCTGCGATACACGCCGGAGTTGTCGTTTCAGCCGGACCACGCGTTGGATTACGCCACGAAGATCAACCAGCTGATGCAAAAGCCGGAAGTGGTGCGGGATCTTAAGTCCGAGGAGTGAGCAGGACGCCCCGACGTGACGTGTGTGGGTGTCACGTCGCTCGCGCTGTTTGTGCTGATCTGTCGCATTGTCGAAGACCGCGAAGCGGACTGGCCCCGGGCCTGGATGTTGTCTGGCGCGGCGAATCGCGACGTTCGTGCTCGTATTGCTTTTTCCACGCGAACAGAAGCGACGCGGGCCGGGATAATCCGCTGGATTTATTTTAGCGTTGTTAATGTAATTCTGGCCGCGGCTCCCCATTTACGCAAAGACCACAACGTTGGGGAGATATTCGTCGCCCCCAAAACGAAAAGCAAATCCCATGGAACTCCCTTCTGCACTAAAGCCTGGACTTTGGGGCGCGGTGGCTGGCGCGGTCGCGATGGCGATTGTTGGATTTTCGGGCCTTGGATGGAGCACAGCCGAAACATCCCAAAAACTCGCGCAAGAAACGGCGAGTTCCGCGGTTGTCGAGGCCTTGTTGCCGTTCTGCGTAACCAAGGCGGAGGCGGACCCCAACCAGACGACACTCACGAAGTTGCAGGCGGAACAATCGTCCTATTCCCGCCATGACATCGTCATGAAGGCGGGTTGGGCGACGCTGGACGGCACGACCACGGGAAATGATGCCCTGGCGCGAGCCTGCGCCGATAAGCTGCACGTGCCGAAGGCCGGTTGACGGTCGGGCAATCAAGGAACTTCTGATGAGCAAACCGGAATTTGGCACGAAACACACCTGCGAGGCCTGTGCCGAACGCTTCTATGATCTGAACAGAAGCCCGGTGATCTGCTTTAAGTGCGGCGCGCAGCAGTCACCGCCAAAGCCTCGGATGTATCGGCCCATTCGCGCGGCCTCGGACAGAGGTGCCTTTAGCCGGAGACCGCTGCCAATTCCGGCTGAGAAGTTGGAGCCCGCCGACGATCTCGCCGTGGAGGAGGTCGAGGAGGCCGAGATCCCCGACGATGAGGATACCGATCTCGATGATGAGGTCGAGGTTGAAATCGACGTCGAGATCGATCCCGAGGACGGCAAGGTTCTCGCCTGAGGCAGCTGTTCGCGGCTCCTTCACCCAGTCCTGTTCCGGCACCCGGTCCTGCTCCGGCCTGGGCCCGTTGGCGGCGTGGTGTCCAGGCACAGCGCTGCAACGTCATGACCCTGCTCGTCCGGGCCATGACGAACGGGCGCTCGGTACAACGATCCGGTGACGCTGCTTTACCGTATCGCCGCCAGCACCTGTTGCTCGTCCGGGAACGCCCCGGTTGCCTTCTTGGAATACGTCAGCCGGCCATCGACCGTGATTTCAAACACTCCGCCGCCGCTCCGTTTAAGGGTCACGATGGCGGTCTTGTCGGCCTTAAGGATCTGATCCCGCGCCGCACGGGCGCGTGGCTCATAGCCTCACATACCGCAGTATTCAATCTCGACATTCATTTGCTTCGTCTCCTGCCTGCAACAGAACACCCTCTACGCCGCGGCCGTCCGCCGCCGCCTGGCTCGTGGCACGACCTCCGCGGCCTGCGCCTCCGCGGGCGGACTCTCATCCGGACTGGCCAGCGCCTTTAACAACCCTTCACGCAGCGCGGCCAACTTACGCTCGTTTTCCACCTTCAGACCAAAAATATCCTTCACGTAAAACACGTCTACCGCGCGGACCCCATAGGTCGTGACATGAGCGGAGGCGATCTGCAGCCCCTGCTCACTGATCGCCGCCGTCACATCGTGCAGCAGTCCCGGCCGATCGCGGCCATTGACCTCCAGAATCGTATGCGTATTCGACGCATGGTTATCCACCACGACCCTGGGTGGAGCGTGAATCGCCCGCATGCGCCGGCCAAACGTATCGCGTGACAGCTTGCGGATTTCCTGAGTGAGCCGCAGTCGGCCCGACAGCGCCTGCTCGATCAGCGCGGACAATTTCGCCAGCCGGTGCGGTTGGTCGAACGTGCCGCCGGCGGCGTCCTGAATCCAGAACGTGTCGAGTGCCATGCCGTTCGTCATCGTATGAATGCGCGCATCGACGATCGACGCGCCCGCCACGGCCAGAGCGCCGGAAATTTTACTAAAAAGCCCAGGGTGGTCGGCGGCATAAATCGTGACTTCGGTGACGGCGCGGGCGGGGAGCGGTTGGGTATCCACCGTCAGCGGTGCCTTGCGTTGTTCCGCATCGCGCAGCAACCGCGCATGACGCGCGTGCGTATCGGGATCGAACGACAACCAGTAGCCCGGATAACCCAGCTCCGTGAACCACGCCTTGTCCGTATCGGACCAACCGTCCAGCAGCGCGCCGGCGGCTTGCTTCGCCCGCTGCACACGAACATCGCGCTCGGTGGTGGACAGACCGCCCGCCAGCACTTCGGCGACCCGCGCGTACAACTCCCGCAGCAGCGTGGCCTTCCAACCGTTCCACACTTTCGACGACACCGCCCGCATATCGGCGACCGTCAGGATCAGCAACAACCGCAACCGTTCCGGCGACTGAATGGTCTCCGCCAGATCGAGAATGGTCTTCGGATCGTCGATATCGCGCTTGAACGCCGTCGCACTGAGCAACAGATGATGCAGCACCAGCCACGAAACCGTCTCGGTCTCCTCCGCCGTCATCCCAAGTCCCGGACAAACCTCCAGCGCGAGTTCCGCGCCGAGTTCGGAATGATCGCCGCCGCGGCCCTTGCAGATATCGTGCATGATCATCGCCATGTACAATGCACGCCGGGACTCGATTTGTTCGACAAGCTCGGACGCGACCGGCGCGATTTGCATCAGTTCGCCGCGTTCCATCGCGTTCAGCACTTTCACCGCCTCGATCGTGTGTTCGTCGACAGTGAAAATGTGATAAGTATCGAATTGCATCTGGCCGACAATTCGACCCCAGTCCGGTAAATAGCGGCCAAGAAATCCGGTTTCATTCAGGATCGTCAACCATTTCGCGCCGTCCGGATGGTGCGTCGGCGGACGCTCTCCTGGGCGGTCGCCAGGACGCCGTTTCTCGGGCGGCTTGCCGCACAACAGGTCCATGAACAATTTCGCGGCGGTCTTGTTGTCACGCAACGAAACCGCGCGACGCTCGTTTTGAATGAACGAGCGAACGGTCAGCGGATGCAGCTCCAGATTGCGATCCCGGGCAACCAGCAGGACGCGCAGCATCTGGATCGGATCGGTATCGAAATCGCGGTCCGCCATGGGCAGCAGCTTGCCCTCCGCCAGCACGAAGCCGGCGTCCAGCAGGGCCTGGTCGGTCTCCGCCTCGATCGCCGGCGGGCCGAGCGCCGTGCGCAGGATCGCAGGCTCCAGAATGCGTGTCAGCCGAGCGATGTCGCGGGCATTGAGGAAATAGTGGCGCATGAACCGCTCCACGCCGTCCTGCTTGCCGTGCCGTGTGTAGCCCATGCGCGCGCCCACCACCGGCTGCATATCGAAAGTCAGCCGTTCTTCCGCGCGCCCGGCGACATAATGCAGATGGAACCGCACGGTCCACAGGAATTCCCACGCGCGGCGCCCGTGGCGTGCCTCCTGCTGCGTCAGAATGCCACCCAGGTCAGCCAGCTCACCCATCGTCTGCGTGTCGAAAACGTAACGAGCGATCCAGTACAGCGTTTGAATGTCGCGCAGCCCGCCGCGGCCTTCCTTGACATTCGGTTCCACCATGAATGGGCTGTCACCGTAACGGCGGTGGCGAATCGCGCGTTCGCTTTGTTTCGCGGCGATATACTCCGCGACCCCGGCCTCCTTGCAGGCGGCGCGAAAGCGGCGATGGAAATCGGCGAACAGTTCCGTGTCGCCGGTCACGTAACGGGCGTCCAACAACGCGGTGCGGATCGTCGTGTCTTTCGCGCCCTCGATCAGGCAATCGTCGATCGAACGCGTCGCATGACCAACCTTGAGCCCGAGATCCCACAGGAAATAGAGCATGTATTCGACGGCCCGCAGTGTCGCCGCATCCGGATCGTCGCCGGTCAAAAACAACAGATCGATGTCGCTGAATGGCGCCAGCACGCCGCGGCCGTAGCCTCCGGTCGCGGCCACGCTCAATCGTTCCGGTGGTGTAAGGCCCGCGTGGTGGGTCACATGCTCGTAAAGCCCGCCGACCACCCCATCGACCAGCGCACCCAGCAGGCGCGCTGCTTGTAGCCCGGTCAGTTGTTCCTGCTCGAAGGCCTGCCGCACGTATGTCTGAATTCTCGCCAGGTGCCGCCGGAAGGCCGCGATGGCGGCGTCCCTCGGGATTGGCGACTGTTCGGCGGCGAGCACCGCCAGCGCGTCGGACAATTGCGCCGCCGCCGCTTCCGGCGCCTTGGGCATCGCGATCGGGTTCAGCATGACCCGGGTCGTTTTCGGTAAACTTCCATCAATCTTGGTCTCCGGCGGGGGCAGGCAGGAGGGCGCGCAGCCGGTACAGTGCATCCAACGCTTCCCGCGGTGTCAACCTGTCCGGGTCGATTTCAGTCAGCGCGCGACGCAATTCATCATCCGGCGGCGCTTCTTCCCCGGTACTATCTGGGCTGGAGGCGGCCGCGAACAAGGGCAGCGCGCCCAGTACGCCGCCAACCGCCAGCGGCCCGCTTTGCTTTTCCAGCGCGCTCAACAGCGACGCCGCCCGGCGCACGACGGATTTCGGCACGCCGGCGAGTTCCGCGACGTGCACGCCCCACGATCGTCCCGCCGCGCCCTCGGCCACCTCATGCAAGAATACCACGCTGCCTCGCCACTCCTTTACTCGCATTGTATGGGGACGGATTCGGGGCATTCGTTCCGCCAGTTCGGCAAGTTCGTGGAAATGTGTGGCGAAAATGGTACGGCATCGCACACTGGAATGAAGCGCTTCCAGAACGGCCCAGGCGATGGCGAGGCCGTCGGTCGTGGCGGTGCCGCGGCCGATCTCGTCGACGACGACCAGGGACCGCGGACCGGCCTGGTTCAGGATCGCCGCCGTCTCGGTCATTTCCACCATGAAGGTGGAGCGGCCGCGCGCCAGATCGTCCGCCGCGCCCACCCGACTGAACAAGCGGTCGACAATGCCGATGCGGGCTTCCTCCGCCGGCAGTGGTAGCCCCGATTGGGCCAGCACGGCCATCAGCGCGTTCTGCCGCAAAAATGTCGACTTTCCCGCCATGTTCGGACCGGTCAGCAACAACACGCGGCGCTCGGGCGAGAGATCGCACGTATTGGGCACGAAGGCGGCCTGACCGGCGAGCGCCGTTTCAACAACGGGATGCCGTCCGCCACGGATCAGGAACGAGTCGTCGTCGGTTACCACCGGCCGGCACCACGTTCCGGCGGCCGCCAGATTGGCCGCCGATTGCGCGACGTCCAGCAGCGCGATCGCATCGGCGCGCGCGGCCAGCGCGTCGGCCAGTGCAAGCGTCGCCTCGGTCAGATGGCCGAAGACGAGTTTCTCGCGCGCGGCGGCCCGATCGGCGGCCTCGGTGATCCGGCGGTCGAGATCGGACAGGCCCGGCTCGGTAAACCGCGCACCGTTCGCCATGCCCTGCCGCAACGTCAGTTCCGGGAACGCACGCAGGCCTTCGACGGCGGCGGCTTGCGCCTCGATCACGTAACCAAGTTGCGAATGGTGGCGGATTTTCAGGCTGGCAACACCGTACTTCTGCGCGTAGTCGAGCTGCATCGAGGCCAGCACCCGGCGGCTGTCGTCGCGCAGCGACCGGTGCGCATCCAGTTCGCCATCGTAACCGGGCCGGATCGTGCCACCGTCGTCAACTCGTAACGGTGCCGGATCGGTCAGCGCATCGGTCAGCATGGCCTGGATTGGCATTTGTTCCGCCAGGATCGCGTGCGCCGCCGACAATGTTTCGGGCAATGGGCCTTCCAACGCCGCCGCCGCCTCCCGCGCCGCCGCCAAGGTGTCGCGCACGGCGGCAAGGTCTCGCGGACCTCCGCGGTTCAGCGACAACCGGCCAAGCGCACGCGCGAGGTCCGGCGCGGTACGCAAAGCGGCGCGCAGCCCGAACGTGGCCTGGGGGTTCGCCACCATCCAGGACCAGACGTCCTGC
>CALFNB010000576.1 GCA_937902425.1 uncultured Acetobacteraceae bacterium | reverse complement strand
AACTCCGGGAGGCGATAACCAAACCATGGTAAGCAGTCGGCCATGAGCGCTGCCCTTGAAAAGCCGCTGACACTGGCCGGGTTCCTCGCGTGGGAAGAACTACAGGAATTGCGTTACGAGTTCGACGGGTTCCAACCGGTTGCCATGACCGGCGAAACTGTCGCGCATGACCAGATCACATTTAACCTGCGAAAAGGTCTGGACGCGAGGCTCGTGGGAACGCCCTGCCGGCCAATGGGGCCAAACATCAAGATCATCGTTGACGGACGCGCCCGCTATCCCGATGCGATCGTCGTGTGCCGGCCAGTTTCTCCCAACGCCACGTCAGTGGAAGATCCGGTCATCGTTTTCGAAGTCCTGAGCGACGGCACCAGCAAGACTGATCTGATCGACAAGAATCGCGAATACCGCGCCACCCCGTCCGTCCAACGCTACGTGATCCTGCAACAGACCCACAGGGCGGCGATCGTTTTCGTGCGGCGGGCACAAGATTGGCTGTCCGAGATCGTCTCGGGCGAAAATACCGCCATTCAGTTGCCGGAAATCGGCATCGATGTTCCGTTGGATGAAATATACGCCAGTACGGGTCTGCCTGAAGAAACGGATCGGTAGCGAAACGCCCACTTCCTGACCCGGTGGTCGGGATCATGCATTTTTCCCGTCAACTCCACGTTTTCCCAATCGGTTTGCCGCGGACGGCGGCGATCGAGATCTGTCATGACTTGTCCGGTGACCGTGGCGCCAGCCAACCAAGTACCACTGTCACGCCATGATGCGACTGTGGAACTAAAACGGCACACTGGATCTGGCTGCGAACGACCCCGCGGAGCTTGCCGCGAATGGTTCGGAGCCTGGCGGCGCCGATCGCCCGCGGCAGTGAGTTGACCGCGGGCGGCCCGGTCAGGACGCGCGGGTTACTCGGCGGCTGTCACCGGTGCGTGCGCCCGAAGGAACGTGTGCACGTGGGTCAGCGCCTGGGCAACCTGCTCCTTGGTTTCCTTCCAGGGATAGATACTGACCTCGGAATTCGGCGCGAGACGCGCGGACTCCACGGCCACGGCGTACGGGTGCGCCGGGACGTCGTCCGGCAGCACCAATATCGGTGTCTGGCAGGAGCGCACGAAATCGCGCGTCACCGTGAAGACGA
The DNA here is from genome assembly GCA_937902425.1 of uncultured Acetobacteraceae bacterium. Lineage (GTDB taxonomy): Bacteria > Pseudomonadota > Alphaproteobacteria > Acetobacterales > Acetobacteraceae > Rhodopila. The sequence continues at coordinate 6,775 of CALFNB010000576.1, read as the reverse complement.
AGTCGGGGTTGGAGAGGTACATCTTCTTCAGGAAGGCATCGACCATCGCCATCGTGATGTCGGGCCGGCGGGCGCACAGCTGCGGGCCCCAGCCTTTGCTGTTGTTGTTGTAGAACAGGTCGGGCATCTCCGGACGCGACCCACTGGGCTGCGCCAGCACGGCGGCGACGATACGTTTTGGCGCCCGCTTCAACAGGTTCCAGATGAACGGGCCGCCGATACAAAAGCCCATCACCATGAACTCCTCGCAGCCCAGATGATCCATCAGGCCGAGCTGGTCATCGGTGTACGAGTCCCACGGCCGGTCAGGCTCAAGCGGGCCGGAGGACTGGCCGCCGTTGGCGTTGCGCAGGTCCATCGTGATGCAGCGGTATTCGTTCTTGAACTCCTCCATGCAGTTGAACGGCGGGAACCCGGTGAGGGAGGCGATGTTCGAGTTCAGGCCCCCGCCAGGGATGAACAACACGGGGAAGCCGGAGCCGGCCTCTTCGTAGTGGATGCGGACGTTGCCTCTTTCGTGGAACGGCATGGCGGTTTCTCCTTCCCGATTTGCTGTCACGCGCCTCGATCGGCCGCGAGCGCGCCCAGGGGTTCTGAGCCTGGACCCGCGGATGTCCGGACGCTTGTTGATCAGGAGTTTGACCCGGTTCTCGTATCCGCTCAACCCCGTTCCAGTATTGGGCTCGCCGTCACTCCGCTGGCCAATCCTTGCCCCACCCCCTCCCGCCGGTCTAGAAGCCCGCCCAACCTTCTCCATTGAAACGGACCTTCCGATGAAACAGCAGGCGAACCTGATTCGCGCGGGCCAGGTGATCGAGCACGATGGCAACCGCTGGACCGTGCTGAAACAGCAGATCATCACCCCCGGCAAAGGCGGCGCCTTCATCCAGGTCGAGATGCGCAACCTGAAAACCGGCAACAAGACCAACGAGCGCTGGCGCACCGCCGACACCGTCGAACGCCTGACCACCGAGGAGAAGGAGTACACCTACTCCTACACCGACGGCATCAACCTCGTGCTGATGGACCCTGACACTTACGAGGAGAACCACGTCCGCGCCGACCTCATGGGCGACGCGGCGCCGTTCCTGCAAGACCAGATGGTCCTCACGGTCGATCTGGTGGAAGGCGATCCGATCGGCATCCGCCTGCCGCCGAGCGTCACGCTGGAGGTCGTCGAGGCCGATCCGGTGGTGAAGGGCCAGACCGCGTCCTCGTCCTACAAGCCCGCCAAACTGTCCAACGGCGTGAAGACCATGGTGCCCCCGTTCATCGAGGCCGGCGAGCGAATCGTGGTCCGGACCGAAGACGGCAGCTACGTGGAGCGCGCCAAGGGCTGAGACATGGCCCTCCGCCTCTCCCCACACATCACCGTGATGGCCAACGCCGCGCAAAAGGCGGCGAAGCGCCTGCTGCGCGACTTCGCCGAGGTCGAGCAGTTGCAGGTCAGCATCAAAGGTCCGTCCGACTTCGTCTCCCAGGCCGACATCCGCGCCGAGCAGACGCTGAAGGAAGAGCTCAACAAGGCCCGCCCAGGCTATGCCTTCCTGATGGAAGAGTCCGGCGCGTCGGGCTCCGACAACTGGGCCTGGCGGTGGGTCGTCGATCCGTTGGACGGCACCACCAACTTCCTGCACGGCATTCCCCACTGGGCCATCAGCATTGGTCTGGAGCGGCGGTTGCCGGACGGCACCTCGGAACTCGCGGCCGGGCTGATCTATGCTCCGGCGGCCGATGAGATGTTCTGGGCTGAGAAGGGCGGCGGCGCGTTCGTCAACGAGCGGCGGATGCGTGTTTCGGCGCGGCGGGACATGACGGAGGCCGTGTTCGCGACCGGCGTGCCGTTTCGCGCGGTCTCGGCGGCGCGGCGGAATGCGTTCAGCCGGACCATGGTGTCACTGATGCCTCAGGTCGCCGGGATCCGTCGCTTTGGCGCCGCCGCGCTGGACCTCGCCTGGGTCGCGGCGGGGCGCTACGATGGCTACTGGGAACTGGGCATCAAGACCTGGGACATCGCGGCCGGGCTGTTGATGGTGCGTGAAGCGGGCGGCTATGCCAGCAGCACGGGCGACGAGGACCCGCGGGACAGTGGCAATGTGGTCGCCGGGAACCCGCATTTGCATGCGAAGTTGCGGGAAGTCGTGATCCAGGGCATGACTCCGGCTACTTGAGCGTCTGACCGTGCAACGCGGCCTGGCGATCGAGTCGGAGGCCCCATGTTTCACTTGTCGGCCGCGTTGTTCCACTGGTTGAAGGTTCGCATGCGCACCGCGGGCGTTCTGTTTTTCCTTCTGCTGTCCCTGACATCGCGAGCCCAGGCTCAGGTGTCGGTCGATATGCGGGCACTGGATCCGGCTGGCGCGGCGCAGCCAGCCGCGCGCCCGGCTCCCGCACCGGTCCGCCGGCCGGCCGTGGTGCGGCCGCATGTTCCGGCTGTTCGGACACCCACCACCACGGCGACCGCACCAGCGACCGCGCCTTTGGTGCCTTCGCCCCAGGTCGCGATCCCCGCCCCGCCGACCCCGGCGCTGCCGACCGCGTTGCCATCGACCCCGCCGCCATCCACCGTGGTTCCGGCGCCGGTGGCGACCCCGTTGCCGCTGCCGCCACCGGTCCGGCTGGTGTTCGAGGGCGGCAAGGCGGACCTCACGCCAGCGGATGAGGCCGCGATCCGCGATCTCGCCCGATCCATCCCGGCGCCGGCGGCCGATAGCGTGAATGTCATCGCGTATGCGGCAGGCGCACCGGATGATCCCTCGACCGCCAGACGCCTGTCGTTGTCGCGAGGCCTGGCCGTGCGATCGGTGCTGCTGGCGAGCGGGGTTCCGTCAGCTCAGATCTACGTTCGAGCCCTGGGCGCGACCCCGTCGGACGGCCCGGCGGACCGAGTCGAGTTGACTGTGGCACCAATTGGCACGGTGACGCCCATTGGGACGGTGACGCGATGACCAGGCCAAACACCTACCTCATTCGAATGGCGGTGTTTCTGGTGCTCGTCGCCGCCGCGGTGGGCGCGCTGTCACCCGTTCTGTGGGTCGTCTTCTGGCACAATCCTGGTCTGAACGGGTTGATCCTGCTGGTGCTGGCGATCGGGATCGGGTGGAACCTGCGGCAGGTGCTGCGGCTGGCGCCGGAGGTTGCCTGGCTGGAACATTACCGCGCCGGTCCGGACCGGCTCACCGCCGCGCCGGTCGCTCGCCTGCTGGCCCCCATGGCGCGCATGTTACGGCCACGGCAGGACGACTCGGAATGGCCGGCGCAACGGCGGCTGACATTGTCGGCGGGCGCGACGCGGAGCCTGCTCGACAGTCTGGCCTCCCGCCTGGATGAAAGCCGTGAGCTGTCGCGCTACATGACCGGGTTGCTGATCTTCCTTGGTCTGCTCGGCACATTCTGGGGATTGCTGAAAACCATCGGCGCGGTGGCCGACGTGATCGGCGCGATGACGGTGGGCGGCGGCGATGTCACCGTCATGTTCGATCGCCTCAAAGCCGGCCTCGCTTTGCCGCTGCAAGGGATGGGCACGGCGTTCTCCGCCAGCCTGTTCGGCCTCGCCGGAGCGTTGATCCTGGGGTTTCTCGATCTTACCGCCGGCCAGGCGCAAAATCGTTTCTTCAATGAACTTGAAGAGTGGCTCGCCGGGCTGACCCGGCTGTCGTCCGGCGCGCTGGCGGATGGCGAAGGTTCGGTCCCGGTTTACGTACAGGCGCTGCTGGAACAGACCGCCGAGAACATGGAGAGCCTCCGCCGGGTCCTGTTGCGCGGCGAGGAAGGCCGCGGTCAGGCGCAGCAGGCGATGATCGCGCTGAACGAGCAAATTGGCGCGCTGACGGACGCGGTGCGCGGTAACCAGCAACTGATGCAGCGGATGGTTGAAGCCAGTCTGGGCTCCGATGACGTGGCCCAGACTCATCTGCGCAACATCGATCTGTGCTTGCAACGCATGGCGGCCGAGGCCGAACAGGGCCGCGCCGAAACGACCTCCGACCTGCGCAACGATCTGCGGATCCTGACCCGCACGGTCGCCGCGCTGTCCGAAGACAAGAGGTAGCGGAGCCATGGCATTGCGAGCCCGCCGCGCCGGCGGCAACGGGCTGGAGGCCTGGCCCGGTTACGTCGACGCGCTATCCACGCTGCTGATGGTCGTGATGTTCGTGCTGCTGGTGTTCGTGCTGGCGCAGGCGCTTCAGTCCGTCGTCCTGTCGAAACGCAACGATGAGCTCAGCGCGGCGAATCAGACTTTGACGCAAGAACGGGAGCGGGTCGCGGCGTTGAGCGGTTCAGTGAGCCGGTTGAACCAGAACCTGTCGGCGGGTGACGCGGCGCGTGCGGCGTTGCTGTCGCAATTGCGGGATCTGAACACGCAGACCGCCAATACGATGGCGGAACGTGACAAACTGGCGGCGTTGCTGAAAGAGGTCGAGATGGCCGCCGCCGCCGCCGCGACGATGAACAAGACATTGACCGCGCGCGTTGAGACGCAGACCGAGGCGAACCAGCAACTGACGGCGGATCTGACCGCGGCGCAGGCGCGCCTGCGTGAGATGCAGACGCAAATCGCCGCGCTGGACAAGACCGTGAAGGCCGACAAGGAAACGATCGACGCGAAAGTGTCGGACCTCGCGCGGCTGGCGGAACAGACCCGCGCGTTGACGGCGCTTCGCGATGACCTGCTGCGACAGGTGAAGACCGCCGCCGCCGCCGCGATGACCGAGGAGCAGAAGCGCCGCGCGGTTGAGGGGCTGTTGGAGGATGAAAAGAAGCTCGGCGACAGCTCGCGGGCGAAGATCGCGATGCTGACGCAAGAGGTCGAGCAGTTGCAGCGCGAACTCGGGGTGACCGAGAAACAGCGGGCGGACGAGCAGGCCAAGGCCAGCGGACTGACGCAGCAACTGAACCTGGCACTGGCGGCACAGGTTGAGGAATTGCGCAAATATCGCAGCGATTTCTTTGGCAAGTTGCGCGCGGTGCTGGCGGACCGGCCGGGCATTTCGATCGTCGGCGATCGTTTTGTGTTGCAGAGCGACGTCTCGTTTGGCGTCAGCAGCGCCGAACTGACGCCGGCCGGAATAACCCAAATGACCGAGCTGGCGGCGACGTTCCGCCAGATCATCGACAAGATCCCCGCCGATGTGAACTGGGTATTGCGAATCGACGGTCATACCGACGCGACGCCGATCCATAATTCGCGGTTCGCGTCGAACTGGGAATTGTCCGCCGCGCGCGCGATCTCGGTCGTGAAATTCCTGATCACGCAGGGGATCCCGGCCACGCATCTGGCGGCGACGGGGTTTGGCGAGAATCAGCCGGTCGACCCGGCCGATACGCCGGAGGCCTACGCGAAGAATCGCCGGATCGAGATCAGGTTGACGGACAGATAAAGTGCTCCCTTCCGGGTTCCAGACCGCTCGTCTCAACCTGCGGCCCATCGCACCGGACGATCGCGATCCGATCTTCGATGGCTACGCCCAGGATGCGGAGGTTACCCGTTATCTGATCTGGCGGCCGCACCGGAGCCGCGAGGAGACCGCCGCGTATATCGCGGTTTGCGCCGAAACGCCGCCAACAATCGCGCGGACTTATATGCTGACCGGCCGGGACGGCGGCATTGTTCGGGGTGGGTTCGACCTGCGGCAGCCGGCGCCGCATCGGCTGGAGTTTGGCTATGTGCTGGCGCGGCCATTTTGGGGTCAGGGACTGATGACCGAAGCGCTCACCGAGGTCGCGGACTGGGCTTTGCGCCAGGACCACGTGTTTCGGATCAGCGCGGTGTGCGACATCGAAAATATTGGTTCCGCGCGCGTGATGGAGAAAGCCGGCCTGATCCGGGAAGGCATGCCGCGGCGGTTGATGATCCATCCGAACGTCAGCGACGAGCCTCGGGACTGTTTCAGCTACGCGCGCGTGCGGTAGGCGCGGGAGGGGCATGTGGCGTGGTCGTTTCCCGGTCATGGCCCGGCATCGCCGCATGAGTTGAGCATGGTCCGCTTTTCGTTGGCATGCCTGGGCCTGAGCCGTTGCGGTGCGCTTTGATTTCGCCCTGCCGGGGAATTGTCGTCGCGGCCTTTTATCGGGGACCGGCGGAACACCCAATCGCAGCCAATGCCACCTGATCATCGCATGATCTTCGTCAACGGCGTTGCCGCCACGATCCGTGTAATCGCCGTCATTTAAGCCATGTTTGAGATGGAGCGACGCCATCGGCACGGGAGTCCAGGTAAACCCAATGGCCAACGCGCGCGTGAAGCTTGTGTGCCGGGGAACGTCAAGGGCCGCATGCGGATCACCGCTTGCTTTTTAACACCTCTCGCGAGAAAGCCGATTGGCGGGCGGCAGTTCTCGTTTTGACCTGAGCCGCCTGACCCGGAACCAAAAAGGTAAGACGACGTCCTCGGCCGTGTGGGCAATTTGAATGATCCGCCGATGCACATCCGGCCGATTGTTCCAGCGTCAGCGGGTGCGACGGATAAGAACCCCATGGGCTCCGGCCATTACGACACGCCGAGCATTGCATCCAGGCCGCTCAATCGCAACGGATTTCATCGCGGAAAGTGTCAAGAGTCACGCGGCAGGAGACCAAAATTCGCGTTCCGCGGAAATTCGCGGTCCGTGGCGGTCGCGCGGAACTGTCCAAATGTCGCGCTTTGCCATGTCCACATCGATCCACCGGCGGCGTCGAGGCGTTGCGACCGTTGGCGTCCAAAGCTCAGGATACAGGCAGGTACTGGATGTGGGGCGTTCCCGGCGCCGTCCTGGCGGTGCCCGTGCTCGCGAT
>CALFNB010000575.1 GCA_937902425.1 uncultured Acetobacteraceae bacterium | reverse complement strand
GCCAGGCTTGCCTGTTTCGTGTGCTCCAGTGGCCTTCGCGTCCTCCGTGTTACAACCTTGCTTGCCTGGTCGCGGACCGAAGCGGACGGCATCATCGCGACTTTTTGGCCGCCGGCACCGGGGTCCCGACGGACGCGGGATGTGTGTCTCTTGCAGGGTCGAGCGCGAGGACGACGAATGACGGGCGGTACCGCGCCAACTCACACGACACGTCGCATGAACGCGACCGCCTTGCTCATCGCGTCGCGCGACTTGCTCACGAACCCGGTCGCGCGCACGAAACCGTGCACCAGGCCTTTGAACGTTTCAGTCTCCACTGTCACACCCGCCTCACGCAGTTCGCGGACCAACGCCTCACCCTCCGAGCGCAGCACGTCCAGTTCCGCGAGATGCACCAGCACCGGCGGCAGGCCGCGCGGATCGGCCCGCGACACCGCGGCCAACGGATGCGAGCGGTCGCCCTCATGCGACGCGTAGACGCTCCAGTAAAATTCCATTCGCTGCCGGTTCAATCCGTAACCGCCTTCGCCGAACGCCTGATACGTCGGCGTATCGAACCGGCTGTCGCACACCGGATAATACGCGACGATCCCCCGCAACGCCGGCCCACCTGAATCCCGCAGCAGCAACGCGGTGGCGAGGCACAGATTGCCACCCGCGGAATCCCCGCCAACCAAAATGCGTGATCCATCCAGGCCCCAGTCAGCGCCGTGCTCGGCGATATGGCGGACGACGGCGGCGCATTCCTCCACCGCCTGAGGGAACTTCGCTTCCGGAGACAGCGCATAATCGACACTCACCACCGCGACGCCGGCCGCGCTCGCGTATTCGCGGCAGAGCCGGTCGTGCGTGTCGACCGAAGCCCAGACCCAGCCGCCGCCATGGAACCAGACCAGCACCGGCAACTTCACATCCGTGCGCGGCCGGTACACCCGGCAATAGATCCGCCGCCCACGCGCCGCCACCCAACGGTCGGTGGTTTCAGCGACCTCCGGCCCGCCCTCGGCGGTGCGCATGCTGAGCGCGTCGTTGGTCCGGCGATGTGGTTCCAACGGAATTTCCAGTCGGATGGGCGGGTACGCCTTCGCCGCTTCCTCGCCCGCCGCGATGAACGCGGCCATTTCCGGATCCCAGTTCGACCGGTCCACCATCGTGCCCTCCCCCGTTTTTGGCGCGTTATCCAAGCACGGCGATCACACTGGTGAGAAGCCCGAGCACCAGATTGACGGCGATCAGTTTGCGTATCGCGTCGAGCGGTCCGGGACCCGGTGCCGCGCGGAACGTTCGATACGGGCCAAAGAAGATCGCCAGAAACACCGCCGACATGACCAGGCCGAGCAGCATCATGACGTTCACGTTCCAGCGCAACCCCACCATGCCGCCCAACTCGGCGAAGATCATCGCGAAGCCGCTCAGCACGATCACCGGCATGGCGTGCCAGATCACCAGGAAAAATCGCCGGAATATCTGGCTGTGCAGCGCGATGCGTTGCGGCGGTTCCAACACGGACAGGCTCGGCCGCAACACGACATAGGCGAAGAACATGCCGCCGACCCACACCACCGCGCACAGCACGTGCAAGGCTCTCAACACCCCGTACAACCCCATCGGACTCCATCCTTTTCCTTGGTTCGCCAGACGCGGCGGAACGCTCTATCCTGACGCCAGAATCGTTAAGAGGTCCAGGATGACGACTCCTTTGGCGGGTATCACGGTGCTCGATTTCGGCCAGATCTATCAGGGCCCCTACGCCACCTTGCTGATGGCCAAGGCGGGCGCCACCGTGATCAAGATCGAGCCGCCCAGAGGCGAGCCGCTGCGCCGCCGCGTCATGGCGGCCGGCGGCGACACGACATTGCCGATGGCGATGCTGAACGCCAACAAAAAGGGCGTGACAATCAATTTGAAATCGGAGCGTGGCAAGGAATTGCTCAAACAAATGGCCGCCCGCGCCGACGTGCTGCTGGAGAATTTTTCGCCGGGCACGATGGACGGTCTCGGCGTCGGCTACGACGTGCTGAAGTCGGTCAATCCGCGGCTGATTTACGCCACCGGCACCGGCTTCGGCATTTCGGGTCCGGATCGAGACAACCTCGCGATGGATTTCACCATCCAGGCGGCGTCCGGCATCATGAGCGTCACCGGCGATCCCTCCGGGCCGCCGATGAAGGCGGGTCCGACGCTGGTCGATTTCATGGGCGGGATTCATCTTTACGCCGGCGTCGTCACCGCGTTGTTCCAGCGCATGACCACCGGCATGGGCCAACTGGTCGAGGTGGCGATGCAGGAGACGGTGTATCCGACGCTCGCCTCCAGCTACGATTACTACCGCCGCACCGGCAAGCCGCCACCGCGCGCCGGCAATCGGCAGGCGGGACTGAACAGCGCACCTTACAACGCATTCGTAACGACCGACGGACACGTCGCGGTGCATGTCGTGACGGAAGAGCACTGGCCGAACCTGCTGCGCGCCATGGGCCGCGAGGACCTGCTGGACGATCCTCGGTTCAAGAGCCACCCCGACCGCGCCGCGAACATGGAGGCCACCGAGGCGATCGTCACCGCCTGGACGTCCACCCGCACCAAGGCCGAGGTCGCCGCCACGCTGAAGCGCTTCAGGGTCCCCTGCGCGCCGGTGCGCAACGCGATCGAGGTGATGAACGACGCCCACATGCACGCCCGGGGCATGTTGCAACACGTCAACCATCCGGCATTGGGCGATGTGATTCTGCCCAACTCGCCGTTGCGGCTGCATGGCGCGGACCGGACGGAGGCGGTGCCGAGTCCGTCTCTGGGCCAACATAATCAGGAGGTGTACGGGGAGTGGTTGGGGCTGGGGGCGGATGGGGTCGCGGCGCTACAGCGCGATGGAGCGATTTGAGGCGCGGGTCAGATCGCGAACGAAACCAAGGTTCCACCGCGCGTAGCCAAGGGTTCAGGTCCGTCGATATGGTCCAGCGTGTGCAACTGTCTTCTTGGCTGACGGCGGCATAAGAAAAGCAATAACACGGATTACGGGGATTAAGGCACGGATTACAGGGAAAGCGGCGGTAGCCACGAGCCTCCGGTGGCCACCTTCAGCGTGGAAAACTCTTCACGGACGGTTCAGCGCACCTGTTGCATACACTAGTACATTAGGCCGCGACACCCCGAAAAAGGGCGATTTTTGGCACCTCCAACTTTCCGTGGACTGCAAGACCGCGGGTCCGAGCTACTTCACGCATGACGGCCTGATTTTGTTTATGAAGTCCGGTGCTGACGCTTGGCGTCCCTTCTCCTTTTTTGCTCATCGAATCGCCACGTATTCACCCGGCTCATGGTTTACCACGTCCGATCCGGTCGAGCAGCAGGCGTTTGACTCAGTGGCAGGATTCTCAAAAAAACGGGGCCTGAACTGGGGCATGGATGATATCGCCTCAGCGACAAAATCCTTGGAACTCCTAAATGACGGTTCCATGATCCACTGGTAGCTCATTCCCCGGTCAGTACGCCCAAGATGTTTACGGCGATGGGCCGGGCCTCGGCGCCAATGCCGTCTTGGCCTTAAAGCGCGATGGAGCGATCTGAGCGGCGCATCAGATCGCGAACGAATCCGAGATTCCACCGCGCGTAGCCGGACTGCAAAAACCCAAGCCGCGCGCGGATCGCCGCGTGCGCATTCGGCAACCGATGAAACGGAATCGACGGATACACGTGGTGCTCCGCATGATACGGCATGTTCCACATCAGCAACCGTACCGGCCAGATCGTCAGCGTGGTCCGCGTATTCGTCAGCCCGTCGCGATCATGCGTGCAGCCGGTGTGCTCGGCGAGCAAGTACGCCCGCAATGGCGGCTGCCCCAACAACTGCGGCCCGATCCAGTACAACAACGGCGTCGCCCATCCGAACAGCAGCGCCGAGCCAACCGCGCCGCCCACCATCATCAAACTCATCGCCCGCACACTCCGGATGATCGCCGGCCCCGCCGCGTCGGTGACGAACGGGTACCGGCTTAAATCGCCGCGCCAACAATCGAACACCACGGTCAGCCGCAACCGCCAGAACGGCCACCCCAGAACCCGAAGCACGTAACCACCCACGGACGCCGGCGGCGGCGAGATCAGTTCCGGGTCCAGCCCAGGAATTTGCGTATGCCGGTGATGCGCCAGATGAAACGCCGTGTAGAACTGCGCGTTCAGCAGCGACGGCGCCGAGGTCACCCACCCAACCACCGCGTTGGTCCGGCGCGAGGCGAACGCGGTCTGATGCATCGTCTCATGCGCCGGCGCGAACAGCGCGACCTGCACCAGTCCCAACACAAACACCGCGAGCAAAATCATCCAGCCCGAGGCGACCGCGACCCACCACCCGGCGGCGAGCAAACACAAGAGGTGCACACTCAGGCGCAGCGCGCCGCGGAGGTCCGATCGCGTTTGCAATCCTCGCAACGTTTCATGGGCCAGGACCCGGTCGGTGGGTGCTGTCATGCCGCTCGCTCCGTGTTCGACGCAGTGTCACGCGAATCACCGCGGGCGGGCAAGCGGCATCGCCGCCAAAGCAGCGGTCCCGCCACCAGGATCGTGAAACCCTCCCGAAAATTCCGTCCATCGATACCGTGTTGAAAGGCGGCCGGAAGAAAAATCGATTTCCGACCATTGGCCCAAAATTATGTCACCCTCCCGGCTTTCCAGACAATTTTTTCTGACCATCCGCGGCAAGATCCTGCTGGCCTTCACCATCCTGGCCACGATCACCGGCGCACTGGGCCTGTACGCGGCCAACAGCGTCATCGGGTCGGGCCGCCTCGTCGAGCATGCCTACGACCGGCCACTGATGGCGATCAGTCACGCACGCCTCGCGCAGGCCGACTTCAACGCCCTGGAACTGGCGATCGAACGCCTCGCCAACGGTCCCGGCGCCACTGCCGTCTCGAACATCCGGATCAGCGAACTCGACCGCGCGGTCAGGGCCGACCTCAGCGTCGCGGAGCAACGGTCCGCCACCCGGACATCGGCCGCCGCCGCGCAGACCGCCGCGCTGGCCTTCGAGGACTGGCGCACGATCCGTGACGCGCCGCCCTCGGCCGGTCAACGCGAAGCGTTGCGCGAGCTAACCGCGGCCGTCCTGGAAAGCCTCGGCCTGCTCGGCGAGCTGACGGCGGACGATGTATCCCGTGAGCGGGAACGCGCGCTGACTTTGGTCGACCATTATCGCACCGTGAGTCTCCTCGCCACCATGCAGGTCCTGCTGATCGGCTGCCTGGTCGCGATGATCCTGGCACGCAAACTGGTCATGCCGATCGCCGCCGCCTCGCACGCCGCGGGCCGGATCGCGGCGGGGGAACTCGATACCGACATCCGTCTCTTCGGTAAGGACGAACTGGCCGGTAATGACGAGTTGGGCCACCTGCTCACGTCGATGATGGTGATGCGCGACAATATCCGGCGGACCATGGAGCGCGAGATCGCCGCCCGCCGTTCGGCGCAGACCCAATTGGCCGACGCGATCGAGGGCGCGCAAAGCGGTGTCGCGCTGTTGGGCCCGGACGGCCGGGTGCTGATCGCCAACTCGCGCATCCGCCAGTTCTTTCCGGGCCGGCGCAACGCGTTCGCGTGTGGCGAACGGGTGCCGGTGGAGATCGACGACGGACTGACCCACCCCACGGGCGAGACGCGGCTGGCGGACGGGCGCTGGCTCCGCCTGACCCCCAGCCCGTCGAAAGAGGGCGGCACGGTGCTGATCGCCAGCGACATCTCCTTCCTGAAGGAACGCGAGGCGGCGCTGCGTGAGGCGCGCGACGAGGCCGAGGCCGCCAACCGGGCGAAAACCGATTTCCTGACCAATATGAGCCACGAGCTTCGCACCCCGCTTTCCGCGGTGATCGGGTTCTCGGAAATGATCGTCAGGGAGACCTTTGGACCGGTCGGTCAGCCGCGGTACCGCGAGTTCGCCGATGATATCCTGCATGCCGGGCGGCATTTGATGGAGGTCATCACCGACATCCTGGATATCGCAAAAGCCCAGTCTGGTACGATGGAATTGAAGAAGCGGACGGTGCAGCCAGAGGCGGTGATGCGGGCGGCGATCCGCATCGTGCACGAAAAGGCGCGCGACGCGAACATCACCCTGGCGACGCAGATCGGCGAGCATCTGCCGGCCATTGAAGCCGATACCGTCCGGCTGCGTCAGGTATTGCTCAATCTGCTGTCCAATTCGATCAAGTTCACCGCGCCGGGAGGTACCATCAACGCCGAGGTGAGCCGGCATCCCGCGGGCGTCGCGATGCGGATCCGCGACAGCGGCTCCGGGATTGCGCCGCGAGACATTCCCCGCGCGCTGCAACCTTTCGTCCAGTTCGACAACAGCCTGGCACGCCGGCATGGCGGCACCGGGCTTGGCTTGCCGCTCACCCGGATCTTCGTCGAATTGCATGGCGGCTGGATGGAGATCGAGAGCACGGTCAACGTGGGAACGACGGTGACGGTGATCTTGCCGGCGTCCGATAACGAGCCCGCGCCACACCCGATCATGGACTTGCCGGAGAAGCCGCCAGAAAGAGCCCCAGCGAAAGCAACGGTGGCACCCAATCGCCGGGTCAATACGCGAGTGGCATCAACCGGGCCGGCGATTGAGAAACGCACGTAAACGTTCAACCGCCGACCGTCGCCCCTGGGCCACGCCCAGGGATGACGACGCGAGCGGGTCAGACCGGATCCCAGCTGAATACTTCGCCCGAGCGATCCAGCGGCATGAACGCCGACTTCAGCGCCGGCGCGGCGATCCTGGCGCAGTCCTCCGGGGTCCAGCCATCCGCCTTGTGCACGATGCGGATCGGCCGCGGCGAACTGAACAGGATGATCTCGTTCATCCGCGTGCCGAACACCTGCCCAGTCACATCCTTCGCCGCGTCCGAGGACAGGAACACCGCCATCGGCGCGTTCTTGTCCGGCGTCATCGCCTGAATTTTCGCCAGCCGCGCCTGCTGTTCCGGCGTGCTCGCCGGGATCGACTGCGTCATCCGGCTCCAGGCGAACGGCGCGATGCAGTTGGACCGCACGTTGTAGCGCCGCATGTCCAGCGCGATCGATTTCGACAGCGCGGTAATGCCCAGTTTGGCGGCGGAGTAATTGGCCTGGCCGAAGTTGCCGATCAGACCCGACGTGCTGGAGATGTGCACGAACGTGCCGCTCTCCTGCTTGCGGTAATGCTCGGCGGCGGCGCGGGAGACGAAGAAACTGCCGTTCAGGTGTACGGCGATGACCGACAGCCAGTCGTCCTCGGTCATCTTGTGGAAGATGACATCGCGCAGAATGCCGGCATTGTTCACCACGGCGTCGATGCGGCCGAAATGATCCAGCGCGGCCTGCACGATCTTCTGCGCCGAGCCCCACGCGGCCACGGATTCCGTGCAGATTTCCGCCACCCCGCCCTTTTGCTCGATCAGTGCCTTGGTTTGCTGCGCCGGGGTGGCGGAACCGCCCTCGCCGGTCAGCGAGGCGCCGATGTCCGCCACGATGATCTTGGCGCCGGCGGCCGCCATCATGATCGCGATCTCTCGCCCGATGCCGCCGCCGGCGCCGGTGACTACCGCGACCTTGCCTTCCATCATGCCCGCCATCGACTGTCTCCTGATAATTCGTGGCCGTTTTAGGCGAGGCATGCGGCCTTGTGAACCCAGGCGTAGCGCGAGGGCTCCGCCCTTCGAACCCGCCAGGAGGCTTTGCCTCCTGGACCTCCAGCAAAGGGCGAGGCCCTTTGCAATCTGTCCATTGGTGGGTGCTCGGAGAGGGGCCAACACCGACCTTGACAGGTCTCGGGCGCCCCTTTCCGAGCAACCCACCAAATTAATGGTTCCAAGGGCCACTGCCCTTGGTGGAGGTCCAGGAGGCAAAGCCTCTTGGTCGGGGTCCGGGGTGAAACCCCGGCGCTTCGATGGACGCCACATGACAGCGTCGCGAACCCCCTTGACGGTGACGGGTGGATGGGCCATTTCGGCTCAATCAGGACTGACACGGTCCGGTTACCACGATCAGGGGTCTGGCGACGATGTTACGCCTGTCAAAGCTGACGGACTACGCGGTCGTGGTGCTGGTGCGCCTCGACGCCGGGACGCAGGTGCAGACCTCGCCCTGCATCGCCGCCACCACGGGCATTCCGGAACCGACCGTGGCCAAGGTACTGAAATCGCTCTCCGCCGCCGCTCTGGTGACCTCGCAACGCGGAGCCCGCGGCGGTTACCGCCTCGCCCGCCCGCTGGAGGACATCCCGGTTGGCGAGGTCATCGCGGCGATGGACGGACCGATCACCCTCGCCGCCTGCGTCGACGGCTCCGTCACCGAATGTGAATCGCTCGCTTTATGCCCGGTGCGCGGCCGCTGGGACCCGGTCAATGAGGCGATCCAGCGGGCGCTGTCCGCCATCAGCCTCGCCGACATGCGGGAGGCGGCGATCCCCGCGGTGTTCCGCGTGCCGCCGGATGCCGACCTGGTCCGCGTTCCGCGTAACGCCGAATTAGGACATTCCAATGCCAGCCGATAGCGAAACCCTCGATACCGTCAGGTCGGTCACCCAGTCCGGCTATAAATGGGGATTTGAGACCGACATCGAGATGGACGTCGCGCCCAAGGGATTGAGCGCCGACACCATTCGTTTGATCTCGGAGCGGAAACAGGAGCCGTCCTGGATGTTGGAGTGGCGCCTGAAGGCCTACCAGGCCTGGCTCGCCATGGAGGAGCCGCATTGGGCGCGCGTCGAGCATGCGCGCATCGACTACCAGGACATCCATTATTACGCCGCGCCGAAGAAGAAACCCGGTCCGAAAAGCCTCGACGAAGTCGATCCGGAACTGCTGCGGACCTACGAGAAGCTCGGCATCCCGCTGAAGGAACGTGCCATCCTGGCCGGTGTCGAGGGCGCCGATCAGGACGGCTATGTCGAGGGTTCCGGTCAGATCGCGGTCGACGCGGTATTCGACAGCGTATCGGTGGCGACCACTTTCCGCGCGACGTTGTCGAAGGTGGGCGTGATCTTCTGCCCGATCTCCGAGGCAATTCGGGAATATCCCGATCTGGTCCGGCAATATATCGGCAGCGTCGTGCCGGTCGCGGACAATTTCTTCGCGGCGTTGAACTCCGCGGTGTTCACTGATGGCAGCTTCGTGTTCATTCCAAAAGGCGTGCGTTGCCCGATGGAGCTGTCGACCTATTTCCGGATGAACGCCCGCAACACCGGCCAGTTCGAACGTACGCTGATCATCGCCGAGGCCGGCGCGCACGTGTCCTACCTCGAAGGCTGCACCGCGCCGCAGCGTGATGAAAATCAGCTGCACGCCGCGGTCGTCGAACTGGTGGCGATGGACGATGCGACCATCAAGTACTCCACCGTACAAAACTGGTATCCCGGCGACGCGGAAGGCCGCGGCGGCATCTACAACTTCGTCACCAAGCGCGGCGCCTGTCTGGGCGCGCGGTCGAAGATCTCCTGGACCCAGGTGGAGACCGGTTCGGCGATCACCTGGAAATACCCGTCCTGCGTGCTGCTCGGCGAAGACAGCGTCGGCGAGTTCTACTCGGTCGCCGTCACCAATAATCGCCAGCAGGCCGATACCGGCACCAAAATGATCCATATCGGCAAGGGCTCGCGCAGCACCATCATTGCCAAGGGCATCAGCGCCGGGCGTTCCAACAACACGTACCGGGGTTTGGTGAAGGTGCTGCCATCGGCGGCGGGCGCGCGCAATTTTACCCAGTGCGACTCGCTGCTGATCGGTCAGGAGTGCGGCGCGCACACCGTGCCTTACATCGAAAGCCGCAATCGCTCGGCGAAGATCGAGCATGAGGCGACAACGTCGAAGATCGCCGAAGATCAATTGTTTTACTGCCGCCAGCGCGGGTTGAGCGAAGAGGACGCCGTCAACCTGATCGTCAACGGCTTCTGTAAGGACGTGTTGAAGGAACTGCCGATGGAGTTCGCCGTCGAGGCGCAGAAACTCCTGGCGGTGAGCCTTGAAGGATCGGTGGGCTGATGTTGGACATTCATGGACTGACCGCCTCGATCGGCGGCAAGGCGATCCTCAAGGGTATCGATTTGTCGGTGCCGGCGGGTGAAATTCACGCCATCATGGGACCGAACGGCTCGGGTAAATCGACGCTTGGTTACGTGCTGGCCGGCCGCGAAGACCACAGCGTCACCGGCGGCACCGTGACGTTCGAGGGTCGGGACATGCTGAGCATGGAACCGGAGGCGCGCGCCGCCGCCGGACTGTTCCTGGCATTCCAGGCACCGATCGAACTGCCCGGCGTGAACAATGCCAACTTCATCCGCACCGCTTTGAACGCGGTCCGCCGCGCCCATGGCGAGAGCGAGCTGGACGCGGTGCAGTTCCTCAAGCTGGCGCGCGCGGAACTGAAGCGGCTGGCGATGCCGGACGATATGCTGAAACGCAATGTCAACGTCGGCTTCTCCGGCGGCGAGAAAAAGCGCAACGAGGTGCTGCAAATGACGCTGCTGCGCCCACGTTTCGCGGTGCTGGACGAAACCGACAGCGGGCTCGATATCGACGCACTGAAGATCGTCGCCGATGGCGTGAATGCGTTGCGCGGACCTGAATTCTCCGCGCTGGTGATCACGCATCATCAACGGCTGCTGGACCACCTGGTGCCGAACCGCGTGCACGTGCTCGCCGGTGGCCGCATCGTGCGCAGCGGCGGCCCTGAACTGGCGAAGGAACTGGAAAAGAGCGGCTACGGCGCGATGCTGGCGGAGGCCGCGTGAACGCGATTCTCGAAACTGGCGCGGCGGGATTCCTGGCGCGCTACGAGGCGTTGCTGGGTCGCCTGCCTGGTGACTCAACGTTGCGCGCCGCCGCCGCCGACGCGTTTCGTACGTTGGGCCTGCCGGGTGCCACGCGGGGCCGGCGCGCGGAAGCGTGGAAATACACCACGTTGCAGCCGCTTGGCGGGATGTCGTTCGGCAGCTCCGGTCCGCCGCCCGCCATCGCCCTGCCCAACGCCGCCGCGCGTCTGGTGTTCGCCGGCGGCGCATTTCGTGCGGATCTGTCGACATCCGTGCCGGGGTTCGCCCGGTTCGCCGATCAACCCGAGTTTGGCGAGCTGTCCTGGCCCGACCGTGACCCGATGGTCGCGCTGAACACCATGCTCGCCGAGGATGGCGCGGTGCTGACCATCCCGAACGACCGTGACGCCGGCATCGTGTTTCTGGTGCATGCCGGGATCGACGGCACGTCGGCGCACCCGCGGCACATGATCCGCCTCGGCCGCGGCGCGCGTTTGACATTGATGGAACTGTTTGAGGGTGAAGGCTGCTACGTGCACAATCCGGTCAGCGAAATTCATGTCGCTGACGGCGCGGTGCTGACCCACGTGCGGATGCAGACCGAATCAACCGCCGCGTTCCATCTGGCGACGATCTATGCCGCGATCGCGGAGGGCGGGACATACGACAGTTTCACCCTCAATATCGGCGGACGCATCACCCGGACGGAGGTTCATACCGTGCTCGATGGCGCCGGAGCGGTCGCGCATCTGAATGGCGCGCAGTTGCTGACCGGATCGCAGCATGCCGACTTCACTTCGGTGGTGCGCCACGCGGCGCCGAAGGGCACGTCACGGCAGACGGTGAAGAACGTGCTCGCGGGACAATCACGCGGCGTGTTCCAGGGGCGGATCGAGGTGGCACGCGGCGCGCAAGGCACCGACGGTTATCAAATGAACCGCGCGCTGCTGCTGTCGCCCGACGCGGAGATCGATACCAAGCCGGAACTTGAGATATTCGCCGACGACGTGAAGTGCAGCCACGGTGCGACGGTCGGCGAACTGGACCCCGAGCAGTTGTTCTACCTGCGCAGCCGCGGCATTCCGGACAGCGAAGCACGCGCCATCCTGGTGCGGGCGTTCCTGGCCGAGGCACTCGATCCCGTCACCAATGACACCGCGCGCGGTCTGTTGGAAGATGCGGTCGCGCGTTGGTGGGAAGGCCAGGCATGAACGTCGAAAAGATCAGGCGGGATTTTCCGATCCTGTCGCAGACCATCCGCGGCAAGAAGCTGGTGTTTTTGGACAGTGCCGCCTCGGCGCAGAAGCCGCGCGTTGTGATCGACGCCATGCGCGAGGCGATGGAAACGCAATACGCCAACGTCCATCGCGGCCTGCACTGGATGAGCGAACGCACCACCGACGCGTATGAGGCGGCGCGCGATGCCGTCGCCGCGTTGATGAACGCCCCCGACCGCGATGAGATCGTGTTCGTGCGCAACAGTACCGAAGCGATCAACCTGGTCGCGCACAGCTTCGGCCGCGGCATGCTGAAGCCCGGTCAGGCGGTGCTGATCTCCGGCATGGAACATCATTCCAACATCGTGCCCTGGCAGATGCTGCGCGACGCGCACGGCACCGAACTGCGCGTGGCGCCGATCACCGACAGCGGCGAACTCGACATGGCGGCGTTCGAGGCATTGCTGTCCGATGGCCGCGTCGGCCTCGTCGCCATCACGCATATGTCGAACGTTCTGGGTACCGTCACGCCGGCTGAGCGCATCGTCAGCCTGGCGCACGCGCACGGGGCGAAAGTGCTGTTCGACGGCTCTCAGGCGATCGTGCACCGCGCCATCGACGTGCGGGCGATCGGCTGCGATTTCTATGCCTGGACCGGGCACAAACTTTATGGCCCCACCGGCATCGGTGTGCTGTGGGCGCGCCGCGAATTGCTGGAGGCGATGCCGCCATTTCTCGGCGGCGGCGAAATGATCTCCTCCGTCACCTACGAAAAGTCCACATGGGCTCGGGTTCCGTACAAGTTCGAGGCGGGAACGCCGGCGATCCTCGAAGGCATCGGCCTTAAGGCCGCGATCGATTATGTCCGCGCCATTGGCTACGACGAAATGGCGGCGCATGAGGCGTCGCTGACCGAACATGCTCTGGCCCGGTTGTCGCGCATTGAGGGTCTTCGGATACTCGGTCAGGCGCAGGATCGTGGCGGCGTCGTGGCTTTCGCACTGGACAAGGCACACGCGCACGATGTCGCGACCTTGCTCGATCGCCAGGGGATCGCGGTGCGCGCCGGTCATCACTGCGCGGAGCCGTTGATGCATCGTTTCGGTCTCGATAGTACCGCGCGCGCCAGTTTCGGCATCTATACGACGCACGAGGAAATCGACGCGCTGGCCGCGTCGCTGACCCGGGTGCGGGAGTTCTTCACATGACGTTCGACGACGACGTTCGCGACCTGTATCAGGAAGTCATTCTGGATCATGGCCGCAAGCCGCGGCACGGCCATCGCCTCGCCGCTTATGACGTCACCGCCAAGGGCGACAACCCGATGTGCGGCGACCGGGTCGAGGTGTTTGTTAAGCTCGACGCCGACGGCAAGATCGCCGAGACCGGGTTCGAGGCGCGCGGTTGCGCGATCAGCGTCGCGTCCGCCGATCTGATGGCCGAAACGGTGCGAGGCCGCGGCAAAGCCGATACGCGCGCGTTGTTTGAAACGTTCCGCGAGATGGTGCGCACGGGGAAGTGCCCCGAGCACGACGCCGGGCTCGACGAATCGCTGGAGCGGCTCGAGCCGTTCGCGGGAGTTCACGAATACCCATCCCGGGTGAAATGCGCGACGCTGCCATGGCACGCGTTGGTCGCTGCCCTGGATGGCACGAGGGAGGCGAGCAGTGAATGACATGAGCCAACCCCACGGCAGCTGGACCCCGGATGGGGAGACTGCGCCGATAATCACCGAGACCGCCGTGATCGACGCGATTTCCAGCGTGTTCGATCCGGAAATCCCGGTGAACATCTATGAACTCGGCCTGATCTATGCGATCGACATCCTCGACGACGGGAAGGTCAAGGTCGAAATGACCCTGACCGCGCCTGCCTGCCCGAGCGCCCAGGAACTGCCGGAGCAAGTGAAGGAGGCGGTGATGGGGATAGCGGGGGTGACTGATTGCGAGGTCGAAACGGTCTGGGAGCCGCCCTGGGACATGACCCGCATGACCGAAGAAGCCCGTTTGCAATTGAACATGTTCTGAATGAGCAGGCAGTCATGAGCACCACCACCACGACCCCTCGCAAGACCCGCGCGCTGCCACCGTTGATGACGTTGTCCGACGCCGCGGCGGAACGTCTCCGCCGGCTCTACGGGTCCGGCGAGCACGGCAAGCTGTTGCGCATCAGCGTCAACACCAAGGGCTGCTCAGGCCTTGCCTACGACATGTCCTGGGCCGACGAGCCCGGTCCCGGCGATGAGGTCGTGAAGGACAAGGACCTGACCGTTCTGGTCGACCGCAAGGCGTCGCTGTTCCTGATCGGCACCACGATGGACTACGAGGTGAAAGCGCTGGAGTCCGGCTTCACGTTCATCAACCCCAACGAAAAAGGTCGTTGCGGATGTGGGGAAAGTTTCCACGTCTGATGCCGTGATGCTTAGTACCCCGATTCGTAAATACAGTGACGTATTCCGGAACCGTATCTTCCGACGTGGCGCTACACTCCCCTGTCAGGACGCTGCCTTTACGCACAGGAACCTTTTTATCGCGCACAAACCATGTCACCGTATTCATGAAACGGAGTACTTAGCCCCTGATCGGCGGTTGTCCGGTATCGGCGCGAACATCGTTGATGATCTGCAACACCCATTCCCGGTACGGACGATACTGAACACCGAACTCCCGCACCAGGCGTGAGTTGTCGATCAGATAATTGCCCGATGCCTCCTTGCCCCCGGTCTGCTTTTCGAAGCTGATTTTCGCATCCGGCAGGTAGCCGCGCACGATGTCCGCCAGCTCGCCCAGACTGATCGTCTGCCCGCCGGAGTTGTAGATGGCATGGGCCGGTTTGTCCTTCATCAGGACGCGGACGAAGACTTCGGCGATGTCATCGACATGGATCGGAATGCGCATCGCATCGGCGAAGGGGAACGAGATCGCCTCGCGCCGCGCCGGACGCGTGATGCAGTTCACGTGATCGACCGAGCCGCGCACTTTGTCCGGGCCAGTAACGTTCGCGGGCCGCACCGCGGTGATCGTCATGCCGTGCTTTTCGATGTAGTCCTTCGCCTGGAACTCATTGAACGCCTTGTGCGAGCCGTATTGCACGACGGCGTATTTGTAATCGTCCTCGGTCACCGCGCGCTCGCCGAAATTCTTCTGCTGCCCGCTGACAGCGAGCGAACTGGCGAACACCGTGTGCTTCACGCCGAGGATACGCGCGGCCTCGAAACAATTATCCATGCCGACGATGTTGAGTTTCGTTGCCCGGTGCGGCGGCAGGTCCTGCCCCAGATTGTAGGACAGGTTGATCACGCGATCGGCTTTGGACGCCTCCATGTTGGAGATCACGTCGTCGAACTGGGTGACGTCGCCGCGCACGACGGTCACCTGGTCGCCGAGACCGGCGAGCGTCGGTGCGTTCGGATTGATGTCCATGCAGACGACGGTCTCGCCCTGAGCGACCAGCAGCGGAATGACGCGGATGCCGATGAAGCCGGTGCCGCCGATGACGAAAATGGCCATTGTCGTTTCTCCCTCTGCGCGGACGTTGTCCGCCTTGGGACAGAGGATCGGCCGATCCGGCGGTCGGGGCAAGAGGCGCTCGCTGCTGACACAGCGTTGTCAGCAGTGGGTCGCTATGGTCGCGCGACAATCGCAACAGGAGACAAGAAATGGCGTCGATCCACGTCGATATCGCAGCCACCGAGTGGACGTCGGGCGTGCCGTTTTACGGGCCGGACGCGGTGTATGACGGCAAGGATATCGTGCAACTCAAAGTTCTTGTCGATCGGCGTCGGGAGGGTGGCGGAATTTCCTGGATCGCACGGTTCCTGCCGCCACCGGGCAAACTGATCAAGATCGTCGCCGTCGCGCTGTCGGATGAGCACATCTTCAACCTCGAAGGCGGCCGGGGCACGAAATCCGGACAACCCGCGCGAAACGCCGGCGGTTACGGTCTCAACACGAAGGGACAACCGCACAGCGCGATGATCGCGACCGAAACGGTTTCGCTCATCGTCTACACCGGCGAGCCGGACGAGATTAAGTCGATGGAGGTCGTCGACATAAGCCCGGCGGGGTAATCCCAGCGATGCCGTGAACCGCAATTCACTGAAGTCGGCCCGCCATCGGACGTGCCGGGGCGTAATGGCGGAGAACCAGTGCCACGATTGCCGCATGGCAAGCTGCGCGCTGACGGGATGAGCCCGCCCATCGCGAAATCATAGCGCCGGGCGGAAGACCGCCTGGCGTTACGCCTCGGTCTCTTCCTCCGCCGTCTCCTGCACCGGGCCGCTGTCGAGACCCTTCGCGGAAAGATCGCGGTCGATCAGTTCGATCACCGCCATATCTGCGGCATCTCCGTAACGAACGCCGGCCTTCAGCACGCGGCAATATCCGCCAGCGCGGGTCTTGTAGCGTTCCGCCAGCGTGCCGAACAGCTTGTTGACGATCACGTCGTCACGCAACTTCGCATGGGCCAGCCGGCGATTCGCCAGCCCACCCTTTTTGCCAAGCGTGATCAGCTTCTCCGCCACCGGGCGCAGTTCCTTCGCCTTCGGCAACGTCGTCGTGATCTGCTCATGCTTAAGCAGCGCATGCGCGAGATTGCGGAACATCGCGATGCGATGCGTGGATGTAACGCCGAGCTTCCGGCCGGCAACCCCGTGACGCATGGTTCAATCCCCTCAGAACGGCTCTTCGAGCCGCTTGGCCAGTTCTTCGATATTTTCCGGCGGCCACGTCGGTACGGTCATGCCGAGCGACAGGCCCATGGAGGTCAGCACCTCCTTGATCTCATTCAGCGACTTGCGGCCGAAGTTCGGGGTACGCAACATCTCCTGTTCCGACTTCTGCACGAGATCGCCAATGTAGACGATGTTGTCGTTCTTCAGACAGTTGGCGCTGCGGACGGACAATTCCAGTTCGTCGACCTTGCGCAACAAATTCCGGTTGAACGGCAGATCGTCGCGCGGCTCCTCCGAGCGGATTTGCTGCGGCTCATCGAAGTTGATGAACAACTGCAACTGATCCTGCAGGATACGCGCCGCCAGGGCCACCGAGTCCTCAGGCGTCACCGCGCCGTTGGTTTCAACCGTAAGCAACAGCTTGTCATAGTCGGTGACCTGACCCACGCGGGTCGGATCGACGCGATACGATACGCGGCGCACCGGCGAGTAAATCGAGTCGACCGGGATCAATCCGATCGGCGCATCCTCCGGCCGGTTGACGGTAGAGGGCTGGTAGCCCTTGCCCAGATTGACGGTGAACTCCATGCCGAGCCTGGCGCCATCGTCGAGCGTGCAGATCACCAGGTCCGGGTTCATGATGTCGATCTCATGCCCAGCCTGGATCTGGCCGGCTTTGACTTCGCCAGGTCCGACGGCCGTCAGCGTCATGCGCTTCGGCCCTTCGCCATGCATCCGCAGCGCGAGTTGCTTGATGTTCAACACGATGTCGGTGACGTCTTCGCGCACACCGGCGATGGAGCTGAATTCGTGCAAAACCCCGTCGATTTGCACAGCCGTCACCGCCGCACCCTGCAAGGACGACAGCAAAATCCGCCGGATCGCGTTGCCGAGGGTCATGCCGAACCCGCGTTCCAACGGCTCGGCGATGATGGTGGCCACGCGCGCGGGATCGGCACCCGGCTCGACTTCGAGTTTCTCGGGCTTGATCAGTGACTGCCAGTTCCGCTGAATGACCGCGCTCTGTCTCATGTCACACCTGATATTGTTCGCGCCACACCCGGCACGGGCTGCAACTGGCAGCCATAACCACGTCCGCCCCGAGAATGGGCACGGACTGAAACGTCAGACCCGCCGGCGCTTGCGCGGCCGGCAGCCGTTGTGGGGGATCGGCGTCATGTCGCGGATCGCGCTGACCTGGAATCCTACCGCCTGCAACGCCCGCAACGCGCTCTCCCGCCCCGATCCCGGACCGCTGACTTCAATGTCCAGCGTTTCCATGCCGTGCTCGCGCGCTTTCTTCCCCGCGTCCTCGGCCGCGACCTGCGCGGCGTAGGGCGTGGACTTCCGGCTGCCCTTGAAGCCCTGGCTGCCGGCCGAAGACCACGCGATCGTGTTGCCCTGAGCGTCCGTGATCGTGATCACGGTGTTGTTGAAGGTCGCGGCGACGTGCGCCACGCCAGAGGTGATGTTCTTTCTTTCCTTGCGGCGCGGACGCGCTGCCGCGGCGGGTTTCGCCATTGTCGATTGTGCTCCATTTATTTACCGCGCACGAAGTACCTCGCGCGGCATCCAGAATCCGAACGGACGGATATCCCTACTTGGTGACTTTCTTCTTGCCGGCGATCGCCACCGCCTTGCCCTTGCGGGTGCGGGCGTTGGTATGTGTGCGCTGACCACGCACCGGCAAGCCCTTGCGATGGCGCAAACCGCGATAGCAACCGAGGTCCATCAGCCGCTTGATGTTCATCGCGACTTCACGCCGCTTGTCACCCTCGACCTGATAATCTCGGTCGATCAGTTCGCGGATCCGAAGCACTTCGTCATCGGAGAGCTGATTGACTCGCCGATCATCGGGGATGTTGAGCTTGCCGCAAATCTCAACGGCCTTGCTCGGTCCGATGCCATAGATATAGCGCAAACCGATCAACACGCGCTTGTTGGTTGGAATGTTCACACCGGCGATACGTGCCACGCCCAGATCTCCTGTCGGTCCCGGGACGACATCAGGCCGTCATCACCCGAGAAAATGCGCAAGCGGCACTGCCCCGTGCGGGGAGTGCGCCAAGGCGGCGGACTATACACGGCAGGTGGGCCAGGTCAATCACCGAGTGCGAATTTTGGTGTTCGGCGCGGGGATTCAAGGCCCCCTGCGATCGGCTGGAGCCGAGGCAGCGCCGGGGCTTCCGCCCCGGACCCCGACCAAGAGGCTCTGCCCCTTGGATCCCCGCCAAGGGCAGTGGCCCTTGGAACCATTCATTTTGGTGGGTTCTTGGAGAGGGGCCGACCGAGACCTCACAAGGTCGGTGCAGGCCCCTCTCCAAGAACCCACCAATGGACAGATTTCAAAGGGCCTCGCCCTTTGACGGAGGTCCAGGAGG
>CALFNB010000574.1 GCA_937902425.1 uncultured Acetobacteraceae bacterium | reverse complement strand
CTATAACAATATGCAGCTAAGAATACAAAATATAAAAATACTGAGCTAAAGCCCATCATTAAAAATGGAAAATGAAACCCAAGACACACCAAATAATTTCTACGACTTCGACGACGAGATGACGCGCATGCTGCAAGAACGCGACGTGGAGAAGAGCGAGAATTCCTAACTCAATTTGGTTGGTATGATATACTTACCGCATATGGAACAGGCGATTATGACCAGAGAGTACCGGTACACTGCGGTTTTTGAGCCTGCCGAAGAGGGTGGGTTTGTCGTGACCTTTCCCGCATTGCCCGGCCTCATCACTGAAGGCGATTCCCTTGAGCACGCGCGCGCCATGGCTGCGGAGGCACTGCACGGCTACCTGGAGAGCCTCGCCAAGGATGGGCTGCCGGCGCCGGACGAAGATTCTCAGCCCAGCATGCCGCTCATCAGGGAGACCGTGACCGCTGCTTTCTGAGTGTATGGTGCGGCTGCCTGTTGTCACCCCGCGAAAGCTCATCGCCGCCCTGGAGAGGATTGGGTTCACGGTGCACCACGTGCGGGGAAGCCACCATTTCCTCAAGCATCCCAATGATCCGACTATCCGAGTTACGGTCGCGCTCCACAGCAAGACCCTGAAACGCGGCACGCTCCGAGCGATTCTTCGTCAAGCCAATCTGACCGTCGAGGAGTTGCGGGAGTATCTATGACCGGTGGGGCCACCCAAGCACCCAGCCATTCGCGTAAAATAAGCCCAGGTGAGGCGATATAGGGTCGGGACGATACCACCTACCGCAAAGGGGGTCGCCGCATTCCTGGGGCAATTTTGAGCGTTACAGCCTATGCCGCAAAATCTGCCCCGCGCGACTCGGTAAAGCACAGGTCAGTCCAGGTAGCGGGGGAGCATGTGGCCATGATTGGTGTCGCGGTCGCGGCCCTCGCGGCGATCATCAAGCTCTGACCCTCTCATACATCGTCAGTCTTCCTCGGGAGCTCTCGCGGCTCCTCTTTCTTTTTGTGAGACATAACCGAGACATGAAGTGCTGCTTGGGGCAGAAGTCTGCATGTAAGTATTTGATTTCATTGGTGAGCCCGGTGGGACTCGAACCCACGGCCCCAAGATTAAAAGTCTCGTGCTCTACCAACTGAGCTACGGGCTCACGCGGGCGGGTTGAACGACAGGATGGGCGGCGGGTCAAGCCATGGTCCGCGTCGTGGTGCGTCCGTCCGTCAACGGTCTCGGGGGAGGTAACCGATCTCCGGCCGCGCCCGGAGGCGCTTGACAGTCCGGACCGCGAGCCAAACGATATCGTTCATGCCCCACCGTTCGACCGCGCTTCTCGATGCCGCCCGCGCCATGGTTCCCGCCCTGGCGGCGCGCGAGCCAGCCACCATGAGCGCACGCCATGTCTCCGCCGAAACGATCGCGGAGTATCATCGGACCGGCATCCTCCGGCTCATGCAGCCGCGTCGTTTCGGCGGACATCAGGCGAGCTTCGGGATATTCTCTCACATCATTGAAATCCTGGCCGAGGGCTGCGCCGCCAGTGCCTGGGTTTACGCGGTGTTGGGCGAACACCAATGGATCCTCGCCTGCATGCCGGAGCGGGCGCAGCAAGATGTCTGGGGTGATGACCCGTTGGCCGTTGCCTCGTCCTCGCTGGCGCCCAGGGAAACGGCGCGCGCGACGACGGGAGGCTGGCGGTTGAGCGGGCGGTTTCCGTTCTCCTCCGGCTGCCTGCATGCGCAATGGGCAGTCATCGGCGCGCGTTGCGAGGACGCCGCGGGCAACCGGCCGACCCGTTACTTGCTTGTTCCAATACGGGAGATCGAGATCGTCGACGACTGGGAAGTACTGGGCTTGCGCGGCACCGGCAGCCGGTCGCTGCTGCTCAACGACGTTTTCGTCCCCGCGCATCGAAGCGTTTTGTTGCGTGATCTGTATGACGGCACGACGCCGGGCGCCCAGGTGCATCCGGATTACACGTTGTTGCGAGCGCCGCGCGGTCTGCTGGTGCCGTTCTCGTTGCCGGGGGTCGCGTTCACCCTGGCGCGACGCGCCCTGAACCTCGTCGCCAATGCGTTGCGGACACGCCTGTCCCGTGGCGTCCGCGTCATGGGCGACTCCGAAGTCGTCCAACAGCAACTGGGCGAGGCGGCGGCCGAAATCGAAACCGCCGCTTTGGTCATGAACGCGCGCCGCGAGAAAACTCTGGCGCTCGTTGATTCTGGCGCCGTCATCCCGCCTGAGCAGGTGATGCGGAACCGGCGGGATATCGCCTTCGCCGTTTGGCAGTCGCGACGGGGCGTGGAGCGGTTGGTCGAACTCGTCGGAGCGCGCACCGTGTATGATGCGGAGCCTTTGCAAAGCCTGTGGCGGGACGTGGTGACGATCAGCACGCACACCGTGGTGTCGCGGCACCTCGGGATGGTGCCATATGGCAGGATGCTGCTGGGCCTGCCGCCCGCGCCTGGGGAGGCGTGAGGGCCGCCTGGCCGCGTGCGCGCCATGACCGAAAGGTCACCGTAATGCACAACGGACGAGCCGGAGCGGGCGCACAGTCGGTATAATCGGCTCGATTACCTTCGGCGGCGTCTTCAAAGCGCTTTTAACGCAAATATACCGCGCCATTGCCTCGCGGGGTACTCGGAAACGCTCAGCGTCCCTTGGCGCACGCGCGAGCTGTCGCGTCTACGAAGACGAGAACGGGTCCAGGCCGAGCAGATTGATGAACGCTGTCATGGACTTTCCGATCGTCCTTGCGCCTCTGGGCATGTTACGCCCGTGCGCGACCTGCGTTGTCCGCCGGACGAGCGTCTGCGACGCCATCCCGGAAGCCGATCTCGCCCGCCTCGGCGCCACCGCCATCGGCGGTATCGCGCGACCTGGTACTCAGTTCATCGCGGACGCGGACCCAGCCACCTCGTTCTTCAATATCATCAGTGGCACCGCCCGCATGTATAAGTTGCTGCCGGACGGGCGGCGTCAGATCACCGGGTTCGCGAACGGGGGGAATTTTCTCGGCCTCGCGGTCTCGGACACATATGCTTTCAGCGCCGAAGCGATCGATACCGTGCGTTACTGTCGATTTCCGCGCGTTCGGCTGCGGATGCTCATGCGTGATTTCCCACGCATGGAGGAGCGTTTGCTGAAGTTCGCCTCCACCGAACTTGTCGCGGCTCAGGAACAAATGCTGCTGCTGGGACGCAAGAGCGCGCGAGAGCGCGTGGCATCATTCCTGCTGGCACGCAGCCGCCTCGTGCCCGCCGGTCAACGCTCGCCGGTGCATTTTGTGCTGCCGATGGCCAGGGGCGATATCGCCGACTATCTTGGTATCACCATAGAAACTGTTGTTCGCACGCTGAAGAAATTGCGCGACGAGCGGATTATCGAAGTAACCAACACCTCGGAAATCGAGATTTGCGATCAGGCCGCGTTGCGATGTCTCGCGAACGGCTCGCATCCGTGAAAATGCTGTCGCGGCCTGGGCGTCGCATGCCATCGGCCTTGGGCCAGCACGCCCGATCATTCGCAGATGGCGGCGCCTGCTTTTTGTCATCGCGGGCCTGGCCCGGGGATGACGGCGATGGGCACTGCCTCCAGGCCGTCTCGTGCGGCCCGGTGTTGGGTCACCGCCCGGAAGCGGCGGCACTCACCGCCCTGGGTACGCTAAACCACTACGGCGGACCGTTCCGCCGCCACTCTGGCCCATGCCGCCTGGGCGTCCTCGTCGAACAACTCGGTGAGTTTCTTCATCATCGTGCCGCCCAGTTCCTCGGCGTCGACGATGGTGACGGCGCG
>CALFNB010000573.1 GCA_937902425.1 uncultured Acetobacteraceae bacterium | reverse complement strand
TTTCCTGATGCTTCATATTGTCGCAGCTGGAGAGACCGATCGCGAGCAGCAGCGCCGCGATGGCCCGCGGGATACGGGATCCGGCCTTCATGCCGGCACCTCCGCGATCGATTCCGGGTGCAAGTCTGTCAGGATGCGACGCACGTTTTCACTCGCGTAAAGTGGATCGTCGGCGCGGAGACAGATGAAAAAGCGGTCCTGACTCGCCCGCTTGAAACGCGGATCAGTGAAGACCGGGTGATGCAGGCGGGGGAGACCCGCCAGGCAGAACAAGGTCAGAACGCCGACCAGCGCGGCCGTCAGCACTGTCAGCTCGAAGGTGATGGGGATGAAAGCAGGCCAGCTGTTGAGCGGCCGGCCGCCGACATTGAGGGGATAGTCGCGGGAGGCGAACCACTGCAGAAAAAAGCCGCCGCTCGCGCCGATGACGCCGGCGAGCAACATGATCCAGCCGACCGGAGTCGCCGCCTGGGGGAGCAACCCGGCTTCCAGCGGGTAAGGAGTGTAGGCATCAGTCCGCACGCAGCCGGCCTCGCGCAGGCCCCGGAGCGCCGCCCGGAATGACGTCTCGGAGGCGTAGGCCGCCAGCAGACCGTGAACGGGGGCCTTCATGGGCCGCCCTCCTTGGTCGCCACGAAGCGGCGCATTTCAGTCATCGAGATGGCCGGCAGAAAGCGCAGGAACAGGAACAGGAGTGCAACAAACAGGCCGACTGTGCCGGCTAGGGTCGAGTAATCCCAGAAAGTGGCGTGATACATGCCCCAGGACGAAGGCAGGAAATCACGATGCAGGCTCGTGACGACGATGACGAATCGTTCGATCCACATGCCGACATTCACGAGCAGGGCCACGACGAAGAGCACGCCTACGTTGTGGCGCAGGCAGCGCGACCACAGGAATTGCGGCGCGATGACGTTGCACGCCATCAGGACCCAGAAATAGCCGGCATAGGGTCCGACCGCGCGGTTCACGTCCACGAACCGTTCGTAAACGTTGCCACTGCGCCAGGCGTTGAAGAATTCCTCGGCATATCCGTAGATCACGATCCACCCGGTCGCCATCATCACCTTCGCCATCAGGTCGAGATGCCGGGCCGTGATAAGACCCTGCAGTTTGTAAACCGCCCGCAGCGGGATGATCAGCGTCAGGACCATCGAGAAGCCGGAGAAGATCGCCCCGGCGACAAAATACGGGGGAAAGATCGTCGAATGCCAACCCGGCAGAATGGCGATGGCGAAGTCCAGGCCGACGATCGTGTGCACCGAAATGACGAGCGGAGCCGCCAGTCCGGCGAGGAGAATGTAGAGTTTCTGGTAGTGCACCCAGTGCCGGACGTCGCCGCGCCAGCCGAGACTGAATAGACCGTAGAGCCGCGCCTTGAACCGCGTCGCGGCGCGGTCGCGCATCGTCGCGAGATCGGGCAGCAGGCCGACATACCAGAATACCAGTGAAACCGTCGCATAGGTGGAGACGGCAAAGACGTCCCACTCCAGCGGGCTGCGAAACTGCGGCCACAGTCCCATCGAGTCGGGATAGGGCACCAGCCAGTAGAAGAACTGCGGCCGGCCGAGATGCAGGATCGGAAACAGCCCGGCGCAGGCGACCGCGAAGAGCGTCATCGCCTCCGTGAACCGGTTGATCGAGGTGCGCCACGTCTGGTGCAGCAGCAGCAGGATTGCCGAGATGAACGTACCGGCGTGCCCGATGCCGATCCACCAGACGAAATTCACGATCGCGAAGCCCCAGGCGATCGGCATGTTGATGCCCCAAATACCGACCCCGCGCGTGAACAGCCAGGCGATCGAGGTCAGCAGGAGAAGGACGAGCGCGAAGGCGACGAGAAAGCCGGTCCACCAAAAGCGCGGATACGGATGCCGCAGAGGAATGTCGCTGATCGTCCGGGTGACGGACTCCATGGTCTGGCCGGGTGCGATCAGCGCCTCGCCGGGTCCTGGGGCCGGAGCTTCAACCGGGGGCTTCATGAGATGGTGCCTCCGGTCGGCTGACGCACTTTCGCCAGATAGGTCGTACGGGGCCGGGTGTTCAGGTCCTCAAGCAGGAGATAATTGGTCGGCTCGCGTTTGCGGAGCGACACGCGGCTGGTGGAATCGGCGAGATTGCCGAAGACGATGGCCTCAGCCGGACACGCCTGCTGACACGCGGTCTTGATTTCGCCGTCGCGGATCGGCCGGTCTTCCTTTTCAGCGGCGATGCGCGCGGTGTTGATGCGCTGCACGCAATAGGTGCATTTCTCCATCACGCCGCGCTCGCGCACGGTCACATCGGGGTTTTCCTGCAGATGGGACAGCGCGCCGGGCGGGGACCGGTAGTCAAAGAAATTGAAGCGCCGGACCTTGTAGGGGCAGTTGTTGGAACAATAGCGCGTGCCCACGCAGCGGTTGTAGACCATGTCGTTCAACCCCTCGCTGCTATGCACGGTCGCGCCGACGGGACAGACCAGTTCGCACGGCGCGTTTTCGCACTGCATGCAGGGCACGGGCTGATGCACCACGCTCGGGCTGGTCGGGTCACCCGAGAAGTAGGTGTCGACCCGGATCCAGTGCATCTGCCGGCCGCGGGCCACCTGGTCCTTGCCGACCACCGGAATATTGTTCTCCGCCTGGCAGGCCACAATGCAGGCGTTGCAACCGAGACAGGTGCTGAGGTCGATCGACATCCCCCACGCATAGCCCCCTGCCTTCCACGGCGGATACAGCGTGGGACTGGCGGCGGGCGGCGGGACGCTCAGTGCATCGGGTGCGACCACCCGCACGAGGTCGCGGCCTTCCATCGCGAATTGCTGCTGGGTCGTCACCAGGGCGTAACGACGTCCGGTTTTCTCGACGCGCAGGCCGGATTGCCGCCAGAGCGCGTTTACCGTGCGGAGACGATAGGCATTGAACCCGTGCCCGTTGCCCACGGATCCCGCGGCGTTCCGGCCATAGCCCAGCGAGAGGGTGACGCAATCGTCGGCCTGCCCCGGCATGATCAGGGCGGCCGCGTCGACCGTGTGCGGACCGATCGACAACGCCAGCACATCGCCGTTGACGATCCCCTGTCTCGCGGCGAAGGCGGGGCTGACCAGTGCGGCATTGTCCCACACGAGCAACGTAAGGGGTTTGGGCAGTTCCTGCAGCCAGCCATTGTTGGCCCAGCGGCCGTCCCCGATTGTGGAGTCCGGTTGCAAAATGAGGACCGGCAGGGTTTCGGCTGCCGAATGCGTGAGCACCGGGAAATCACCGCCGGCGGAAGGGCCGGCTACCGCCGGGGTCGCGGAACCGTCGACCACTCCCGCATTTAACCAGCGATTCCAATGAAGTTCGAAATCCGATCCGCCGCTCGCATGCTGCCACGTCTCACGGACGATGGCATAGGCCTGGTCGCCCGACGGAGCCGTCAACCGGCGCAGGATTTCCAGACTGCTTCGCGTGCCATAAAGCGGTTCGATCAACGGCTGGAGGATGGTCGCCGTGCCGTCGTAGGCGCGCAGGTCTGACCAGGTTTCCAGCCAATGACTTTCAGCCAGATGCCAGGTGCAGAACGCCGCCGTTTCATCGACGTGACCGCCATGATGGACGGTAAACGGAACCTTGCCCAACTGGCTGACAAAATCGAGATCGGCCGGCGCCGTATAGGCGGGATTCGAACCGAGCATGAAGAGATGCGTCACCTCGCCGCGGTGCATCGTATCGCCCAGCGCCGCCAGATCTCCCGCCGACGCCTTGTCCGTGTCCGACCGCTGCGGCGCGAGGAAGCGGATCGTTTTTCCGCTGGCTCCGAAGTGCGCATTGAGCGCGAGCGCCCAGCGCTGGATGTCGGCCTCCTCCTCCGGTCCAGCAACGCACACGACCGCCGGCGCATGCTTGCGAAGATCAGCCGCGAGCGTCGTCACGAATTGGCTTTCGGCCGGCGACAGCCCGGCGGCTGGCGGCAGTGCGTTGTGGGCGATGGCTTGTGCAAGTGCGTCGAGCACCGCGCGCATCCGCGCGGGCGAAGCGGGCAACCGGAAATCGGCCAGCGTGCCGGTGACGTTCGGCGTGCTTTCCAGCGCATAAAAGCGGTTCATCCTCACTTGGCCGTTTACCACGCGGCGCCGTCCGGCGAACGCGCGGCCATAGCGCAGGGCGGCTGGATGCCGGTGCAGGCAATCGCTGCCAATTGTGAAGATGACATCCGCCGAATTGAAATCGTAATCGGGCTGGCTGCCGCCAACCTCATATCCGGCCAGTGGGGTGTGTTGATACCACCTGGCTTTTGGGAACAGTTCGAGAATGCGCTGGAGTTCGCGCCGGATGCTCGGCGAACTGGTGGGCTCCGTCAGCAAGGCAAGACCCTGGCCCTGGGTGGCGAGAAGGGCCGCCCGGTGCTGCGCCCACTCGGTATCAAAGGCCGCCCAATCGCTTGGCTGGGCCAGTCGCCGGGGCCCGCGCGAGCGGTCGGGATCGTAGAGGGAGAGAATGGCCGCCTGGGTGATCGCATCGGTGGCGCCCAGGCTCTCCGGATGATCGGCATTGCCTTCGATCTTGGTCGGCCGGCCCAAATGCGCTTCAACGACAATCCCGCGGGCGAATCCCTCCACCGGCATGGCCGTCGCGTAATAGTCGGGACGGCCCGGAACGGAAATTTCAGGGGCCACGACATAGGGCACGATCTTGTCGATCGAACGCCGGACGCAACCGGTCAGACCCGCAAGAGCGATCGAAGCACCCATGAGTTTGACAAAATTTCGCCGATCCAGCTCGGACGGCCCGAGGGTGGCGACAAAGGGAAATTCAGTCGCGAGCCGCGCCTGAAATTCCGGCGTCATAGCCCGTTCGTCCAGACTGCGCCAGAATTCCGGGACGACCTTCGAGGCGAGGGGTTGTGGGGATGGCGACATGGCAATCAATGATGGCAGGTCGAGCAGTCGGTCAGATTCATGAGGTGAATATGATCGAGGCGCATAAGCTCCTCCCGCGGGTCGTGAGGCCGGGCGACCGGCGAGATCGCCGCGAAGATTTCGGAGGACGGACGCAACCTGGGACCGGGATTGCGGTGGCAGTCGAGACACCAGCGCATCGTCAGTGGGTCGCGCTGGGCGATGACCGCCATCTCCCCGACCTCGCCATGGCAGGAGGTGCAACCCACGCCCTTGTTCACGTGAATGCTGTGGTCAAAATAGACGTGGTCGGGCAACCGCGTCACCCGGATCCACTGCAGCGGCACGTGATGCGCATCACTCGCCATCACCGGCTGGAGCGTGGGTGCGCTCGTCAGCAGCTGCGAGTGACAGGACAGGCAGGTCTCGGTGGACGGCATGCCCGCGAAGGCGGACGTTTCGACCGTGGCATGGCAGTTGCGGCAATCCATCCGGAGCTCGCCCGCGTGCAGTTTATGACTGAAAGGCACAGGCTGCGCGGGCGCAAACCCGATCCCATCCCACGAAGACGAATGAAAATAGGCCGACGCCATGAAGCCGGTGCCGGTGACCAGGAGGACAGCTGCGCCCAACGCGACCCGGAACAGGGTTGTGGCCCGCGCCGAAAAAAGCGGCTCGCTTGGTTGCGGAGAATCGCCCGCATGATTCGGCTCTTCGGATGAGGGGCCCGGGCTCATGGCGGTGGACTTTCTTGGGCCGCCGGTTGGTGTTCGCAGAGAAAGATGGACGAGAAGCGCGAGAATATGCGGATCCCTCCACGCCCGTCATCCGTCATGGAGCTATGTACCCGATTCACACCCATGTTTTGGGCGCCGAGAATAGGTGCACCGTCCGGCGTGAACGATGGGGTGTAACCCTACCGCGCCATCGCAAATCGGGAGGTATTTGGCGGACAAAGGGCAAACCACGAAACAGGCCGGTTTTGGCCGGAGCCGGCGTGGGCGCCCCGGTCGCTCCGTGCGAGACGCGCTCTTGCCTGTCGATGATGCCAGGCTGGCCGAATCGGCCCGACGGTCCGCCATCATTTTCCGATACGGTTTACACCCCATATGCCCGCGTCGCTCGGGGTGTTAACGTCACCGGCATTTTCTGTACCGATGACACCGGATGCACGCCTGACATGCCATTTGTGTGGCCAAGAACACCGGCCCGTTCGCCTTGAACCGGGCGAAGCGGCCATCTGAGATCGGAA
>CALFNB010000572.1 GCA_937902425.1 uncultured Acetobacteraceae bacterium | reverse complement strand
AAGCTGATGGTGGTCGCCTGCGCCATGGTCATTTCGCGGATGCCATAAACAAACAGCACCGAACTGCCGGTCACACACAACCCGCGCACGATTTGCAGCTTCAGATTGCGCGGCCGCATCGGCCGGCCCGGCGTGCGCGCCACGACGGTCGCCGCCATGCCAAAAAACAGCACATAACGGATCCATTGAATTTCGATGATCGGCAGGCTGGTGCTGAGATATTTTGATGTGGTGTCGGCGATCGCGAACACCGCGCACGCGGCGGCCGACAGCGCGATGCCGCGCAGCGGGTTGTCAGGCTGAAACACGAATACCCGCGGCGGTAAGGCGACGCGCCGGACGAAAGGACGCACGATCCTGACTCCCCGTCTCGGCCCACCCGACATGCGCTCGCTTGGATCAGGTGGCCCGGACGAGCCAGACCATGACGCGGCAGGCGAGGAGAGCCGAAACCGAAGACGGCCGAATTACAGGAGGAACGACGCCATCCCGACCAGCAGCACAACCATGAAAATGATCGTGCCCACGATTGCTTTGTTCACGCCGCCCCAGAAGCGCATTTTGTCCGCGAGGAAGGCTTCCTCGGTGTCGGGTCCCCGGAAAACAGTCGGTTGATGAGCCATAATACGCCTCGGCGACGGTGGATTGGTCGCGGTTGTTCTATGGCAAGCCCGCCCCACAGGGCAAGGCCCGGGGTCGCAACGTCCGGGCAACGCCCGGAAACGAAGCGTCAAATCGGCATTGGATTGAGCAGCGCCGCACCCGCTGGTGCGGGACCGGTCGCGCGGCCGGAGGCGAACGCGGCGAGGGCGGCGGGATAGATCAAATGCTCCTGCGCCAGGACGCGATCGGCCAGCGTGTCCGCGGTGTCGCCCTCCAGCACCGGAACCGCCGCCTGGGCGAGGATCGGCCCTTCATCCATTTGCTCGGTCACCAGGTGGACCGTGCAGCCATGCAGCTTCACGCCGGCCGCGATGGCGCGTGCATGCGTATGCAGTCCGGGGAACGCCGGCAGCAGACTCGGGTGGATGTTCAGCATGCGGCCGCGCCAGGCGCCGACCAGCAGCGGGGTGAGCAAACGCATGTAGCCGGCGAGGCAGACGATCTCGACCTCCGCCGCCAGCAGCGCGGCGTTGATCTCCGCCTCATGCGCCGCGCGGTCTCCTTTGAACAGTCGGTGATCGATCGCCCGCGCCGGGATCCCGGCGTCGCGCGCGCGTTTCAGGCCGGGTGCGTTCGGCCGGTTCGACAGCACCAGAACGATGTCCGCCGGAAATTTCGGGTGCCGCGCCGCGCTGACCAGCGAGGCCATGTTGGAACCGCGTCCACTGATAAGAACAGCGACCCGCCGTTTCATGCCAGCCCGTCCGGGGCGAGCCAGTCCGCGGGGGGTGTGAAGCTGATGCTCGCCTCCGTCTGGCCCGCGCAGGGTTGAACCGTGCCGATCCGGTAGACCGTTTCGCCCTCCTGGGTCAGCAGTGCTGTCGCCGCGCCGGGATCGGAGACAACCAGCACCATCCCCAGGCCGCAATTGAACACCCGGATCATCTCCTCGACCGGCACGCCCCCGGTGCGGGCGAGCCAGCGGAACACGGGTGGGACAGGCCACGCCGGCTCAAGTGCCGCCACCATCCCGTCCGGCAGCACCCTCGGCACATTCCCTGGGAGTCCACCGCCGGTGATATGCGCGGCCGCCTTCAACAGCCCTGTACGATGCAGCGCCAACACCGAGCGCACGTAAATCCGCGTCGGGGTCATCAGCGCCTGTCCAAGCGACCTGTCCGGCGCGTATGGGGCCGGCGCCGTCCAACTCAGGCCACTCGCGGTGACGATGCGTCGCACCAGCGAAAACGCGTTCGAATGCACGCCGGAACTCGCGAGGCCAAGGATCGCGTCGCCAGGCTGGACATCGCGCGGCAACAGAGTGCCCCGCTCGGCCGCGCCCACCGCGAACCCCGCGAGATCATAGTCGCCACCGCCGTACATGCCCGGCATTTCGGCCGTTTCGCCGCCGACCAAAGCGCAGCCGGCCTGACGGCAGCCCTCGGCGATGCCCTCGATCACCGCCGCCGCCTGCGCCACGTCCAGACGCCCGGTGGCGAAGTAGTCCAGGAAAAACAACGGCTCCGCGCCCTGGACGATCAGGTCGTTCACACACATCGCCACCAGGTCGATGCCGACGGTAGAGTGCAGGCCGGTATCGATCGCGATCCGCAACTTGGTGCCGACTCCGTCCGTGCTGGAAACCAGGATCGGGTCGCGGAAGCCGGCCGCCTTCGGGTCGAACAAGGCGCCGAACCCACCGAGGCCGCCCAATACGCCTTCCCGCCGCGTGGCACGCGCCAACGGCTTGATCGCCTCGACCAACGCGTCGCCAGCATCGATATCGACGCCCGCGTCGCGATAGGTCAAATGCTCGTTCGATTTTGCTCCACCGGGCGATCCGCCTGCTCCGGCCCCGCTGTCGGGGGGTACGGCACCATTCGGACCATCCACGCTCCGATCTGCACTGGCCACGGCGGCCCTCCATACGCTAAGCCGGGAAACGAGACGCGAACAAACATGCCCCGCCCATGGCGGGCAATGAGGGGTTGCCGCCTTTTCATCCCATGCCAGACGGAACGCAACTCAGACGGGGCGCCACGGCGGGCCTTTTCACCGCACCGAACGTGATTACGTTCGGCCGGCTTTGTGCTGTACCGCTCGCATTCTGGCTGATCGTCGAGCATCGGCTGGCTCTCGCGTTCTATCTTTTTGTCTTGGCCGGACTGTCCGACGCGGTCGACGGCTGGCTGGCACGGCGCTACGGCGGCAATTCCATCGGCGCGATACTGGATCCGGTCGCCGACAAGGCGCTGCTGGTGACGATGTATGTGACCCTGGCCGTGGTGCGGGAACTACCCGATTGGCTGGCGATCCTGGTGGTGTTCCGGGACCTGCTGATCGTGGGCGGCGTAATCGTATTGGGCGTATTGGGGCAGACGGTGGTCATAAAGCCGCTGTACGTCTCGAAGCTCAACACCGCGCTGCAGATCGTGCTGATCGCGGCGACGCTGTTCCTGGAGGGCTTCGGACTGGCGGCCCCTCTGCTGCTGACCGCTTTGATCTGGACCGTGGCCGCATCCACGCTGGTCTCGGGGGCCGCCTATGTGTGGTTCGCCGCCCATGGGCGATGAGACCATGCCCGCCGAAATTGGGCCCGCCGGGATTGGCTCAGGCCACGTCAGGGCCGACATGGCCCGGCCCGATGAGATCGAGATGCACGAGGTTCGGGTGGGCGAGATCGGTATCGGCGACGTCCGTCCGCCCGGCCGTTCACCGGCCCAGAGAGGGGTGGCGCCGGCACCAGGGCTGATACACGCAACGCGGGCCCAAAGGCTTGGGCTGATCGCCGGCGTGCTGGTGGTGGGGTTTCTGGCGCTGGAATTGTTCGCCTCGGTGCTGGCGCCGTTTGTCGCCGCCGCGGTGCTGGCCTATGCGCTTGATCCACCGACAACTCGGCTGACCCGGCTGGGTTTGCCGCGCGGGGCGGCGGCGGCGGTGATGGTGCTGACCTTCATCGCCGGCGTGCTGCTGTTCGCTTTGCTGCTGTATCCGTTGCTGCTGTTCCAGATCAAATTGCTGGCCACGCGCATCCCGCAATACGCGTTCCTGCTACAGGGCTGGGCCAGCGAACAACTGACCCACCTGCAGGATAATTTCGGCTCGGATGTCGTGAACGACAAACTGCGCGATCTGGTCAGCGGCCAGGCCGCGACGCTGTTGAGTGTCATGCTATCCACCGCCACCGGCGTCGTGACCAGCGGGTTCGCGATCTTCAACGTGCTGACCCTGGCGATCGTCACCCCGATCCTCGGGTTCTACTTCTTGCGCGACTGGCCCAGGATGATCGTCATCGTCGGCGGCTGGGTGCCGCGGCGCTACGCCGACGTGATCACGGCGCAGGCGCGGGAGGTGGATCGGATCTTGTCCGCCTGGGTGCGCGGGCAGGCGATGTGCTGCATCATCCTGGCGTTCTTTTATGCCTCGGGACTGACTGCGGCGGGCCTCGATCTGGGGTTGATCGTGGGCCTGGCGGCGGGGATGTTGTCATTCATCCCCTATGTCGGCTCGGTGACCGGCGGCGTGATGGCGATCGGTCTCGCGCTGGCGCAGTTTCCGGATTGGCGGCACGTGGGGGTGGTGCTCGGCGTGCTGATCGCGGGCCAGATCCTCGAGGGCTACGTGATCTATCCGCGGTTTCTCGGCGACCGGGTGGAACTGCCGGCGGTATGGGTGATTTTCGCATTGTTCGCGGGCGCCGCGGCGTTTGGCTTCGTCGGCGTCATGCTGGCCGTACCGATCGCCGCGACGATCGGTGTCCTGGTTCGGTTCTGGCTGCGCCGTTATCTCGTCAGCCCGCTGTATCTCGATCAGCCCGTCAGTTCGCCCGAGGTGCCGTGACGTCCCGTCAACTTCCCCTGATGATCCCCGCCAGACCGGTTTATGACGAGACCAGCTTTCTCGCCGCCGCGTCGAATGAGGCGGCGCGGACCTGGCTTGGCCGGACCGAGGTCTGGCCTGACCGCCGTCTCGCGCTGTGGGGCGGCGCGGACCGCGGCAAGACGCATCTGCTACGGATCTGGGTTGGCCGCATTGGGGCCGACGTGCTCTCCGGGCCGTCCTTGTCCGGCTTCCCCGAGGTCGCGTCGCGGTTCGGCGTGGCGGTCGATGATGCCGACCGCGCCGACCAGGCCGCGCTGCTGCATTTGTTGAACACCGCGCGCGATCTGGACCGTCCGGTGCTGCTCGCCGCCCGTCAGCCCCCCGCCCACTGGGCGACCACACTGCTCGACCTGGGTAGCCGGCTGCGGGCGATGACAGCCGTCGAGGTCGAAGCACCGGAAGATGAATTGCTGCGCCAGCTGCTGTTGCATTGGTTAGCCGAGCGGCGGCTGGTCGCGGACGAGACACTGCACGACCGGTTGCTGCTGCGCCTGCCGCGGAGTCCGGACGTGCTGCGCGCGGCGGTGGCGCGGTTGGATCACGACGCGTTGGCGTCGCGCAAGCGGAAGGTGACGCCCGCGATGGTGCGTGATGCGCTGGCCGCTGGCGGGGAGGATGAGACGGTGACGGCCCCGATTGCCAGGTAACGCATAGAACGTGCGCCTCCCGGGTTGAGTCTCGAAGCCAGGCCACCTTGCGTCCTTCATCATGAATGAGTCCCAAGCCGCACAGCCGGTTTCGACCCAAAGCGGACATTCACGCTCGGCCCGAGGCTTGATGCGGGTTCCGACCCCAGGCAGACGGAGTCCTGGTTGCTCAGGGCAATCGCACTTCAAAATTCAGAATAGCGCGAGCAAGGTCTTAAGGTAATTATCATCCCATCCAGCCCGCTTGATCCGGCCGCGCAAGGACCCTTTCGTCGTGTCCTTCTGCATTACGTTCAGCGCCATATGACGCAGTACCGCCAGATTGTTCGGGCCATTATCTGACCGGTTCCGCTGTTGATCCTCGTTCATGATGACATCGAGCCGCCAGTGCAACCGGTTTTCCACGCCCCAATGAGCGCGCACCACCTCGTTGAGGCGTTCAGCCGATAATGGCATGCTGAGCAGGTAATAAGCGGTCTCTCGAGTACATCTGTCCGTCAGTTCCCGGATGCGGGTCACCATGCCGATCGCGGTGAGGCCCGGCCATTTGTGCTGGTTCTGAAGCCACGCGATATCGGTGGAAACCGTCGCCGTGCGTGTCTCGATGCGGCCATGATCCGCGTCCACGGTCCGCGCCGTCGTGGTACCCGTGCATGCCGGGTCCTTCAGAAACAAGGTGACGTCATTGTGTAACGTGGGCTGGTTCCCCTTCAGCGCCAGGGCATAATCGCCCCCCTGGTCCACGATCTGTTGAGCGAGGGCGCGCTGGCAATTGAGCGCATCCATGGTCACGATGGTGCCCTTCAACGACAACATTTCAAGCAGCTTTGGCACTGCGGTGATCTCGTTCGATTTCTTGTCCGTGGCGATCTGCCCCAGCACCATCCGTTGCTCACATCCCCAGGCGCTGACCATATGCAGCGCTGATTTCTCGCTGGCGCGATTGAAGGACCTGCGCAGGACCTTCCCGTCAATCG
>CALFNB010000571.1 GCA_937902425.1 uncultured Acetobacteraceae bacterium | reverse complement strand
TCAGTATCATTCCTGAGATATCAGACCCAGCCTGCCGGGCAATTCACGGTCCAATTGCCCCTCATGCCCAGGGCACCGCCGTCTTTTTGGCTCGTCTCAGCATTGGTCACACGATGATGAGCTGTCAAGGCGGCAGGTTCGCATCGTTAGCCGGGTAGCCCAACGCGCTCGCTCGGGTCCCATCCCGGCGACAAGTGGAGCTTAGAGCAACGTCGTAGCGAGCATCCCTCTCTCAGCGGCAAGTTCACCCCACGCCGGCCTTCGCCTCGCGCCGCCGCCGATGCAGAATGAACTCCGTATACCCGTTCGGTTGCGCCCGCCCCTCGAAGATCAGATCGCGGGCGGCCTGAAACGCCGGCCCCGCGAACTTCGGCGCCATCGGCCGATACATCGGATCGCCGGCGTTCTGCCGGTCCACCACCGCCGCCATCCGGCACAGCGTCGCCATCACCTGCTCCCGCGTCGTCACGCCATGGTGCAGCCAGTTGGCGATGTGCTGCGAACTGATGCGCAACGTCGCGCGATCCTCCATCAGGCCAACGTCATGAATGTCCGGCACCTTGGAGCAGCCGACCCCCTGATCGACCCACCGCACCACATAGCCCAGTATGCCTTGGCAGTTGTTGTCGAGTTCCTGTTGGATGTCCTCGGGCGACCAGTTGGGCCGGTCCGCCACCGGAATGGTCAGCAGGTCGGTCAGCTTCGCCCGCGCGCGCGCCGCCAGCTCGGTCTGCCGCGCGGCCACATCGACCTGATGATAATGCAACGCGTGCAGCGTGGCCGCGGTGGGTGAGGGCACCCATGCGGTATTCGCCCCCGCCTGAGGATGGCCGATCTTCTGCGCCAGCATGTCCGCCATCCGGTCCGGCGCCGCCCACATGCCTTTGCCGATCTGCGCCTTGCCGCGCAGGCCGCATTGCAACCCGATATCGACGTTCTGATCCTCATAGGCCTTGATCCACGCGGTGCCGCGCATGTCGCTTTTGCGGATCATCGGCCCGGATTCGATCGAGGTGTGGATCTCGTCGCCAGTGCGGTCGAGGAAGCCGGTATTGATGAACGCCACCCGTTCGCGCGCCGCCGCGATACAGGCCTTGAGGTTGGCGGACGTGCGCCGCTCCTCATCCATGATGCCCATCTTCAGCGTGTTCGCCGCCAGGCCAAGCAAGGTTTCGACCCGAGCGAACAGATCGGCGGTCAACGCGACCTCCTCCGGCCCGTGCATCTTGGGCTTCACGATGTAAACCGAGCCGGCGCGGCTGTTCCTGATCGGCCCGGTACCGCGCAGATCGTGCATCGCGATCAGCGCGGTGACCGCCGCGTCAAGGAACCCCTCGGGGATCTCATTGCCGCCGGCATCGAGCACGGCGTCGGTGTACATGTGATGACCGACGTTACGGATCAGCATCAGACTGCGCCCGGACAGCCACAGCGTGCCGCCGCCCGGCTTCGTGTAGCACCGGTCCGGATGCAGCGCCCGTGTCATCGTCCGGCCGCCCTTCTCGAACGTGTCCTTCAGGTCGCCGTTCATCAAGCCAAGCCAGTTGCGATACGCGAGCACCTTGTCCTCGGCATCGACGGCGGTGATCGAGTCCTCGCAGTCCTGGATCGTGGTGATCGCGGCCTCGACCATGATGTCGGCGACTCCGGCGGGATCGTCCTTGCCGATCCGGTGCGCGCGGTCGATCAAGAGTTCGAAGTGCAGACCGTGGTGTTCCAGCACGATCGCATCGGGCTTTTCCGGATCGCCGCTGTAGCCGACAAAGGCCGCCGGATCCTTGAGGCCGGTATGCGCGCCTTGTTTCAGCGCGACGCGGAGCGATCCGTCCCCGCACGCATATCCCGACGCATCCGCGTGACTGCCCGCGGCCAGCGGGACCGCCGCATCCAGGATCTCCCGCGCCTTCGCCACCACGCGAGCGGCGCGAACCTTGTTGAAGCCGCCGGCCCGGGTGGCGCCGTCATCCTCGGGCAGCGCATCGGTGCCGTACAGCGCGTCATACAGCGACCCCCAGCGCGCATTCGCCGCGTTCAGCGCATAGCGGGCGTTGGTGACCGGAACCACGAGCTGCGGCCCGGCGATGGTGGCGATTTCGGGATCGACATTGCTGGTGGCGACCGCGAAATCGGCCGGATCGTCGACCAGGTAGCCAATGTCCCGCAGGAAACTCAGATAGACTTCCTGGTGGAACGGCTTGCCACGCTGCTCGATGTGCCACGCGTCGATCGCGGTCTGCAGCGCGTCACGCTTCGCCAGCAATTCCGCGCAACGCGGACCGAGGTCGTTCAGCAGTGCCGCGAAGCCGGACCAAAAACCGGCGGGCTCGACACCGCTGCCAGGGATCGCCTCGGCGTTGACGAATTCGAAGAGGCTGCGAGCGATCCTCAGTCCGGCGGCGTCGACCCGGTCCATGTCTGTGCTTCCCTGGCTGGCCCGCGGACGAAATTTTCCGCGGTTGCGAACAGGATAGTGCAGTGCAGCAATTGGGCCAAGGGGGTGTCGGGCGGGTCGTTTTTGCCCGCGCCGGGTTTCCGGCCTGCCCTCACCGCACCAGACCGAGCCGATCCAGACCGTCAGCATGGATGCAACGTTTTAGTGATCTGCCATGGACGGTTTCACCCGGTTGCCCCGCGGCAGGACCTTGTTGTGCTACCCTTGCATCCGTCGGGCGGTTACCCTGCCCGGCCGGTGTCACGCGGGGAGGACGACGATGAAGGCCATGGTGTGCGAGGCGT
The DNA here is from genome assembly GCA_937902425.1 of uncultured Acetobacteraceae bacterium. Classification (GTDB taxonomy): domain Bacteria; phylum Pseudomonadota; class Alphaproteobacteria; order Acetobacterales; family Acetobacteraceae; genus Rhodopila. Next base: position 21,976 of record CALFNB010000571.1, on the reverse strand, counting down.
TTGGCGGCCCCGAGGTCCTGGCCTTGCGTGATCTGCCGGACCCGCCGCCGCCTGGTCCCGGAGAAATCCAGGTTCGGATTCGCGCCCGGGGTGTCCAGTATGTCGACGTCCTGATGCTGGCCGGCAAATATCAGTTCCGGCCGGAGCCCCCGTTCATTCCGGGCGGGGAGGCCGCCGGTGAAGTGATCGCCGCCGGACCCGGCGTAACCGCGTTCAAACCCGGCGACCGCGTCATGTCGCGACACACGCTGGGGGCCTGCGCGGAACTCGGCAATGCCAAGGCCGCGCTGTGCGACCTGGTGCCCGACGGCATGAGCCTGGAGGCGGCCGGGGTGTTTCGCGGCGCGTACTCCACCGCGTATCACGCGCTGCTGCAACGCGGCCGGCTGAAGGCGGGTGAGTGGGTGCTGGTGCATGGCGCCGCCGGCGGGATCGGCATCGCCGCCGTCCAGGTCGCGAAATTGTTCGGCGCCAAAGTGATCGCGACCGCGAGCGGGGAGGTGAAGCACCGGGCCTGCCTGGAAGAGGGCGCCGATCATGCGATCGAATATCACGGCGGTTTCGTCGACAAGGTGAAGGAACTGACCGGCGATCGTGGCGTCGACATCGTCTACGATCCGATTGGTGCCAAGGTGGGCGAAGAGTCGTTGCGTTGCCTCGCCTGGGGTGGCCGGCTGTTGATCCTGGGGTTCCTTGGCGGTGGGCCAACCAACATCCGAAGCAACTATTTGCTGATCAAGGGCATCGACGCGATTGGCGTGCGGATCGGCGGGCTGAATGAGGCGGACCCGGCGCTGGCGATCGCCAATATGCGGGAACTGACGAAGCTGGCCGCGGCCGGCGAACTGAAGCCGCGCATTTCGCACCGGTTTCGCCTGGATCAGGCGCGGGAGGCTTTGCAGGCGGTGATCGACCGCGCGGTCATTGGCAAGGCGGTGCTGGTCAGTTAGCTTCGCCCGGACTTTGGGGCGAGAATGCGGCTTCGGGGAGAGAATACCATGGATCGCGCCACGTTCGAGGCAGCGTTGACCCAGGACGGGTTTGAGATCGTGTCGATTTCGATGCAGCCGGACGCGGTGAACCCCGAACACGTGCATCCGTTCGACGCGCGCGTGCTGGTGGTCGACGGTGCGATGACCGTCGATCGTGAGGACTCCGGCGCTCGTACCTTCGAGGTGGGTGAGTCGTTCGAACTGCATGCCGGTTGCCGGCATTCTGAAGCCGCCGGGTCGGCCGGCGCGAGCTATGTCGCGGGCCGTCGCGGTCCCGCCAACCGTCGATGATCGGAGAGTTGCGATGAACCAGAGCGAATTCGAAGCCGACCTGAAACGTGAAGGTTATGAGGTGTTTTACGGCGGCTTGCGCGCGGGTCAGGCGAACCCCGATCACACGCATGACTGGGACGCGCGCGTCATGGTGATCGGTGGCGAGATCACCATTACCCGCGATGGCAAAGCGGAAATGTTCCGGGTTGGCGACAGTTGCGCTGTCAGGGCGGGCGAAACGCATGCCGAGAATGTCGGCGCGCAAGGTGTCGCGTACATCTCGGGACGCCGCACCGTCTGAGTTTCGCCACGGGGATCCGACGCCGCGCGGTGCCGAAACAGATCCCCCGTGACGAGCACGGGGATGACGAACCAGGGGGAGACGATACCGATGGCTGAACCAGGACGCGCCTTGCCGGTGCCGACGCCGGAAACGCAAGGCTTTTGGGATGGTACCAACGCCGGCGAATTGCGGCTGCAACGCTGCGATTCGTGCGGCAAGAACTACTTCCCGCCGCGGCCGTTCTGCCCAGGATGCGCATCGCGGAAAGTGAGTTGGTTCAAGGCGTCGGGGAAGGCGGTGCTGTGGAGCTACGTGATCCATCATCGGCCGGTGCCTGGCTTCAAGCCGCCTTACGCGATCGCGGTCGTGCAACTCGCCGAGGGGCCGCGCATGATGAGCAACATCGTCGAATGCGAACAAACGCCGGAGGCCTTGCAACTCGACATGGAACTGGAGGTGGTGTTCGAAAAACAGAACGACACCATTACGTTGCCTCTGTTCCGTCCGGCGAAGGATTAAGCTCATGCGCAGAAACGCTGTAACCGTTGTCGGCGCCGCCGAAACGACGAAGCTTGGTGTTATTCCCGACATGGCGCAAATTCAGTTGCACGCCGACGCGGCGCTGAACGCGATGGCGGATTGCGGATTGCGGCCGAAGGATATCGACGGCATCGCCACCGCCGGGGAGACCCCGGTGCAACTGGCGCATTATCTCGGGATTACGCCGACCTGGGTGGATGGGACGTCGGTCGGCGGGTGCTCGTTCATGATCCACGTCCGCCACGCGGCGGCGGCGATCGAGTCTGGGCTTGCGAAGACAATCCTGATCACGCATGGCGAGAGCGGCCGGTCGCGGGTTGGTGTGGGGGCACGTTCGGTCGCGGCTTCGTCGCTGAACGGGCAGTTCGAGCAGCCTTATGGTCCGATGGGCCCGCCGAGCATGTTCACCATCCCGGTGCTGCGTTACATGAAGACGTACGGCGTGACCGAGGAACAGATCGCCCAGGTGTGCGTGGTGCAGCGGGAGTGGGCGGCGAAGAATCCGCGGGCGACGTTCAAGACCCCGATCACGACCGACGATGTGTTGAACAGCCGGATGATCGCGTGGCCGTTCCGCTTGCTGATGTGTTGCCTTGTGACGGATGGCGGTGGCGCGCTGATCCTGACCTCGGCCGAGCGGGCGAAGGATTTCAGGACGAAGCCGGTTTATATCCTCGGCACGGGTGAGAGCGTGGAAACGCCGATGGTCAGCCAGATGGAGGATTTCACGTCTTCGCGGGCGTTCCGTGTGGCGGGTCCGACGGCGTTTCAGCAGGCGGGGATCAGCGTCAACGACGTGGATCATCTGATGATTTATGATGCGTTCGCGCATCTGCCGATTTATGGGCTGGAGGATCTCGGTTTCCTGCCGCGCGGCGAGGCGGCGGCGTTCATCGCGGCGCGTAACACGGCGCCGGGCGGGATGTTGCCGCTGAACACCAATGGCGGCGGGTTGTCCTTCATGCACTCGGGCATGTACGGGATGTACGCGTTGCAGGAGAGTGTGCGGCAGATGCGTCACACCGCGGCGGCGCAGGTGCCGAACGCGAAGATCTCCGTGTGTCACGGGGTGGGCGGGATGTTCGCCGCATCCGGAACGATCATTTTCACGAATGAGGAGCCGTAAGCGTCGTTGGCGGCCTGCGTACCGTGGCAGGTAGGTTCCCGCCACGGTACGCGCATTCATCGTTCGGCTTCCGCGAGGATCCGCGTAAGTGTCGCCAAACGGACCGGCGGTTCGCGCTCCACGACACCCCAGACAAGTTTGTCATCGACGGTGGCGTAGCCGTGCATCAACTCATTTCGGAACGCGACAATTCGCGGAAGATCGGGAATCGTGTCCGCGAGGGAGACGTCGGAACGACGTCGTCCCGCGACGGCCGCGCGGAGCATGTCGTCGGCCAGGCAGTCATCAAAGCCGCGGCCAGCGGTGAAGCGCGCGATCGTTTGGGATGCACGTCGCGCATCCGAAAGATACTTCGCGGACTCGGGAGAAGGCCCGGTCATGGCGCCCGAAACAATGGGCGCCGTGTCGGTCCCGAACAAGGCCTCGGCGAGGGTCATAGGTAGAAGTATATCACCAATTCGAGTCCGTGTGATGCCACTTGCGCTGAGGTCCCGGGCTTACTCTGAAACAGCCAGGCTTGACCCGCGACATGGCCCGTGAGAAGCCCGTGGGAGAGAGCCAGAGGCGTCACAGGTGGCCACGCTGGCCCGTGGCGATCAGCGGGGAGAACTACCAGTGACCGAAAGCCTGTTCACCGGCCTGAAAGTAATCGACTGCGCGAGTTGGATCGCCGGGCCCGCCGCCGCGACGATCATGTCCGACTTCGGCGCCGACGTGATCAAGGTCGAGCCTCCCGGAGTTGGCGATCCGTGGCGCGGGCGAGGCCCGATTCCCGGCCGCACAGTCGATTATTACTGGCAGTTGACTTCCCGGAATAAACGCAGCCTGGCGATCGATCTGAAGCACGACGACGGCATCGCGGCGCTGCACCGGTTGGTCGCGTCGGCCGACGTATTCGTCACCAATTTTCCGCTGCCTGTGCGGGACCGGTTGCGTTTGTCGCCCGCGCATTTGCTGCCGTTGAACCCGCGGCTGATTTATGCCTCGTTCACCGCCTATGGCGAGGCGGGCGAGGAAGCGGCGAAGACCGGTTTCGATTCGACCGCGTACTGGGCACGCACCGGTCTCATGGACCAGGTGCGCGCCGAGGCAACGACGCCGCCGTCCCGTTCCATGCCCGGCATGGGCGACCACCCCAGCGCCACCGGCCTGTACGCGGCCATCGTCACCGCGCTGTACCGGCGCGAGAAGACCGGCCGCGGCGGCGTGGTGAAGTCGTCTCTGCTACAGAACGGTCTGTGGGCCAACGGCTGCGCGGTGCAAACGCGCCTGTTCGGCGAGCACGTGGCGCATCGTCCAACCCGTGAGGAAGCGCCGAACGCGTTGGCGAACCACTATCAGACCCGTGACGGCCGCTGGTTCATCATGGCGCTGTTCAACGAGCAGCGGCAATTATCCGGATTTCTGTCCGCCATCGGGCGCGAAGACCTGACCAACGATCCACGGTTCGCCACCAACGAGTCGCGCAAGCAATACGCGGGCGATCTGGTGAAAATCCTGGATGCCGAATTCGCCAAACGCGATCTGAACGATTGGCGGACGATCCTCGACGGTGTCGGCGTGACGTTTGGCATCGTTGGCACCGTCGATGAAGTTCTCGACGACCGGCAGATGCGCGACAGCGGTGCGTTGGTGCCGTTCGCGGATGAAGCCCAGTGGACCGTTTCTTCACCGTTTCATATCGATGGCGTGGAGAAAGTGCCGGCGCGAAGAGCCCCCGCCATCGGTCAGCACAGTGACGCGGTGCTGCGCGAAGCCGGTTACTCCACCGACGACATCGGCCGCTTGCGCGCTTTGGGCGTGCTGGCGTAATCCGGGCGTCCGCCTTCACACTGACCGCCGCGGTGGCGCTGGGTGTCACCTTGGCGCTGCGCCATCTGCGCGGCGGTCGATGGCCGGTCGTTGGCATCGTGCACGGGTTATTGGGCGCGGTCGGATTGGGCCTTCTGGTCATCGCGCTACAGGGGCCTCGCCGCGGGGATGCGATGGGTGTCGGATCCTTTGGCATCGCCGCGGCGGTGCTGTTCGGCATCGCGCTGGCGTTCGGGCCATTCATTCCGTTGTTGAAGAAACGAGCGCGGCGCTTCGCCGGTCTTCTGATGGCGACCCACGCCACCGCCGCCATCACCGCGTTCGTCTTGCTGCTCGCCTGGGTTTCGCTGTGACGGGCGGCCTCTCGCGGAGGCCGCCCGTCCACCGGACTTACGAAATCGCCAGCGAGTAGATGTCCTTCACGCCCGCCGGCAAGGTCAGCGCTTCCCACGTGGCGCCGCCGTCTTCGGTGCCGTAAATCTCGCCTTCGTAGCGCGCGCCGATCGCCATGCGGTTTGGGTCCTTGGCATGCGGCGCCACCGACATGATCGTGCCGTGCACCTGGACGCGATCGTAACGGCTCCAGGTCTGGCCCTTGTCGGTGCTGCTGTACACGCCACCATCCTTGCTCGCGGCGGCGACGCTCAGCGCGGCGTAAAGCGTCTTGCCGTCAGCACCGACCTTGATGTCACGCCCGTAGGTCGTCGGCGAGTACCTGCCGACTTCCATGTCCTGCCAGGTCTCACCGCCGTCATGGGTTTGGAACAAACCCATCCGCGCCGCGAAGATCACGCCATCCGGATCGGCCGGATTGATCGCGATCGCATGGCCGTCGAGCATGCCTTCATTGTAGGTGTTGCTGACGATCTTGCTTTTCAGGTTCGGCTTCTCCGCGAGACGCAGCAGATCCTTGCTGCGGTCCGTCCAACTCTCGGCGTAATTGTTGGTGCTCATCACGCCGTTCACTTCCAGCGCGGCGAAGATGGTGGCGGGCTTTTTCGGATGTTGCGCCATCCGCATGACCCGGCAGGCGAACGGCATCACCGCGCGGTCCGGCATGCCAGGGTCGGGCATTTCCTTCCACGTTTCGCCGGTATCCTCGCTGCGATAGATCGAGATCGGCGAGCCGCCGGCATACACCAGCTTCGGATTTTCCGAGTCCACCAGGAACGACCAGATCTGTCGCGCGCCCGGGAAGTTCGTGCGCCGGAACGATTTGCCCTTGTCGGTGCTGCGATAGACGCCGTCCTTGGTACCGGCGAACACCACGTTCGGATCGATCGGATGCACATGCACGGTGTACGTTTCGTGTTCGCTGATCGGGTGTGTCCATGTCTCGGCTCCCGCCGCGCGACTGAACACGCCGACCATTCCCACCTGATCGGCCCGGCCGACATAACCGGCGACACCGGCATAGATGTTTGACTTCGCCATGGCACGCTCCTCTCTTGAATTCCCCTCCGTATCCTACAGAAGCCAGGCCCGCTTGGCCAGAGCGGCCTGAATGGCGTAGCCTTCCGCCAAGCCTGGGAAGGGAGTGGATCCATGCCAAACGTTACCGCCGAACGTCTGACGGAAATCGAAATTGGGCTGCTTGTCGCCGCCGGCGCCTCCGCCGAGGAAGCCGCGACCGTTGCCCGCTACAATGTCGGCGCCAATCTGGTGGGACATGACTCGCATGGGATCATTCTGATCCCGCAATACATCGACCGGATCAAGGCCGGCCACATCGTGCCGGGCGCGCCGTGGGAGATCAAGCAGGAAACCCCGACCACGACGGTGATCGATGGCAACTGGGGTTTTGGCTATGTCGTCAACGACCGGGCGATGCGCTACACGATCGAAAAGGCGAAAAAGCAGAATGTCGCCGCCGCGACCGTGTTGCGGCAAAGCCATGTTGGCCGGCTCGGCAGTTACCCGCTGCTCGCCGCCGCCGAGGGCATGATCGCGATGACGACCGCCGATTCCGGGCGCTCGCCCAAGGCGGTCGCACCGTATGGCGGGGCCAAGGCGCGGCTGGGTACCAATCCCATCAGTTTCGCGATCCCATCGAATCTGGAGGGGCCGTTCGTGTTCGACATGGCGACCTCCGCCGCCGCCGCCGGCAAGATCAACGTCGCCACCGCGCGCGGCGAGCAGGTGCCGGCGGGCTGGCTGATCGACGCTGAGGGCAAGCCCTCCACCGACCCGAAAGTGCTGCGGGCGGGCGGCGCGTTGCTGCCGTTGGGCGGCACCGAGGGCTACAAAGGAACCGGCCTCGCCGCGATCGTCGAAATCCTGTCCGGCCTGCTGACCGGACTTGGTTTCGGTATCGATCCGCAAGGCCGCCACAACGACGGTTGCTTCATGGCCGTGTTCAATGTCGCGGCTTTCCGCGATCTGGCCACGTTCAAGAAAGAGGTCACCGATTTCGCGCACTACCTGAAAGACACGCCAAAGGCGCAGGGCTTCACCGAAGTGTTCTATCCAGGCGAGGTCGAATTCAACAAAGAACGCGATCGCCGCAAGAACGGCGTCCTCATCGAAGACGCCACCTGGAAGCGACTGGGCGATCTCGCCGCGAGCTACGGCATCGCCGATAAGTTAGGGTTCTGATCATGGTGGATCTTGTCATCCGTGGCGGCACGGTGATCGACGGCACTGGCGGCGACCCGTTCGAAGCCGATGTCGCGGTGGAAGCCGGAAAGATTGTCGCGATTGGCGTGGTCTCCGCGCGGGGAAACGAGGAAATCGACGCCAGGGGCAAGATCGTCACCCCTGGCTTCGTCGATCCGCACTCGCATTATGACGCTCAGGCAACGTGGAGCAGCCGGATCACACCGAGTTCGTGGCACGGGGTGACGACGACGTTGATCGGCAATTGCGGCGTTGGCTTCGCGCCGTGTGAGCCAGCGGATCAGGGCCTGTTGATCAAGTTGATGGAGGGCGTCGAGGACATTCCCGAACCAGTGCTGATCGAAGGAATTCCCTGGAACTGGCGGTCGTTTCCGGAATACCTGGATGCGCTGGAGGCTCGGCCGTACGATCTCGACATTGCCACGCAGGTTCCGCACGCCGCGGTTCGCGTGCATGTGATGGGTCAGCGCGGCGTCGATCGCGAACCGGCGAGCGCGGCGGACGCGCAGGCGATGGCGCGGATCGCGGTGGAAGGGATCCAGGCGGGCGCTCTGGGATTTTCGACTTCCCGGACCATCAATCACAAGACCAAGGCCGGCGCGCATATTCCGACACTGGACGCAGATGAGGCGGAACTCAGCGCCATCGCCCAGGGATTGCGGGGGATTGGCGCGGGTTGGCTGCAGGTGATTTCGGATTTCGATGATCCCGGACTGGAATTCGCCATGCTGCGCCGGTTGGTCGAACGGGCCGGCCGGCCGATGGCGATCACCATTCTGCAACGGGATGCCAAACCCGAGGAATGGCGGCAGATCACCGGCTGGATCGCCGACGCCAATCGTTCCGGTTTGCCGATGCTCGGTCAGGTGCTGACGCGGCCGACCGGGATCATCCTCGGCTTCGAGATCTCGCAGAATCCGTTTCTTGGCCGACCGAGCCATGATGCCATCGCCGATCTGCCGTTCGAGCAAAAGATCGCCGAACTGCGCCGGCCGGAGCGCCGCGCGGCGATCCTGTCCGAGGAAACCGGCGATGACGGCCTGCGACGCCGGGTGCGCCGTTGGGACCGCATGTTTCCCATGTCGGACCCACCAAACTACGAACCGCCGCCCGAGGACAGCATCGCCGCGATGGCCGCGCGGATGGGCCGCGATCCGGCGGACCTCGCCTACGATCTGTTGTTGGAGAATAACGGCAAGACGTTGCTGTACCGTCCGCTGTCCAACTACAGCTATGGCAATCTGGATACCGTCCACGACATGCTGGCCCATGATGCGACGATCGTGGGGCTGGGTGATGGCGGCGCGCATGTGGGTATCCTGTCGGATGCCAGCGCGCTCACCACGATGCTGACCCATTGGACCCGCGACCGGAAGGGCGCGCGGTTTTCGTTGCCATGGGGTGTGAAGCGCATTTCCCGTGATTCAGCCTTGGCGATTGGGTTGCACGACCGCGGCCTCGTGGCACGCGGATATAAGGCGGATCTCAACGTGATCGACTACGACCGGCTGAGCGTGCGAGCACCGGAAGTCGTTTACGACCTGCCCACGGGCGGCCGCCGCCTGATCCAGCGCGCCGATGGCTACGACGTGACCATCATGTCCGGCGTCCCGGTGACCCGGAATGGCGAGGCCACGGGCGAGTTGCCCGGGCGTCTCGTCCGCGGAGCGCGAGCCGCCCCGTGACGTTCATCGGCCAGTCCACGCGCCGGGTTGAGGACGAACGTTTCCTGACCGGCCGCGGGACGTTTGTCGATGACGTCAATTTGGCTGGACAGCTGTTTGCGTATGTCGTGCGTTCCCCGCACGCGCACGCGGTGATCGAACGCATCGACGGGCGTGGTGCGTCGGTCTTTACTTACGAGGACATCGCCGATCTTGGCTTGCTGCCCTGCGCGACAGCGGTCGCGACGGTCGGGCCGATGTTGGTGCCACCCAGACCGGCCCTGGCGAATGGCCGGGTGCGCCATGTTGGCGATCCGGTGGCGTTCGTCGTCGGCGAGACACCGGCTGAGGCACGCGACAAGGCGGAACGCGTGGTGGTGGAGTATCGGCCTCTGCCACCGGTCGTCAATGCCGCGGCGGCTCTGGCGCCGGGTGCGCCGCTGTTATGGGATGAGGTTCCCGGCAACCTGTCGTTCCGATTTCAGAAAGGCGATCCCGGCGCCGTTCGCGCTGCCCTGGCACGCGCGGCCCATGTGGTCGAGCTTGACCTGATCAACAACCGTCTGATCATCGCACCCACCGAAACCCGCGCGGCGATCGGACGGTTCGAACACGACACGTTCCATCTGTTCGTCACCGCCGCCAGTGTGCACGCCATACGCGACCAGCTTGCCGGCGTGTTTCGCGTGCCCACGGACAAGGTTCTGGTCTCCGCCCCGGATGTGGGCGGCGGCTTCGGCATCAAGAACGCGTTGTATCCGGAGTGGGTCATGCTGCTCTGGATTGCGCGTCAGCTTGGCCGGCCAGTCAAATGGGTCGAGGACCGCGCCGAGGATTTCGTCAGTACCGCGCAGGGGCGAGACAACATCACCACCGCGCGTCTGGGCTTGGATCCGGACGGACGCTTTCTGGCGTTGGATGTTTCGACGATCGCCAATCTCGGCGCTTACATGTCGGGCGGCGGGCCAGGCAGCTCGACCAACGCGCCGGCGAATGCCATGGGCAGCGGTTACGTCATTCCGGCGATCGCCATGGATGTGCGGGCCGCTTTCACCAATACCGTGCCGATCGACGCCTATCGCGGCGCGGGCAAGCCGGAGGCGAACTATCTGCTGGAGCGGTTGATCGATCTCGCCGCGCGTCGTCACGGTTTCGATCCGGCCGATCTGCGGCGGCGCAACATGGTCACTGATTTCCCGTACACCAAGGCATTGGGCAGCGTCATCGATGGCGGGCGTTTCGCCGCGAATGTCGATGACGTTATCGCGCTTGCTGATCGTAACGGTTTCGCCGCCCGCCGCGCCGCGTCCGAGCGACGTGGCCTGCTGCGCGGACTTGGCCTGTGCTGCTTCATGGAGACCGCGCGCGGCGCACCGAATGAGGGCGCGGAAATTCGTTTCGCCGCCAATGGCACCGTGGAACTGCTGGTGGGAACTCAGTCGAACGGGCAGGGGCACGAGACCAGCTATCCGCAGATCGCCGCCGATTTGCTTGGCCTTCCGCCGGAGACATTCCGCTACACACAGGGTGACACCGGCCGTGTCCGAGCCGGCAATGGCCACGGCGGCGCGCGGTCGATGCACATGGGTGGCGCGGCTCTGTTCCGCGCGGCGAACGAGGTCATCGCCAAGGGCACCGCCGCCGCCGCGCTGCTGTTGCAGGCGAAACCGGACGAGGTACGGTTCGAGAATGGTGCGTTCGTCGCCGGCGAGCGGGCAATCGCATTGCTGGATGTCGCGCGGGAGGCACCGCTCGACACCTATGTCTGGAACCTGCTGGACGTCATTACGTTTCCGAATGGTTGCCATATCGCCGAGGTCGAAGTCGATCCCGAGACCGGCCTTGTCACGCTGGATCGCTACCATGGCGTCGATGATTACGGCACCCTGATCAATCCGATGCTGACGATCGGCCAGGTCCAGGGCGGCCTGGCGCAAGGGATCGGCCAGGCGATGCTGGAACACACGGTGTATGATCTGGAGTCCGGCCAGCTGCTCAGTGGTTCGCTGATGGACTACGCGTTGCCCAAAGCCGCCGACCTGCCGGACCTCAACATCATGCTGTCGGGTACGCCGACCAACGCCAATCCGCTCGGCGTCAAGGGTGCCGGTCAGGCCGGAGCGATGGCCGCGCCGCAGACGATCATTTGCGCCATCCTGGACGCGTTGGCTCCACTTGGCGTGACCCATATCGACATGCCCGCGACACCGGAGCGAATCTGGCGCGCGATTCAGGAGAAGGCCAAACCATGACAAGGATTGCCGCGGAAGAGTATCTGGACGCGCTCGCCGCGCATGGCATCGACCATCTGTTCGTCAATCCCGGCACCGACTTCGCGCCAATTGTCGAGGCTTATGCGCGTGCCGCTCGCACCAATCGGCCGGTACCGACGCCGATGGTCGTGCCGCACGAAAACTGCGCTGTCGGCATGGCGCATGGCTACACGATGGTCACCGGCCGCGCGCAGGCGGTCATGCTGCACACCAACGTTGGCACCGCCAATTCCATCAACATGCTGATCGATGCGAGCCGCGATCGCATTCCGATGCTGCTGAGCTCCGGCCGTACCCCGTTCACCGAGTCTGGTGCCGAAGGCTCCCGCAGCGTCCACATCCATTGGGCTCAGGAGATGTACGACCAGGCCGGCATGCTGCGCGAAATGGTTAAGTGGGACTACGAAATGAAGCGCGGCGATCAGGCGGGCACGGTGGTGGATCGCGCGCTGGAGATGGCGTGTGCCTCGCCACAGGGACCGGTGTATTTAAGTCTGCCCAGAGAAGTGCTGGGTGAAACGGTCGGAACGGCGGAGAGCAATCGGGCGCATCGTGCCCGGCCGCGCCCGCCGGAGGCAGCGACGCGTGACATCGAGCAACTCGCCGAATGGATCGCCGCGGCGCGTAATCCGTTGATCATTACGGGGATGTTGGGGCGCGATCCGCGGGACAGCGTGGCCCTGGCGCGGCTCGCGGAGCGTTACGCGTTGCCGGTCGTGCCATTCAACACGCGGTATTTCGCGCTGTCGGCCAATCATCCGATGTTCCAGGGATCGGCGCCCGGATCGTTGCTGAAAGAGGCCGACCTCGTCATCGTTTTCGAAACCGACGTGCCATGGATCCCCAGCAAGGAGTCGCCGGGGGCGGATGCGAAAATCGTGCAAATCGGTGAGGACCCGTTGCACGCGCGCCTGCCGATGCGAGGCTTTCCGTCAGACCTGACCCTGACCGCGACGTCGCTGTCCGTGCTGGAGGCGCTGGAGACGGCGCTCCTGGGCCGGTCAATGCCGCATGTCGCCGAACGTCTGGCGCGGCTGACCGCGCGGTCCAACGGGTTGCGGAAAACCTGGCGCGAGGAAGCGGAACGGGCCGGCAATGCGAACACCATCACCTTGCCCTGGCTCAATCATTGCCTTCGCGATGTTGTCGACGCTGACAGCATCGTGATCAGCGAATATTCGTTCCGGCAGGAGTATTGCCCGCTCGATATGCCGGGCAGCCTGTTTGCCCTCAGCTCCGCCGGTGGCCTTGGTTGGGGTTTCCCCGCGTCTCTCGGCGCGAAGCTGGCGTCGCCGAAGAAGCTGGTCGTCTCGGTGCTTGGCGACGGTGCCTATATGTTCGCCAATCCGACGGCGTGCCATTACGTCGCGCAAATGCAAAACCTTCCCGTTCTGACGGTGATCTACAACAACGCGCTGTATGGCGCGGTGCGACGGGCGACATTGGAAATGTACAGCAAAGGTGTCGCGTCGGAGGCTGACGGCAGATTGCTCGCCGACCTGCCCGCGCCGGCGTTTGAAAAAATCGTCGCGGCGCATGACGGTCATGGCGAAAAGGTGGAGCGGCCAGCCGATCTGCCGGCGGCGTTAAAGCGCGCGGCGGCGGCGGTGCGCGGCGGTCAACAGGCGCTGGTGAACGTGATATGCCCCTGATGCGAACAGCGGTTCTGATTGTTGGTGGCGGACCCGTCGGGTCCACCCTCGCGCTGGATCTCGCTTCGCGCGGCATCGACGTCGTGGTCGCTGAGCGCAATCCCCCGGATCAAATGCGGGGCGTGAAATGTAATCACGTCGCCGCTCGCACGATGGAGGTGTTCCGCCGCCTGGGGATCGCGCAACAGGTTCGCGATACCGGTCTCCCGGCCGATCATGCCAACGACATCGCGTTCCGCACAGCGGCGATCGGGACCGAGTTCGCCCGTATCATGATCCCCTGCCGTCGCGATCGTTACACCAACAAAGATGGGCCGGATGGTTGGTGGCCGACGCCGGAGCCGCCACACCGGATCAATCAGATTTATCTCGATCCGCTGCTGGCCAGGCTCGCCGGCGACCATCCGCGGGTTCGCTATATCAACCAAATGGAAGTGGAGGGTTTCACCCAGTCCGACGACGGAGTTGTCGCGGAGGCCATCGACAATACGACGGGCGCGCGTCATGTCATTCACTGCGACTACCTGGTTGGTTGCGATGGCCCAACGTCCTGCGTCCGGCACTTGATCGATGCACGCCTGACCGGCGATGCACTGATCGGGCGAACCCAATCGACCTATGTCAGGGCTCCCGGCCTGGCGGAGAGAATGCGGGCGACACGCGCATGGTCGACCCAGGTGATGAACCCGAAACGCAGTGGCAACATGTTCGCCGTCGACGGACGCGAGACGTGGCTGGTCCACAATTATCTGCGCGACGAGGAAACCGAATTCGACGCCATCGATGCCGACTGGTGTCTTCGCACCATCATGGGCGTCAACGCGGACTTTCCTTACGAGATCATCACCCGAGAGAACTGGATCGGCCGCCGCCTGCTCGCCGATCGGTTCCGCGACCGTCGCGTCTTCATTTGTGGCGATGCCGCGCATCTTTGGGTGCCATCCGCCGGCTACGGCATGAACGCCGGCATCGCGGATGCGATGAATTTGGCCTGGATGTTGGCCGGTGTGCTGCACGGTTGGGCCAGTCCGGACATTCTCACCGCGCATGAGGCCGAGCGTTGGCCAATCACCGAGCAAGTCTCGAAATATGCGATGTCCACGTCGCTGGCGGTCGCGCGGACCCGAAGCGAAGTGCCGGCCGATATCGAGGACAGCGTTGAGGCTCAGGCGGTTCTTGGCCGGCACATGCTGAAGATGCACACACCGCAGTTTTGCTGCGGCGGGTTGAACTTCGGTTACTTCTACGACCGGTCGCCGCTTATCCAGTACGACGGAGAAGCCGCGCCACCCTACACGATGGACCGGTTCACGCCGTCAACGGTTCCGGGTTGCAGAACGCCGCATTTTTGGCTTGAGGACGGACCGTCGCTGTATGATGCGATGGGTGGCGATTTTTGTTTGCTGCGATTCGACCGTTCCATCGATGCGAGCGGGCTCGCGGACGCCGCCGCGCATCGCGGTGTTCCCCTGCGGGTGCTCGATGTCGCTCCGTTGGACCCTTACCGCCACAAGCTCGTGCTCTCCCGACCGGACCAGCATGTCGCCTGGCGCGGTGACGCGCCGCCCGACAATCCGCTGGCCCTGGTGGACAAAATCAGAGGTGCGGCCTCACCTTTTCGCTGAACAGAGCCAGACTGCGCGCGGTGTCCTCGTACGCCATCGGGCCGAGCCGGAATTGCATGATCAGACCGCCGATCCCGGTCTTGCCGACAGCGGCCAATTTTTCGGTGACCGTCGCCGGTGACCCGCAAACCAAAGAGTGTTCCAGTACCATGCGCGCGGGCGGTGCCGATCCTGGTGCCGGCATCGGGACGATCGACACGCCTTGCTCCTGGTAGACGCGCTCCCGCATCGCCGTGCGGTGCGCGTGCATGGCATGGAACGCGGGCACGGCGATGCGTTCCGCCTCAGCATCCGTTTCCGCCACGAAGACATTGCGCCAGGCCCAACAGGCGTCGGTGTTCTCGGCGACCGTGGCTTCGTCCTGGCCGATCGAGCGTAACGTCTGGCGGTACAACTCCATCCGCTGCGCTGTTGTTTCGTTGCTCTGCACGTTCATCATGAAGGGTCGGCCGCGCTTCGCGATATCCAGCATGCCGTGTTCCGTCGCGGCGGCCCGAATCACGTAAGGATGCGGCTTCGTGTAGGGCACTGGACGAAACGCCGGCAGTCGCAGATTGAAGAATTCGCCGTGATGCTCGAACGCGGCGCCTTTCCACGCCTCGAACATGATCGCCTCGGCTTCCTCGAACCGAGCCTGTGCCTCGGTGTGATCAATCCCGAAACCTTGGTAGTCGTAAATGTTGTAGGCGGTGCCACGGCCCAGACCCACGATCAAACGTCCCTTCGACAGGTGATCTATGAGCGATATCTGCTCGGCCATGCGGATCGGATGATGCAACGCCACCTGCGCCACGGCGAAGCCGATCTTGGCATGCCGCGTCGCGGTGGCGAGGGCGGCGGCGAAACTGACCGGATCGACATAGGCGCAGATGCCGTCGAAGTGATGCTCCGCCAGCCAGATCGCGTCGAAGCCGAGTTCATCGGTCAACCGCGCCTCGCG
Organism: uncultured Acetobacteraceae bacterium; assembly: GCA_937902425.1. Lineage (GTDB taxonomy): Bacteria > Pseudomonadota > Alphaproteobacteria > Acetobacterales > Acetobacteraceae > Rhodopila. The sequence continues at coordinate 6,180 of CALFNB010000571.1, read as the reverse complement.
CAGTGTTTCATCGATGACGCGCGCGTCGTCGTCGGCGGTGGTGCTCTGCGGGAACAGGAAGTTGGAAACGCGCATGGTGGGGCCCTTCGTCCGGGCCGCCAGTATGCCCATATCGCCGCCGTCAGGCGAGGACGTCGTTCAGGTCCTCGGCGGCGAGGTCGGCATGCTGGCCATGCAGGTGGCAGGCGGCCGCGTGACATGGGCTGATGCGCGACAGAGGCGGCCGCTGGGTGTGACAAACCGCCATCGTGAATGGGCAGCGATCCGCGAACCGGCACGCCGCGTCACGCTCCTCGGGCCGTTGCACGTCGGGCTCCGTGGCCAGCCAGTCGCGCGTCAGGCTGACCTGAGGAATCGATCCGACCAGCAGCTTCGTGTACGGATGCGCCGGTGTCTTCACCACCGCCTCCGCCTGACCTGCCTCCACCGCCGACGCGCGATACATCACGATGATGTTGTCGCTGACCTGCCACGCGGTCGCGAGGTCGTGCGTGATATACAAAATCGAAATGCCAAGTTCGTCGGTCAGCCGCCGCAACGATCCGAGAATGGTCGCCCGTAACGAGGCATCAACCATGGAGACGGGCTCGTCAGCGATGATGATTTTCGGCTTCAGCAGCAGTGCTCGCGCGACCATGGTGCGCTGCCGTTGACCGCCGCTGAGCTGATGCGGGTAGCGGCCCAGAATTTCCTCGGGCCGCAGCCCAACCGTGCGCAGCGCCTGCTCGATCAACGCGCGGGCTTCACTCCGTGACGATGCGAGACGGAATTTCCGCACCGGCGTCGTCAGCACATGGTCGACCCGATAGAATGGATTGAACACACCGTACGGGTCCTGGAAGATCGCCTGAATGTCGGTCCGGTACGCGCGCCGGGAATCACCTGAAAGTCGAGCGATATCTTCGCCTCGGTAGCGGATCGTTCCGGACGTGGGGGTTGTCAGGCCTAGCAGCAAACGTGCGAGCGTGGTTTTGCCGCTGCCGCTCTCTCCCACGATCGCGGTGATCGACGGACTTCCGGTGCCCACCGACAGCGAGAAATCATCGAGCGCCACCGTGCGCGCCGATCCCAGCATCCCGCTGCCATAAATCCGGCCAGCCCGGTCAGCCTGAAGCAGAGGTGTGGTCACGCGAAATGACATGCTGCCAGCACGCCGCCTTCGATCTCGCGCGGCAGTGGCCGTTCCGCCCGGCAACGGTCCCGCGCCTTCGGGCAGCGGGGATGGAACGCACAGCCCGAGGGCAAATCACGCAGCAGCGGCGCCAGACCGGGAATGCCGCGCAGCGCGTCTTTGTGATCCATGGAAGGGAGGCTCGCGATCAACATTTCCGTGTACGGATGTCTGGGCTTTCGCACGATCTCGGCGATCGGCGCGATCTCCACCAGACGTCCGGCGTACATGACGCCGAGTCGGTCGACGAATTGCGCCATGAGTCCCATGTCGTGGCCAATCAACAGGATCGCGGCGTTCAGATCCTGTTGCACAACCGCCAAAGTCCGCATCACCTGACGCTGCACCACGACGTCGAGCGCACTCGTCGGCTCATCGGCGATAATGACCGTCGGCCGCAGGCAAATGGCGATGGCGATGCAGACCCGCTGTTTCATCCCACCGCTCAGTTCGTGCGGATATTTCTCCACCGTGCCGGCCGGCAGACCGACCCGAGCCATCAGTTGGTCGATATCTCTGGGCTGCACCCCATGATCCCGCATCGCGTCCGCCACCTGCGCGCCAACGCGCATGACCGGGTTCAACGCGTTCATCGAACCTTGCGGCACCATGGCGATCCCCGCCAACCTTGTCCGCCGGATCGCATCGCCGGACAGTGTCGAAAGGTTCGTGTCTCCCAGGAGAATGTCGCCCCCGTCGATGTGGCCCGGCGGGCGGATCATGCGCATGATCGCGAGTGCCATGGTGGACTTGCCGGACCCCGACTCGCCGACAAGCCCGAACCGTTCGTTTGGCCGCAGCGCGAACGACACATCGTCAACCGCGCGCACCACGCCCAATGGATGGTCGAAGGAAACCCGCAGGCCCTCGATCCGGAGCGCGTTCATATCGAACGCCGTAGTCTGGGATTGGCGATTTCGTCCAGGCCGACGGTCATGAAAAACAACCCAAGGAACACCAAAAGAATGATCACGATCGGTGCCATCCACCACCACCACCAGCCATTGATGATCGCGGCGTTGAAGTTTACCCAGTACAGCGTCATGCCGAGGGTCGGAGCCTCCAACGGGCCAAGTCCAAGAACTTCCAGACCAATGGACGCGAGAATGGCGGCGGACACCGCATTCACCAGAGTGGCGCCGAGGTATGGCAACAGATTGGGAATCATTTCGAAAAAGATGATTTCGGGTCCGTTCATGCCGGACAGTCGCGCCACCTCCACATAGCCGCGCTCCCGCAAGGTCAGCACCTGGGAGCGAATCGTTCTTGTTGGATTGAGCCACGCCAAAGAGGCGACCACCAGCGCCATCTGATTGACCGTCAGGCCGCCGCGGACCGAGACGGCGATGATAATGAGAATCAAAAGTCCAGGCACCGTCAGGCCAATATCGGCGACGCCACGGATCGCCGTATCGACGATGCCGCGATAAAATCCCGCGACAAAGGCCAGGATCGTTCCGATCACGACGCCAAGAATGCCCGCGATGAAACCGATACGCAGCGTCAGTGGCGTGCCGACCACCATCGCGGCGAACAGATCGCGGCCCTGGCGGTCGGTGCCGAAGGGATAAGCCCAGGATGGGGGATGGAGAGCGGGTGCGGAGAGGGGACGGGCGTCCTCGGGGTCGATCAGTATCATGCCAACCGCGATGAAGACGACCAGGACGCCCAGAAAACCGATACCAACCGTGAGGGATGGATTGCGCTTCAAATACCGGAGCACTTATCAGGTCCGCTGATAGGAGATGCGTGGGTCGAGCCAGGGATACAAAACGTCAAGAATAAACGTCGTGAACCCGAGCGCGACGATCACCGTGAACACGATACCCTGAATAAGGAAATGATCGTTCTCTCGAATGGCCTGGAACAACAGGGCGCCGATGCCGGGATAGCCGAAGATGACCTCGACCAGCACCGCGCCGGACAGGATCTGCCCCAGAGCCAAAGCCAGCGCGGTGGTCTGTGGCAGGATCGCGTTGCGGACACAGTAGCGCAGGAAGATCGTTGATGCGCGCAGACCTTTTGCCTCAGCGAAGGTGACGTAGTCCTCGCCCATGGTGGTGACCATCATGCCGCGCATGCCCAGGGCCCAACCACCGGTGGCGACCAGAATGATCGACAGCGCGGGAAGGGTGGCGTGCGCCATCACATCCAGGACGAACCGGATGTTGAAGCCTGGCGAGGCACCGGGAGAATAGCCGCCGAAGATGGGCAGCAGGCGCAACTGGAACGCGAACAAATACATCAGGATCAGGCCAAGCAGGAAAAACGGGATCGCGTGCAACGCCCATAACGGCGGCATCACGTAACGCATCCACCGCGGGGCTCCGGGCCACGCCAGCAACGCGCCCAGAAAGCTGCCGATGCCAAATGACAGCAGCGTTGTCATGCCGAGCAAACCGACGGTCCATGGCAGCGCCTCAGCGATCAGATCGCGCACCGTGCGCGGATAATTCGAGATCGAGTAATTGAAGTCCAGCTGCGCGGTGTCACCGAGGTAGCTCAGATATTGTCGCCAAAGCGGTCTGTCGAGGCCAAATTTCTGATTGTACTCCTTTACCATGTCCTCAATCCCGGCATGCACATATCCGCCCAACTGCGCCTCCGCCAACAGTTTCGTGCGCACCGGGTCTTGGCCGGACAGCCGCGGCAGAAAGAAATTCAGCGAGGCCGCGAGCCAGACGATCAGCAGAAAGACCGCGAACCGTCTGGCGATGTAAAGCGCGCGCATTCGATCAGGCTTGCTTCAAATTCCACAGCACGATCGGATAGGTCAGATGCCAGGACGCGCCGTTGACATAGGCGTTGTCCTCGGTGGGCCAGTTCGTCCAGTAGGTGGTGTTCATTGGAATCCGGTGAAAGTTCTGCACGAGCTGGATGTCGGGCAGCTCCGGAATCCAGATTTCCATCGCCCGCCGAAACAGTGGGATCATGCGCGCTTTGTCGCCCGGTTCAACCGCGAACATTTCGTCGGCGACCTTGTCGAACTCGGCGTTCTTCCAATGCGAGAAATTCACCAGATGCGCGCCCGGTACGGCGAGGGTCTGACCCTGATACAGCCGCAGCATCCCGTACGGCTCATTGATCGACCCGCCATGCCCATAGATCGAGCCGACGAACTGGCCTTTCTGGAAGCGGTCGTCAAAGTCGGGCGGCATGCTGAACGCCGAGTCGACACCGTGACGTTTCAACATCTCGGTCAGCAGCGGACCCATGGCGGGGCCGGCGGCACCGAAGCCAATGATGTCGACCTTGATGCGGTCGCCGTCCTTGGTCCAGTACCCGTCAGCGGCCTTTTTCCAGCCTTTACCGCTCAACAGGGCATCGCCCTTTTTCGGATTGAACTCGAGCGTGTTGTATTTTTCCAGCAGGTCTTTGACGGCGTCGAAATACGGCCGCAACGGGAGATAATCGGGCATCGGCAATGCCGACACCTGCGATGCGCCGAGGTAGCCGACATCGATCAACTGGCCGCGGTCGATGTAATACGACAGCGCCCAACGCACGTCCTTGTCATCGAACGGTTTCACATCGTTGTTGACGTAAAGGGAGATCGGCCACCAGTCGACATAGCCGTACGGCGGCTTTCGACCGGTATAAGTCGTGATCTTTGGATTGCCGTCGAACACCGTCTTGAACGTCGCCGGCTGCATCCCAAATCCCGCGTCGATCTGGTTCGTGATCAGCGCCTGGGCCAGCGCCTGCTCGCCGACCGCGGGGAGCCAGATGGTCCGCTCCACCACCGGCAACGGGGCGAGACCGGCCTTCGCGGCCCACCAATCGGGCCTGCGATCGAATACTTTCTGCTGCAACGAAGCCTCGGTGACCTTCCAGGGCCCGGTGCTGATGGGCCAGCCCTTGGCGAGGTCGAAATGTTTGAACGTTGTCCAGTCCTGGCCTTCGAAAATATGTTTCGGTACGATATAGACGCCGATGTCGTACTTATAGGTCATGAAGAAAAAGAACCGCGGCGAGGGGACCAGGAAATCGATCACCACGGTGTTGGCATCGGTGGCCTTTGCCTCTTTCATCACCTGATGAATATCGACCCCCCATTTCACCTTCGGGCCGAAGTCGCGTACCGAATTCAAGGTGAACGCCACATCCTCGGCGCTGAATGGCACACCGTCGGACCACGTGATGCCGGAGCGGGTCTTGATCGTCAGTTGGCGGAAGTCCGGCGCGAACTGATAACTCTCCGCGAGCCACATATACATTTTGTCGGCGAAGGCCGAGTAGAACGCCAGCGGCTCGTAGATGATGTTGGGGCCGTTCTGGTGATTGGAGCCGATCGAGTAGGGGTTCCATAACTCGTAATCGACCCAGCGGCCCTCACGCGAGCCTGACCAGACCAGGATCATCGTCTTTTCCCGCGGTACCGCCGCGCTCTGGGCTGTCGCGAGGCCGAAAGGCGTGATCGCCGCGAGACTGGCCGCGGATGCGAGGACGGTTCGCCGGCTGGGTGCTGCGCTCGTCATGATGTTGCCTCCGGTTTTCGGCATAATGCCAAGGGAGGGCTCATCCCGCCAGAGGAGGGTAACTCGACGATCCCGGTTCCCAGGACCGAGAGTTCGTCGTCCTGATTGCGGGCCTCCTGTGTGATTTCAACCAGGCAGCGGCCGTCGTCCTGGAATTTGCGCGCGACCGTGGCCTTGATGAACAGCGCGTCGCCCTCGGGATTATGGCGGCGAATCTTGCTGGTCGCGTGGCGCAAGAACCCGTCGTCGCCCATCCAGTTGGTGAGTTGATGCGTCAGCCAGGAGCACCGCTCCGGCCCGTAATCGTAAGCGCCGGGCGCGCCGACCATCAGCGCGAATTCGGGTTCCCAGTGCACCCGTTCCGGGCAGTCGGGAATGTTGAACCGGTTGGGGATACCCAGGCCAGGATGCGAATGAATTTGCTTCCAGGCCAGCTTGTTGGCGCGGATATACAGCCCGCCCCAACCTTGCGCGTAAGCGATGAAGCCAGTCACCGTCATCGGTCCTTTGACCATGGTCGGCAATGCATCG
>CALFNB010000570.1 GCA_937902425.1 uncultured Acetobacteraceae bacterium | reverse complement strand
TAGGAAATTTTTTCGTTGACAGGAATTATAACCATGGATTAGAACCGGCTTCATCAACGGGCGAGGTGCGTCCGCTGATCACTCCTCCCGTGACCCGTCAACCCGTGAAGGCCGCGACCAGCAATGGTGGCGGCCTTTTCCTTTGTAAGGACCTTCATCATGGCCTTCGCGATCCGCGATCTCTCGGTGCTCGCATACGCCAACGGCTTCACCCTGTGGCACTACAAGGCAGGGAATGATTCCCTGGCCGCCGTGGCGCTCGGCGATTTTTTCTCCGACGCCAGCGACATGATGGCCGGGGGCGACATGATCATGGTATCCGGCGCCAAGGAATGCCGCATCATCTGTGTCGCTCTCGCCGACGCGGGCAAAGTGCTGTCGGCGCCGGTCAATTGATCCGGCGGCAGCCACGGCGTCGCCCACATGCCGAGGACTGAGATCCGCGGCCAGGGTCATTCTTCCGATCTGACACAGGAAAAATAACCTTGACGCGCCGCGGCCATCTGGGGATTTTGTGCCGTAATGGCATGGCCCGGCGTCATTTGAGTCATTCGCACCGTGTGGCGGTCTCCCGGCGATACGACGTTGGCTCACGCCGCGATGCCCCGCGGAAAATCGTGTTGCCCATGGCCCGGGTTTCGCCCGGACACCGATGCGCCGGTGCGGCCTTCGCCGCGTCATGCCGACTGCTTCGTTCGAATTGATTGGAGTGCGAAAAATGGTGAGAGCGATCGACCGTCTGATCGAACTCGATGAGCGGGAATCCGCGATACAGCATGACCGGATCGCGTTCCTCTCCCTTATGGACGCGGTGATCGAGGCGTTGCCCGATGGGCTCATCGTGACCGACCTCGAGGGGAAAATCACCTTGTTCAATGAACGGGCCGAATTCATGTTCGGCCGCCACCGGTCCGAGGTCATCGGACAAAATGTGGAGCTGCTGATGCCTGAGCGCCTCAGAAAGCTGCATGCCAACGATCGTCACATGTTCAACCGGTTCGACCTCAGTCCGCATTCGCGGACCATGGGTCTGGGCTTGCAGCTCACCGGAATTCGCAGTGACGGTCATGAATTTCCGGCCGACATCACGCTGGCGCGGATGGTTGTGCCGCGCGGCGTCTTTAATCTCGCTCTGGTGCGATATTCGCCGCGACTGCTCGAACTCGCGGCGGCGGAGCGGGCGGCGTCCGGCCGCGAGGCGGAGCCGGTAGCTGTACCCGCGCGAGCGCCGGAGGGTGAAGCGTCCGATGGCCGGATCTGAAGAATACTCAAGCTGGCTTGAATCCCGCCGGCTGATTATCGCGCAGCTCGCCGCGATGGACCTGTCCATCCGCGACCTTGGTTCCAAAATCGACCGGTTCAGTGATTCCGCGCGCGAGAAAGCCATCGAGGTGGCCAAGGAAGCACAGGCGGGGATCTCGGACCTTAATCTGCGTGTCGCGATGCTCGAATTGCGCGCGAAATTATGGGGTGGCGCGATTGGACTGCTCAGCGGCGGCGTGGCGACCGTCATCGTCGATCTGGTGATACGCGAATTTCATCGATGACGTTTCCGGCGAAGCTGAAGTTTCCGGCGAACTCCTGACGGGCGGTCAAATCCCGTTTCGTTCCCGGTCCATCATTAATCCTGAGATACGAGGCGCGGCCAAATGCAACACTGGTCTGACACGGGCGATTTCATCCCGCGCGGTTTCTGCCTGTCCTGGGATCCCGACCTTATCGCGATGATCGTTCTTTCGAATTGCCTGATCGCGCTTGTCTACCTGATCGTTACGATCGCGCTGATCATTCTTGGGGCCGCGCCCAGGCCGGTGGTGCCTCGATGGCTGTACTGGACGTATGCCGGGTTCATCTTCTGTTGCGGCGTTTCGCATGTGTTGGACGGTGTGACAGTGTGGCTGCCATTCTACCGGTTGCAGGCCGCGATATTGGGTGTCACGGCGTTCTTCTCGGTCATCGCGGCGATGTTGCCGATCGCGACCTTGTTAAAGCGCGAATCGGAACGGCGGGACCGGTGACCGATCCACGATGCGCGTTTGGAATGGCGTTCTGACAGCGTGGCCCAGGGACGGGTCGGCCCAGTACACTGGCGACTCAGCGGCGCGTATCCCATAAGCCTCGGCCATGTTGCCCGCCATCGCCTCCGCCTTGCTGCCGTTGCTGCGCCGGATGGACCCCGAGCGCGCGCACGGTATCGCGCTTCAGGCGCTGCGACGGGGCCTGGCCGGACAATCCCGCGCTCCGGATGATCCGGTGCTGGCGGTGTCGGTTTTGGGACGGCGATTTTCCAATCCGATCGGCCTCGCCGCGGGCTTTGACAAAGGCGCCGTGGCGGCGAAGGCGCTGATGCGGCTAGGCTTCGGCTTCGTCGAGACCGGGACCGTCACGCCGCTGCCGCAACCGGGCAATCCCAGGCCGCGCGTGTTCCGGTTGGATCCGGACAAAGCCGTGATCAACCGCCTGGGCTTTAACAACGCCGGTCTCGACGCCTACCTGCGAGAACTTTCCGCCCTGGCTGATCGGCCCGTGCCGCTTGGCGCCAATGTCGGCATCAACAAGGAGGGCGCCGACCCGGTGCGCGACTATCCGGCGCTGATCGCCGCCGTCGCCCCCCACGCCGACTACGCCGTGATCAACATTTCTTCCCCCAATACCCCTGGTCTGCGCGACCTGCAGGGCGAGGCCCGGTTGCGCGAAATCCTCGCCGCTGTCGCCGAGGTCGCCAATCGCCCGCCGATCCTGGTCAAGATCGCCCCTGATCTGTCGCCGGACGGGATCGCCGCGGTGGTGGAGACCTGTGTGTCGCTTGGGGTTCAGGGTCTGATCGTCGGCAACACCACCATCACCCGGCCGGCTGGCTTGCGGTCCCCGTACGCGAGCGAAGCCGGCGGTCTGTCCGGTGTGCCATTGTTCGCGTTGTCCAATGCCGTGCTGGCGCGCGCGTTTTTGCTGGCGCGTGGACGCCTGACACTGATTGGCACCGGCGGAGTATTCTCCGGCGCCGACGCGCTGACCAAAATCCGCGCGGGCGCGTCGTTGGTGCAACTCTACACAGGGTTCGCGTATCACGGACCGGCGTTGATCCCGCGGCTGAAGGCGGACCTGGCGGCGGCCTTGAAAGCAGCCGGTTTCGTTCGGGTTGAAGACGCGGTAGGCACCGCCGCGCAAGATCTCGTGGAACGGTGACGCATGCGAATTTTGAACGGCTTCGCCTCAATCGCGGCGGAATATGACGGCTTCGTGCTCGATCTCTGGGGCGTCATACACGACGGCGTGAACGCGTTTCCGCACGCCGTCGATTGCCTCGCCCACCTGCGCGATGCCGGCAAGCAGACCTTGCTGCTGTCCAACGTGCCGCGCCCGAACGACGCGGTGCGGACAATGATGCGCCGGATGGGGATCGAGGACGCGCTCTATACCGACATCCTGACCAGCGGGGAGGCGGTGCGCCGCGCCTTGCGGTCCCCGCCCGACGCCTGGTGGGCCGCTCTGGGCCAACGCGTATTCCATCTCGGCCCGGAGCGTGATCGGCCGGTGCTGGAAGGGTTGCCGCTGACCACGGTCGCGACCCCGGCCGAAGCTGATTTCGTGCTGAACACCGGCCCGGACGATCATCGTAACCCCAGCGACATGAACGAGTTCGAGCCAACGCTGCAGGACTGCGCGAAGCATCGTCTGCCGATGATCTGTGGCAATCCGGACCTGGAGGTCATTCGCGGCGGCGTGCGCGTGTTGTGCGCGGGTGCTCTGGCGGCACGGTATCGGGCGCTTGGCGGGGATGTGCGTTCGCTCGGCAAGCCCGACCCGGCGATCTACCAGCCTGTGCTGGCGCGACTGGGGATGCCGAAAGACCGCGTCCTGGCGGTCGGAGATTCATTACGAACTGACATCGCCGGAGCCGCGGCGGCCGGGCTCGCGGCGTGCTGGGTGCTGGACGGTCTGCATGGCGAAGCGCTGCGGCGGACCGATGGATCTTATGATCCGGCCGAGTT
>CALFNB010000569.1 GCA_937902425.1 uncultured Acetobacteraceae bacterium | reverse complement strand
GATTTTAATGGTGCCCAGGGGCGGAATCGAACCACCGACACTGCGATTTTCAGTCGCATGCTCTACCAACTGAGCTACCTGGGCCCATCGCCGGCCGCGTTGGAGCGGCGTGCTTACCCCACACGCGACCCCCAATCAAGCCGCGCCGGGGACCTCACGCGGCATCCGGCGACGATGGCGGATCCTCGTCCAGCTCCAGAGGCGGCCCAGGAATTCGATATTGCTCGCCGAGCCAACGGCCGAGATCAACTTCCGCGCATCGCGGTGAACAGAACGGCCGGTTCGCCGCGGACGGCGCCCGGCCACAAATCGGACAACGCGGAGGAGCTTTAGCCATGCACAGCCTCAATACACCAGCCGTCACCGGGCAGCGACGGGTCAGATCGTGAATTCGACCCCTGACCGGTGATCCGCGCAAGCTCCGTCAGAGCGACCTGATCGGTCTCCAGCGCGGCGATCACGGCGGGTGCGGCGCGCAGGGTCATGCGCGTCCCAGGTTCGGCGCGTGTCGCACGGGCGATGGTCCGCAGCGCCGACAGCCCCGAGGCGAGTGGCCCGGACAACGCCTCATGCAATGGTGCTCGCACCCTGGGCCGTGAGATCTCCGCCAGGCCCAGAGCGGTGAAACCGAGAAACCGCGGCCGCAACGGATCGCCCGCCAAGGCCGTCACCAGTGCCGAGCCCAAAGCCGTTCGCTGCTTCGCCTTCATCCCGGCGAGATCGACCATAATCGCACCGGACAGGTTGCGCAGGCGGATCTGCCGCGCGAGCTCGGGCAACAGCGACACATTCAATGCGAGGTGCCGTCTCGCCGCCACGTCCCGCCCCGCGAGAGCGGCGCCGCCGTCAACATCGATCGCCACCAAGGCCGGCGTTGGATACACGGACAGTCGCACCCCCGAGGCGAGTGTCACCTCCGATGAGGCGAGACTTTCCACCTCGGTCTCGATCACATCGTCGAACGCCTGAGGCACGCGTATGAGCCTGTCGCCCAGATCGGCGCGCAACGACGCGGCCAGTGCCGGATCGTCCACCAGAACGCTCGCCTCAGGATACCGCGCGGCGAGTTCCCGCAAGGGATCGATGCCGCGCCGCAGGAGACCGTGACCCTTGTGTTCGGAGCCATTCTCCTCCCACTTGACCCGCGCGCTCAATCGCGGCCCCTTGCCACCCTGGGCGGTACGGGTGATCCGAACAAGGACGATCGCGCCTTCGGTGAGGCCTTTGGCCCCCGCGGAATCGGGCAGGAAGCCTTCGGTGCCATCAGACCGCCCAGAGGTCCCGCCCGCCAGGGTCACGAAGGCGCCCGCCATCGCCGGAACGATGGCCGTAATCCGGCCGCGGTACACGTCGCCAACGCCGTCGGGTGAGCCTGGCCGCCACAGCGCGTAGTCGAGCGGAACGCCGTCCGCCATCGTCACCACCCTTACCTCGCCGGGGCTCCAGGCGGCATGGATCACGACCTTGGGCAATTTCAGACGCGCCTGATCAGGGGAGCGGCCAGCCGAAGCCGCGCAACATTTGCGCGGTCTCGAACAGCGGCAACCCCACCACACCGGAAAAACTGCCGGACAGGAACCGAACGAACACCGCCGCCGCGCCGTTGATCGCATAACCGCCGGCTTTGCCCTCCCACTCGCCCAGAGCCAACCACGCGATCTTCTGTGCCTCGGTCAGACGGGAGAAGGCGACAACGCTTTCAGACAGCCGTTCGGCCCGGCGCCCGTCGGGGGCCGTCAGCACGACGGACGTCAGCACCCGGTGACGGCGGCCGGAGAGCAGATCGATGCAAACACGTGCATCTTGCTCGGTTGCCGCCTTGGGCAGGATACGCCGGCCCACCGCGACCACCGTGTCGGCGGCGAGGACGAAGCGTCCCGGGGCTGGTACGGCATCGGCTTTCGCACGCGCCATTCTTTGGGCGTAGAGGCGAGGCACTTCGGCTCGCGCGGGCGATTCGTCGATATCGGGTGCGATGATCGCGGCCGGCGTAATGCCAACTTGCGCCAGCAGCGCGAGGCGGCGCGGGCTGGAAGATGCCAGCACCAACGCGGGCGAGCTGCCTTTGGGCGGATCGGACCTGGTCGCCGCGGCCGCGGTTATCGGCGGCGCCCGGTCATGTGTGTCAACCCATGCACTGGAATCGACCCACTTACTTGAATCGAAACGTGATGCGGCCCTTGGTGAGATCGTAGGGCGTCATTTCGACATTGACCCGGTCGCCAGCCAGGACGCGGATGCGGTTCTTGCGCATCTTGCCGCTGGTGTGCGCCAGGATGGAATGCTCATTGTCCAGTTTCACACGAAACATGGCATTGGGCAGCAACTCCATGACGGTGCCGCTGAATTCGATCATATCTTCTTTCGACATCAGACCTCTTCGGATTGTTACGAACGGCGCGGACCATGGGCGCGGCCAGTCGTCAGGTCAAGAACGGGCGTCAGGTCAAGAACGGGCGTCAGGTCAAGAACGGGCGTCAGGTCAGGGACGGGTCCCGGGTCGCATAACCGGAACAGATACCGTTGAAGCGGCCATCGGTTTCGTTACCGCCGGCCAAACATCATTTCGATCTCCGCCTTGGACAGCCGCAGAAAGGTCGGCCGTCCATGGCTACAGGTCGCGGCCCTGGGGGTCGCCTCCATTTGCCGCAGCAGCGCGTCCATTTCGGCCTGCCCCAGCCTGCGGCCGGCACGAATACTGCCATGGCACGCCATACGCGCGATCACCGCGTCGAGCCGCGCCGACAACGCCATCGTCTCATCGAGCTCCGTGAGTTCGTCGGCGATGTCGCGGATCAGCGGCGCCGGCTCCGGTGCGCCGAGGGCGGCGGGCATAGCGCGGACCAGTACGGCACCGGACCCGAACGACTCGATCTCCAGCCCGAGCCGCGCGAGGTCCTCGGCGCGGGCCAAGAGCCGGCTCGCGTCAGCCTCCGGCAGATCGACGACGGCGGGCAGCAGCAATGGTTGGCTCGGCGCGCCGCCATCCAGCATGCGAGTTCGAATCGCCTCGTGCGTCAGGCGTTCGTGCGCGGCGTGCTGATCGACCAGGATCAAGGTGCCATCGGCGGCGACGGCGATGATGTACGTATCCAGCACCTGCGCCACGGCGGCGCCCAAAGGGTACTCATGCCCCTCAACCGGCCTGGGCACGGTCCGGGCGGCGGGCGACGCGGAAAAATTTAACGCGCTGTCCGGCGAACCTGTCTCCCGGGCCGGGGCGCCCATCTCGGGCATTCCCGCATCTGAAGTAGAAAACCGAGATACCGGTCCAGGGTGTCGACCTGGGTCTGGCCCATACGCCGGGACCGACACAGTTTCCGACACGCCCGGCCGCATCGCCGCATCGCGTGGGAAACCTGGCAGCGGCAAACTCCGAATTCCGCCGCGCGCCACGGGCCGAGACCATGCCAGCTGCAATGACGAACGATGCTGCAACAGCCCCGGCCCAGGCACATTGGTCCCGGCCGCGCCAGCCAGCACCCGGCCGAGAGCGCCGATCACCAGCGAGCGCACCGCGGCGGGGTCGCGAAACCGCAACTCCGTCTTCGCCGGATGCACATTCACGTCCAACTCTTCGGGCGGCAGATCGAGCCAAAGCGCGACCACCGGATGCCGGCCATGCGCGATCACGTCGCGATAGGCGACCCGCACCGCGGTTTTGAGCACCGGGTCGGCCACCGGCCTGCCGTTCACCACCAACCCCTGCGCAGCTCCGGTCATCCGTGAAATCGCCGGCGCGCACATATACCCGCTCAGCACGATTTCCCCGCGTGGCGTCCCCCCGGGCTCACCCCCGGCGACCGGGCGTGCTTCGCGCACCGGCAACATCGCCGCGGCGGCGTCCGCGCCCAACAATGCCGCGACTCTGGGTGCCCGCTCCTGCGCCGGCAGATCGAAGATCACCCGCCCCTCATTCTCCAGCCGGAACGCGGTACCGGGCGCGGCCATGGCCAGGCGGCGGACCGCGGCCTCCGCATGCTCGGCCTCGGTACGCGGATTCTTCAGGAACTTCCGGCGCGCCGGTGTCGCGAAAAACAAATCCCGCACCACGATCCGCGTGCCGGGCGCACCGGCGGCGGGCTCCACCTGGCCGACCGCACCGCCCTCCACGGCAATCGTGTTGGCATGATCCGCGTCACGCGGCCGCGAAGTAATTTCCAGTCGCGCCGCCGCCCCGATCGAGGGCAGCGCCTCACCGCGAAACCCCAACGTGTCGATCCGGATCAGATTGTCATCGGCCAGTTTCGATGTGGCATGTCGCAGGACACACAGGCCGAGCTCCTCGGCAGTCATACCGGACCCATCGTCGGTCACCTCGATCCGATCGATGCCGCCGCCCGCCAGCACGACCGAGATCCGATGTGCCCCGGCATCCAGCGCGTTTTCCACCAACTCCTTGACCGCCGCCGCGGGCCGCTCGATCACCTCCCCGGCGGCGATGCGGTTCACCGTGGTTTCGGACAGCAGCCGAATGCGGGAGGGGAGGTTCATGATTATGTGAGGCCGGCTGAACATCTCAGGCCGGCACCGGCCCGCGGCCGCACCTGGCGACCCACGGACGTATGCTCGCATGGGTCACCGGTTGGGGGTGCGGGCCGGTGCCGGCCGCTCGGAAGGCGAGTGATCATCACAAGACTCACATCAAATCTCGCCGCGCAGCGCCTTGAAGCGCGCCACGAGACCGGCGGTGGCGGGGTCACGCGCTGTGTCGAACGCATTCGGCGCCAGCAGCGGCAGGATGCCTCCAGCGATCTGCTTGCCCAGTTCGACGCCCCATTGGTCAAAACTATCGATTCCCCAGAGACAGCCTTGCACCGCCGCCTTGTGCTCATACAGCGCGATCAGCCGCCCCACCGAGAAGGGATCCAGCCGGCGAAACAGGATTGTGTTGGACGGACGCTCGCCCGTGCAGACACGGTGCGGCGCGACCTGATCAATCTCCGCTTCGCTGGCACCCGCCGCCGCCATCTCGGCGCGGATTTCCGCCTCCGATCGGCCCCGCATGAGCGCCTCGGCCTGGGCGAAGGCGTTGGCGGCGAGCGCGCGATGCGCCTCGGGCCGGTCGTGATCGG
>CALFNB010000568.1 GCA_937902425.1 uncultured Acetobacteraceae bacterium | reverse complement strand
CGTGCGGTTCATACGCGGCCATCGCCAGGAAATCCCACAGGATTTCCGCGTCGCGGGACGTATCATGGTCCGCGCCATGGTGCGCGGAACATACGACATCTTTCCGGGAGCCGCGGCGCCTGGCGCAAATGGCGGTGCCGGCCTATACGCCTGACAATCGGGAATGGAGGAAGCCATGTTCCAACGTCTTCACCATGTCGCCTATCGCTGTTCGGACGCCGCCGAAACGGTCGACTTCTACACCAATGGCATTGGCCTGAAGTTCGCGCACGCGATCGCCCAGGACCGGGTGCCGTCGACACAGGCGTTCAGCCCGCATCTGCATATTTTCTTCGAACTGGCGGATGGCAGTTACCTCGCGTTCTTCGCGCTGGCGAACGCGAAGCCGGCGATGAAGGATCCGAACACGCCCGACTGGGTGCAGCATCTGGCGCTGGAGGTCGTGGATGAGGCGGCGCTGCTGGAGGGCAAGCGGCGTCTGACCGAGCGCGGCATCGACGTCGTTGGCCCGACGGATCATGGCTTCTGCAAATCGATCTATTTCTTCGACCCGAGCGGACATCGAATGGAAATGACCGCCCGGACCGAGGTGGCCGGCGACACGGAGCGATTCGCGAAAGCCGCGCCGGCCATCCTCGCCACCTGGGAAGAGCGGCGGCGATCGGGTGCGCTGGTTGGATAAGCGGTCGTTCGACGCGATCTTCGGCGGGCCGAAACAAGATGCGCCGGAGTGGTTTCCTGGCCGGTTGGCACGATGTCCCGATCCCGGTGCCCGGTTGCACAGGCCGGGCCTCGGCGGGCAATAGCCCCGCATGCCGTTGCGCCAATCCACAGACCGACTCCTGACGTGAAAGCCGCCATCGTCGGAATCGCCGGTGCGGCGTTGCTCGCCGAGGAAGCGGCGCTGTTCCGTGCCCACCCTCCCGCCGGGGTCATCCTGTTCGCCCGCAACGTCCAGGATCGGCCGCGACTCGCGGCGCTCATGGCCGAGCTTCGTCGCGTCCTGCCGCGAGAGGCGGTGTTCATGGTGGACCAGGAAGGCGGCCGGGTCGCCCGCCTGCGTCCTCCGCACTGGCGTGACCATCCCCCCGCCGGCACGCTTGGCACCATCCGCCGCGCCTGGCTCAGCGGCGCGCTGATCGGGCTGGACTGCGCGGAAGCCGGGTTCAACACTGTCGCGGCGCCGGTGCTCGACCTCTCGATCCCCGGAGCGCACGACGTCATCGGCGATCGCGCGTTCGCCGAAGACCCGGCCGAGATCGCGCGCCTCGGCCGCGCCTTCGCGGAAGGATTGCTCGCCGCCGGGGTGCAACCGATCGGCAAGCACGCACCAGGCCACGGCCGCGCACGGATCGACAGCCATTTGTCACTCCCGACGGTGGAGGCGAACCATCTCGACGCCGACCTCCTGCCTTTCGCGCGCAACGCGGATCTGCCGTGGATGATGACTGCTCACATCGTCTACCCGGCATTCGACCCGACCCTGCCCGCGACTCTCTCGCCGCTCATCATCCAGCGCGTCATTCGTCAGCGGATCGGCTTCCAGGGTGTGCTGGTCACCGACGACCTGGCGATGCAGGCGCTCACCGGAGAGCCCGCCGACCTCGCCATCCAGGCCCTGGCGGCGGGCTGCGATCTCGCGCTTTATTGCAGTGGAGCGTATGCCCCGACCGAGGCTCTGCTCTCGCGTTGCCCGCCCGTGTCGGATCAGGCCCGCCAGCGCCTGGCTCAGGCCCGCGCGAAAGCGGCGAGGGCACGGCTCGATCTGAATGCTGAGGCACTCGCGCGGGAGCGTGACCGGAGTTTGACATGATCACCGATTTCACCCCGCCGGCCGTGACCGTGCTCGTTGTGGCCTTGCCCCACCGGGCCGTGCCCACCTTTGCCTCGCCCCGCCTGGTTGTGCCCCCTTTCGCGTTGCCCGTTGTGGCCGAAGCCCGCGCATGATCACCAACTTCATCCTGGAGGCGTTGCTGGCCATCGTGCCGGTCATATTCGCCATCACGTTGCATGAAACGGCGCACGGTTGGGCGGCGTTGGCTCTGGGTGACACGACAGCGCGCGATCAGGGGCGGCTGACAATCAATCCCCTGAAGCACATCGACCGGATGGGCACGATCATCCTGCCGGGACTCCTGCTGATTACCCAGTTGCTGACGATCCATAAGGTGGCGTTCATGTTCGGGTGGGCGAAGCCGGTACCGGTGTCGGCGTGGAAATTCCCCAATCCCAGGCGGTACATGGCCATCGTCGCCCTCGCCGGACCGGCGATGAATTTTTTGCTGGTCTGGCTGACCGCGCTCGCGATACGGGCACTGGCCGACGCCAACATGGGCGCCTGGCTGACGACGATTCTGTTCGACTTCATGCTGGTCAACATGGTGCTTGGATTGTTCAACCTGTTGCCGATCCCCCCGCTGGACGGCGGCCGCGTCGTCGTTGGCCTCCTGCCCGAATCGCTCGCCCGCTCCTGGGCCGGCCTGGAGCGCTACGGCCTGATCATTGTCATTGTCGTCATTCTGGTGTTGCCCAACGTGTTCGGCATCAACCCGGTCGGCGATGTGCTGGAAAACATCCTGCCCAAGGCGTTCCGCCTGGCCTTCTGGCTCGCCGGGTACCATGAGTAAGGCGGCGAGTAAGGCGGGGAGTGAAGCGGGCCTCAACGAAAGCCAGGCGGCCCCCGCCGGCGACAGCCTGCTGCTGAAACTGGACGGGTTCGAGGGGCCATTGGACCTGCTGCTCGATCTGGCGCGGGCGCAGAAGGTCGATCTGGCGAAGATCTCGATCCTGGCCTTGGTCGAGCAGTATCTCGCGGTGATCGAGGGGGCTCGCAAAGTGCGCCTGGAACTGGCGGCTGAATGGCTGGTCATGGCCGCCTGGCTGACCTGGCTGAAATCCCGGCTGCTGGTGCCCGCTGGCTCCGACGAGGCCGAGGATCCGGAGCAACTCGCGGAACGCCTGACCGACCGGCTGCGGGCGCTGGAACTGATCCGGGCCGCCGCCGCCTGGCTCGGTCGCCGGCCGATCCTCGGTATCGACGTGTTCCCGAGGGGTGCGAGCGAGGACCATACGGTGATCGACAACTCGCGGCTGGTGATCGATCAGGCCGCGTTCCTGTCGGCCTACCTGCGCGGGAGGCGCCGCGGGACCAAACGGGTGGCGTACCAGCCCAGAAAACTGTCGTGGTTCACGGTCCAGGATGCCCTGAAACGGCTGACATCGCTGCTTGGCTCGATGCCGGACTGGAGCAACCTGGAGCGGTTCCTGCCGAGTAACCCGGGTGGCCGGCCAGGCGATCAACTGGAACACCGTGCCGCGCTGTCCAGCACATTGATCGCCGGACTGGAACTGGCGCGCGGCGGCCAGCTACGTCTGCGTCAGGACGAGGCTTTCGGCCCGATACTGGTGGGCCGCGGCGGAGAGGCCCCAGACGAAAGGTCCATGGGGAATGAAGCCACGGAGGGCGAGGCATGACGGATGCCCAGGTAAACACCCCGATCGATCCTGAAACAGCCCCGGCCGATCCGCCGACCGCGGTTTCGGACGTGGCCGATCCGGCTTCGCTCGCCGCGGCCCCGCCTGATTTGGCCCCGTCTGATCCCGGCTCGTCCGTTCAGGACCAGGTCGCCCCCCCGTCGCGGGAACCGGATGAGGCCGCTCTGCGCCTGGCCGAGGCGGTCGTATTCGCCAGCGTGGTTCCCATGACCGCGCGCGGCTTGTCGCAGCTCCTGCCGGACGACATGGACGCGGCGGCCGTGATCGCCGCGTTGCGTTCGCGCTATGAGGGGCGCGGGATCGAACTTGTCGAAATCGGCGGCGGTCTGCGATTTCGCACGGCGGCGGACCTCGCGCCGCGATTGCGCAAGGTCGTGCAGGTGCCGCGCCGGTTGCCTCGGGTGGCGTTGGAGACGCTTGCCATCGTCGCTTACCATCAGCCGATCACGCGGCCGGAGATCGAGGACATGCGTGGCACGGGCCTGGCGCAGCAAACGCTGGACGTATTGTTGCAAAACGACCTGATCGTCGCGCGCGGCCGCAAGGAAACGCCCGGCCGGCCCACTTTGTGGGGCACCACGGCGAAGTTCCTGGAGTACTTCGGATTGCGGGACATCCGCGAATTGCCCAGGCGGCAGGACCTGTTGTTGGAGGCGGTGAGACCCGAAGCGGATGGCGAAGCCTCTGTTGCCTCAGAGGCGGTCGTGGAGGACGGGAACGCGCACCAGGAAGGGTGACAGTTGTGTGCCGCGTCGTAGCGCCATTCGCGACTTGACCTGGCGGCACGGGATGAGCATGTTCCGGCCCTGAATCACCACGCGCCTCCTTGTCGCCGGCAGGGGCCGCGTCACGTCCACCGAGGATCAGGCCATGGCCAAGTCGAATGTTGTGCAGATCAAGCTCGTGTCCAGCGCGGACACCGGGTTCTTCTACGTCACCAAGAAGAACGCCAGAGCCCAAACCAATAAGCTGGAACTGAAGAAATACGATCCGGTCGCGCGCAAGCACGTCCTGTTCAAGGAAGCCAAGATCAAGTAGTCCGGCTTTCGCGGCCCCAACTTCGCCGCGGCCCCATCTTCGCTGGGACCGGTCTTCCGCCGCGATCGGACTTCAGTCCAGGCCCACGTTCAGTCCACGGCGGCCAGCGGCGCCAGTTCCACCCGGTTGCGGCCCAGCCGCTTCGCCTCGTACAGCGCGAGGTCGGCCGCGCGCAGCAAGTACTCCGGCGTGGCGACTTCCTCGCTGGTGCCGGATACACCGACACTCACGGACAGCTTGTGCCGCTGTCCTGGGACCGGTTCGAACACGACCGATTCAACCGCCAGACGCAGCCGTTCCGCCGCCGCGGTGGCGTCGTCCGGGTTCGAGCCGGGCATCACGACCACGAACTCCTCGCCGCCGTAACGCGCGAGAGAATCGAACGCGCGGATGTTGTTGCGAAACACGTCGGCGATCAGCCTGAGCGCGACGTCGCCGTTGGCATGGCCGAATTGGTCATTGACGACCTTGAAGTGATCGACGTCGATCATCAGCAGCGCGATCGGCCGCCCCTGGCCGCTCTGCATCAGTCCACTGAGATGCCGGCGCAGGTAGCGCTGGTTGTACAACGAAGTCAGCGGATCAGTCAGCGCCAGTTCCAGCGCCGTGCTGAGATCCGACCGGAACCGGTCCTGATAGAATTTGCGGCGGATCTGATTGCGGGCCCTGGCGCGCAACTCATTCTCGTCCACGGGCATCGCCAGCCAATCGCTGGCACCGAGTTCGAAGCCGCGTAGCACGCGATCACGCTCGCTGCTTTCCGCGACCAATAGCAGCGGTGTTTCATGGGTGGCATCCGCGGCGCGCAGAGCCGACACGAGCTTCAGCGAATCCTCATCCGCGAGTTGCAGGCTGATCACGATCAGGTCGTAGGAACGCCGTGCGGCACGCTCGATCACTTCGGCCCCGGTGCGCACCGGTTCCGCCTCGATCCCTTCCCGCGCCAGCGCCCGCGGGATCACGTCGCCATTCAGTTCCCATTCGTCGATCACCAAAGCGCGCGCCCCGGCGACGTTCGGGATGCCTTGATCAGCGCCGGTCAGGCCGAGCGCACGTGCGGTTTCGCCCCGGGCGCGCCACTCGTCGAGCAGTCGTTTCAGCCGCACGAGGCTGCGAACCCGCGCCATCAGGGTATCGTATTCCACCGGCTTGGTCAGAAAGTCGTCGGCGCCGGCTTCCAGGCCGCGCAGCCGCTCGGCCGACTCGCCAAGCGCGGTCACCATCACGACGGGAATGTGCAGAGTGGCGTGGTCGTCCTTGAGGACCCGGCAGCACTCGAACCCGTCCATCCCCGGCATCATGACGTCCAGCAGGATCAGGTCCGGTTGCCAGTCGCGCGCCCGTTTGACCGCTTCGAAGCCATCGCGCGCGCTCGCGACCTGGTAGTATTCGGCCGAGAGTTTTGCCTCCAACAAGCGCGTGTTGGCCGGGACGTCGTCAACGATGAGAATGCGCGCTGTCATGATTGGATGGCATTCATCTCACGCGCCTGGTTACGACGGATTGTCGTTTAACGGGGATCGACTTCCTATCATTTGTGAGACGCCAGGAAAAGCCCGCTGGCGGGCGGCTTTACAGACGGTGGCGGCATGGCTGAGGCAATACCGCGAATTCGTCTCGGCGCGGCTTGGCGCCACATCGCCCACGGTGTAAGAACAAATTGTCCCAACTCTTTGAAATGTATGACAGTTCCATGACACAACTGACACATGCCGAGACCGCGAATATCGAACTCACAGGCGATCGTGGCCCGCGAGTGGCCAATCCCGCCATGTTCTTTCGCCGCTGGTTGGCCAACCCGCTGCAGATGGGATCGGTGGTTCCGTCATCCTCCGCGCTTTGCGACCGGATCGTCCGGCATACGCGGCATGCGCATGATGAGGTCGTGGTGGAACTCGGCGCCGGAACCGGGGTGATTTCCCGCGCATTACTGGCGTCCGGGCTGCCGCCGGACCGGCTGATCGTGGTCGAGATCGTTTCCACCATGGCGAAACATCTACGGGCCGTACTGCCCGGTGTGATGGTGATCGAGGGCGACGCGCGGGCTGCCGGAACTGCTCCCACCATACTGGGACGGGCGTGTGGGGACCGTCATTCGCGGCATCCCGTTGGTGCTGCTGCCGTTGGCCGAACAACGCCGTTTCATCGATGCGATCGAGGCTGTCGCGCCGGGCCGCGGCTTCCCGCACTTCAGTTACTGCGCCACGTCGCCGTTGCCGGCGCGGCGGCATGGCCTGATGGCGTACCGGGAAGCATGGACGCCGCTGAATTTTCCTCCCGCCAGTGTTTGGCGATACACGCCGAACGCGGCAGGGGCCGCATCGCCTCGATAGGGTTCCACGCCTCAGCCGGTGGTGAGGCATGCCAGGTCGTGGCCACGTCGTGGCTCGGCCGCTCAGGTGGTTTGACTGAGAATGTTCGCCGCCTCAAGCGCTTTGATCGCCTCATGGACGGTATCCCGGCAGCACCGGGCCTTCTCGGCAATCGCCTCGTAGCTCGGGAAACAAAGGCCGGTCTTGCTGTTGTGGAAGCCCCACGGCAGCGCCTCGAAGACGTCCATACCGGCGCGGGTGATGGGGCCGTGATGTTGGCCTGGCTGCTTGTGGCTGGCATTGTAGCCCCGCACGTAGACCTTGAGCCTGGCCTTGGCGTTGCCGTCGAGCGGTATCCCGCGCGCCGGGCCGAACACCTTCTCGCGGCGAGACCGCGGGTGATTCGGAAATCTGACAGTTTGAGACATGGCTTCTCCTGAGGGGTTGCACAACGACCCGCCCGCGGAGTGGGCCGAAAATCGGCACAAAACCACCCATCGGCGAAAACAGGGTTTTCACTTGACGGGGGCCTGATTGGGGGGAATCTCGGAGCTGTCAGGAACCAAGTTTCCCGCGTCTCAAATCAGGCTGGACATGCAGCCCGCCCATTGTGGCGGGTTTTGTGTTTCTGGGTTTCGTGTTCTCCAGAAGGTTGATGACACGACCTGGGCGAATCACCCGCGCCGTGGCACAGGATGCCGCAACCTTTGAGTCCCGTCGAGAATTTCATGAGAAGCTGCGGAGTCCCTTGCTTTCACGGCGCTGACGGCGCTCCGCGCCATGCGAGAGGCCAGCCTCTCGCGCTCTCCGGGATATTTTCACAAGGAAATTGTTTTGTGCCATACTGCAATCACGGTACAGCCGGGGACGGCGATGACCGTCAAGGAAATGAGGGCCGCCACGGCGACGCGGCGGCCCTTGCCGCTTCAGAGAATGCCAATGGCTACGACTGTGAATTCCGATCCCGTGCTCGTCCGCTATCGCAAGGCGTTGGACGAAATGTATGGCAATCGCCTTGAGCGCGTCGTGCTGTATGGTTCACGCGCGCGCGGCGACGCACGCCCGGACTCTGATTACGATATCGCCGTGTTCCTGCACGACATGAATGATCTCGGCCCTGAACTGCATCGGCTCGCCAACCTGGAAGTCACCATCATCGATGAGACTGGCGAAGTTGTGCACGCCATGCCGTATCGTGCTGGTGCCTACGACGAGCCGACGCCGCTGATGCATGAAATTCGTGCTGACGGGATTGATTTGTGAAACCGCAGGTCGCTGCGTTTCTTGCGAAGTCGCGTGAGTTTTTGGAGAAAGCGCAAGGCTTGCTCGACGCGCATCATTGGGCCGACGAAGCTGGTCGTGCAGCGTATCTCGCCGGTTTCCATGCCGCGCAAGCGTTGATCTTCGATAGAACCGGACGCGTGGTCAAACGACATAGCGGGGTGGAGACGGAATTTCATCGGCTCGTGCGGGGCGATACGCGGGTCGATGATGAGCTGCGCGCCTTCCTCGGCTTCGCCTACAACCTCAAGGCCATTGCCGATTACGAAACCGGGCCTGGTTCCAAGGTGTCGCCAGAGCTGGCGACCGAGGCCATTGAAATAGCCAGGCGCTTCGTCGCGAAGATGGCCGAGCTGGTCGAGGGTGCCGCCGGAAGCACGACACCCTGAATCAACATCTTGTATTTGCGGCTTCGCAACGTAACGCGATTGGTGCCGCATAATTGCCTGTTGTCAAGGCCGAACAATCGAAGCAAGACGCATTGGATTTTATGCAGGATACATCGCTATCGACTTCTTTTAGTCGGGCTTTTCATCTGTCTTCGCGGATATCTTCGGCGATTTTTGGATGCCGCTTAGTATCACTTCGGGCATTCGCATGGGGAATGGCGCTGAGCATCGGCGTGTTTGTAATCGCGTTTTCTCTCGCCGTGCTCACAACGCCCGATCTGCGAAAAGACATTCACGACGTCATATTGCAATGGGACCACGACCTCTATGGAACGGCGACACTTCATTGGTCCATATATGGCTGCTTCGTGATAAGCGCGGCTGGCCTGGCGACTGAGTTTTCATATGTTGTGAAAAGGCTTAATTTTGGCGGGTGCTAAACATGGGTTAACGACCCTGACCGGTCGATGACCTGCTCCTGGTCATGACGCTCTTATCATCCGTCAGGACTGATCGCATCGCTTTTGGCCGTGCTATTTTGCTTCGAATACACTTGGAATCACACACTGAATTACCGATCGAAACGCCCGATGCCATCGCTTTCGATCCCGCGAATTGGAAGCCGCGCATTTGAACTTTCGCCGGTCGGCGCGACCTGCACGGAACGGGGAAATCATGCGGCCAGCCAATGTTATCGCGGATAGCGTTGCTTCGAACGCCGGGGACGTCGCTCATTATCATGACTCCGACCGCGCAGCCGTCGCGGAGCATTCTGACAACGATTGTCCTCAACTGGCACCACGGTGAATTGATGTGATGAAGTTGGCCGCGGAGGGATGCTCGGTGACGGAGATCGCCCCGGTGCTAAATCTGGATGTCGGCACCGTGAAGGTTCCGCCGTGCTGCCTTCCCCGTAATCCGGCCGGGTCGGCGTCCATGACTGCCCTTTCGAGGCCTGCTCAGGCTTTACACACGTTGCGGTCCGTCGATTCTCGCTTAATCTGTGTTCGAAAATCCTTGGCCAGAAACACGCACGGCCAATGATCTGGCCATGGATGACCGCCATCCGATCGGCCATTGATGAAAGGAGCGACTCGATGTTGATCTGCCAGTTGACCGACCTGCATGTTTGCGCGGTCGGATTGCCCTGCAATCGCGTTTCGGAAACCAACATGTTCGCCGCCCGGGCGTTTCGCACGGTGGCCGGAATGAAACCCGCGCCGGACGTGGTCGTCATCACCGGCGACCTGACCGAGAGCGGCATGCCGGCGGAATATGCCAATCTCGCGACGCTGATCCGGCAGCATCTGCCGATGCCGGTATTTGTCATCCCCGGCAACCACGACCGGCGAGATAATCTCAGGCGGGACCTCGCCCATCTGCCGGGCGTGACCACCGATCCCGTGTATGTGCGGTATGCCGTCGATGACCACGCGATGCGGCTGGTGATGCTGGACACCGTCGTGTTCGGCTACGGGCATGGCGAATTGCGCGACGAGCAACTCGCGTGGCTGGATCGCACCCTCGCGGCGGCGCCGGATAGGCCGACGATGATCGGCATGCACCATCCGCCGTTCGCCTGCGGTATCGCCCATATGGACGGGATCGCGCTGCGTAACACCGAGGCGTTCGTGGCGGTGGTCGCGCGCCATCGCCAGGTTCGGCGGATCATCTGCGGCCACCACCATCGGCCGATCTTCACGCAGGTCGCGCACACAATCGCTTCGATCGCACCGTCGGTCGCGCATCAGGTGGAACTGATGTTCGATCCCGCCGAAAAGGGTGCGTTCAATTTCGAACCGCCCGCGTTCCATCTGCACCGCTGGACGGCGGCGGACGGGCTCGTCACCCACATGGCCTACGTCGAAACGTTCCCCGGGCCATATCCCTTTATCGCATCGCCTGACTATCCCGGCCGGTTGCCCTGACCCCGTTGCCGTCACGCACGCCTCGGGTCCATGGTCTGGCGGCGAATGGGTGAGGGAGCGGCGCAATGCAGCCAGTCATGATCGTCACCGGCGGCAGCCAGGGCATCGGCGCCGCCGTCGCACGCCTGGCGGGAGCCCGCGGCTACGCGGTCGCGCTGACGTATCAAAGCAACAAGGCCCTGGCGGATGGCGTGGTGTCCGCGATCGACGCCGGCGGCGGCCGTGCCATCGCGGTTCAGGCGGAGATGGCCGATGAGGCGTCGATCCTTCGCCTGTTTCGCACGGTGGACGAAACCTTCGGCCCGGTGACCGTGCTGGTGAACAATGCCGGCGGCCCAGGACCGACGTGCAAACTGGATGACGTGACGGGGGAGATCCTGGATCAGGTGCTGGCGGTGAATGTGCGGGCACCGTTCCTGCTGATCCGCGAGGCGGCGGCCCGCATGGCGACCGACACCGGCTTCCCTGGCGGCAGCTCGGGCGGTGCGATCGTCAATGTGTCCTCACGCGCGGCGGAGATCGGCGGGGCGGGCGAGTGGGTGCATTACGCCGCCTCCAAGGGGGCGTTGGACAGTCTGACCATCGGCGCGGCCCGCGAGCTCGCCGCGCGCGGCATTCGTGTCAACGCCGTCTCTCCTGGTCTGATCGAGACCGATCTGCACGCTCGCGCCGGATTGCCCGACCGGTTGACGCGCCTGGTTGGTGGCGTCCCGATGGGCCGCACCGGCAGCGCCGAAGAAGTGGCGGAGGCGGTGCTGTGGCTCGCGTCGGACGCCGCGTCGTACATCACCGGGGTCACTGTCCCCATTTCAGGAGGCCGCTGATGACCATGAAATCCGCGTTGATCGTTGGCACCGGGCCAGGGTTGAGCGCCTCGCTCGCCCGGCTGTTCACAAAGCATGGGTTGCAGGTGGCGCTGGCGTCGCGCAATCCCGACAAACTGACCAAACTGGCTGCGGAAACCGCCGGCTTCACGTTCGCCTGCGAGGCGACCGAACCCGAGGAAGTCGCCGGCCTGTTCGATGCCGTTGTGGCGACGATCGGGACGCCCGACATCGTGGTTTACAACGCCAGCGCGCGGGCGAGGGGACCGGTGACCGATCTCGACCCGGCCGATGTGGCGCGAGCGATCGCGGTCAGCGCGTATGGCGGATTTCTGGTGGCACAACAGGCGGCGCGGCTGATGGCTTCGCGCGGGTCGGGGGCGATTTTGCTGACCGGGGCCTCGGCGAGCGTGAAGGGGTATCCGAACTCGTCGGCGTTCGCGATGGGCAAGTTCGCGTTACGCGGTCTGGCGCAGAGCATGGCGCGGGAGCTTTCGCCGAAGGGTGTGCATGTCGCGCATTTCGTGATCGATGGGGGGATCAGGAGTGCTGCGCGGACAGATCCGAACGATAACCCGGATTCACTGCTCAATCCGGATGAGATCGCGGAGACGTATTGGTACGTGGCCAACCAGCATCGCAGCGCGTGGACGTGGGAGGTGGAGTTGCGGCCGTGGGTGGAGAAGTTCTGAACGCGCGTGGGGTTACGCTGGCGGGTGGCGTTTCAGCCAGTATCCCATCGCGTGCAGTACCGGTTTGTCTTCCGGATCGCCGGCGGCTTGTAGCCGGTCGAAGAACGGCGCCACGAACTCTCGCAGCGGCTGGTTCGCACGCCGGGCGGCGAGAATGGCCGGAAGTGCACGGTCCGTGATGATGAGAACATCATACTCCGCTTCAGTCACACCCAAAAATTCGGCGAGAGAGCGCTGTTCGTCATCGCCCGACTCATGCCAGGCCTCGACAAAATTGTCGATTTCTTCAGCGGCGACGCGCCCGGAATCATAGAGGGCGAAAAATGTATCCCGTTGGTGAACCACGTCAGACACGAATTCGTCTCCCTTTGCGCGCCGGTTTGCGCTCGGCGCCAGACACCGGGTCGATCGCGCCGCGATGCCGGCCATGCCTGTCGAAAACCTCAATCTCGCCGTGTAGCGCATCCCAGGTGTAAAGGCGGCCTTCTGCGCCGCGCCACCGCCTTTCACCCTCAATGTAGCCAAGATACCTGCACTGGTCCAGGAAACTCGGTTTTGGTATCGGGACGCGTGCCATCCTGCCTCCTGGCTGGCCGCGAACGGCATCGGACCGGAGGCATCCTGAGGGATCCAGGTTAACGGACCGTTGAAGACGCCGAGCCTCTGACGCCCGGTCAATGGAACCCCAACAGCGCCGCCGCCGCGAGCGCCAGATACGGACCCCACATATGCCTGTCGCCCAGGAACCGCGCGACCGCGGCGGCGAGGACGTAAAGTGCGGCGGGGAGCGGGACGTGACTGGCGAGGCCCGTGGCGATGAGCCACAACGTCTTGAAATCCTCTGGCGTCAGGGCCAACGTTTCAACCGGGAGATATTCCATTGTTCGGCTCCATTGCTGGGAGCCGTCCAATTACAAGCGCGGAATCGGTGGTGTTCGCGACCGATCGCGACGTAACGAGGGAGATCGGGATGGGACGCCGGCCACACCCTGAATTGAAGGACGCGCGTGCCCATCTGGCATCTTTGATTGATGTCGCGCTCAGTGAAGGACAACACTTTGATGGTCCGCGAAAGCGTTCGGGGCAGTCCTGGACCAATGGAGAATTCGCAAGTCAGGTCGCGGCGACCGAAAGCGATGTGCGCGGTTGGAGGAACCGGGAAAACCCGGTCAGACCCAAATTCATTCCACCTCTTCTGCGCGTCTTTTATGGCGCAAACCCCAGATACGCAGAAGCGCGCAACGACATGCTTCTCGCATGGCGCCGCGCCGGCGGCATTCGAGCGGAGGATCCGCCGCCGCCCATCCGTCCCATCGACTCGAAACAGTTCAGCGACGTGGCGGAGATTGTCGATCTCGCTGTCAGCCAGCCGACGCCGGACAATAACGGGAACCTGATCGTGCCCTTCACGCTGCGTATTCATCCCGATACCAACTGCGAGGTGACGGCAACGCGGTCGAGATCGGTGTTACCGCGCCTTATGTCATGGTCGAGTCCGGACATTGGCGCCCAGCCGCCGACACGGTGTTCCGCGGCAAGGCGCATCCCAACACACGCTCGGTCGCCACCCGCGGCGCCGTGCAAATCGTGCGTCCAACCGATGACCAAGGCCGCATCGACGGCCTGCCGCTGGAGAGCGAACCGCGAATAATCCTGGAGCCTTTGGACCCCGATGGCGACGGACCGATCGAGGTTTCGATCCGCGTGGCGCGGGAGGGGTTCAAAGTGACGCCGCGCGGGCACTCTGATGTGACTGGCACGCAGAAGGCCGTGCTCGATGCGCTGTTCGCCGATTCGTTTCCCAAGGACAAGAAGAATCGGCTGAAAGTCGCCAGTGAAACGGTGCGCTCCCGCGCGGCGAAGGCAACCGAATGAAGCAGCCTCGCCGCCCGCGCGGCAACGAAAAGCTGAAGACGCTGACCCGAGACCATATGCGCCGCATCGTCGCCGTGGCGCACGCGCGCGATCTCGGTTTCGTCGATCTCGTTGGGCTGGCGGAACTGGACCCGGCCACAGCCTTCCGAGGCGCGGTGATTCGCGGCGCCGATCTGCGCCATCAGGACCTGGCCGGGTTCGACCTGACCGGCGCTCGGCTGATCGATTGCCGTGTCGCCGGTCTCGACCTGTCGCGCGCCCTGGGCGTGACCGAGGTGACGTTGGCCGGGTCCGATCGCGACGGCACCGTCCGCCTGCCGCCTGCCCCCAGGGACGCCTTCTGGGCCACCGGCATTCCCCCCTCCTGGGCCGAGGACTGGGGACGCGATCAGTACGGGCCATGGGTCTCGTTCCGTGTCCCCGGCGACGTGCGGCAGCGCATGCGATGGATTCCCGCGGGAGAGTTCATGATGGGTTCGCCGAAGGATGAACCTGGACGTTTCGAGCGTGAAAGTCCGCTTCACCGTGTAACGATCGCCCACGGGTTCTGGATGTTCGAAACGGCTTGCCGGGAGGAACTGTGGGAAGCCGTGACGGGTAAAATGCCCGGCGATTCGCTTGGACCTTCGTCCCCCGTGACGGGCGTATCCTGGACTGATGCCAGAGACTTCGCCGAGCGCCTGAACGGGGCGCTGCCGGGGATCGCGCTCGAACTGCCGAGCGAGGCGCGCTGGGAATATGCCTGCCGCGCCGGCACCACGACACCGTATCATTTCGGTAAGCGGATCAGCCAAAAACGCGCGCGTTACGATCGATACGATGGCCCGGTCGAAGTCGGTGGCCTGCCGCCGAATGCATGGGGCCTCCACGAAATGCACGGCAACGTCCTGGAATGGTGCGAAGATATTTGGCACCGTGACTACAACGGCGCGCCAGACGACGGGTCGGCAAGGCTCGACCCGAGCCGCACCACGGCGGGGCGTGTCTTCCGCGGTGGGTCGTGGAGCGATGACGCACGGTGGTTGCGTGCCGCGTACCGGCGCGGGGACGAGCCCGGTGGCCGGCGCGGCAACCTTGGCTTTCGCTGCGCCCGAGGCCATGGCGTAAGCGGAGCGGAGGTGGCGGCGCCAACGGACCCGGCAAGAGGGCGAAGGCGCGGAGCGCCGCCCTCGGCCGGGGACGCGGGCGCCGCTCCGCGGCGGAGCGGCGGGCGAGCGAGTACCACGGGACCGCGTACCGGCGTGCGGCGCCAGCACGGCCCGAACGAACCAGATTGAGCCGCCGGCGCCAGAACCTGACGTTGATCCCGTGCCTCCACTCCTCAGCCCGCCGGTCAGCCTGTGTGCCGGTGTCCAGAGGGCACGGCAGGCGGTGCCGCTGATGGAGGCCGCCGCTCGGAGGCAATCCCGGTGACCTCAGCATCCTCTGGCATGACAGGCCAGGTTCTTAACCAGTCCACCCAGGCTGTGATATGTCACGAGAAACCGAGGTCGCCTTAGATCATGGGCGACGTCGCTCCCGCGTCTGAACTGGAACCGCACCATGAAACCATCCGCCGCGCTTGAACGGAACCGAACCGCGATCCGCGCCGCGGTCGTTCGCTTTCGCGCTGCGAATCCGCGCATCTTTGGATCGGTCCTGCACGGCACCGACCGCGACGACAGCGATCTCGATTTACTGGTGGATGCGCTGCCCGGCGCGACGCTGTTCGACCTCGGCGGTTTGCAGGTCGAGTTGGAAGACCTCCTCGGCGTGTCGGTCGACGTGCGCACGCCGGGCGATTTACCTCCCAAGGTCCGCGCCCGGGTTCTCGCGGAAGCGGCTCCGGTGTGAGCGGGTTTCGACTCAACGATTACCTCGATCACATCTTTCAGGCAGCTTCGGACGCTTGTTCGTTTGTCGACGGTTTGGATAAGGATGATTTTCCGTCCGACAAACGCACGCAAAACGCCGTCGTCATGAGTTTGATCATCGTTGGCGAAGCATCAGGGAAGATCATGGACCGATACCCGGACTTCGCCGGCCACATGCGGAAATTCCGTTGCGTGTCATGCGCGCGATGCGGAACCGAATCGCCCATGGCTACTTCGAGGTCGACCTTGACGTCGTTTGGGACACCGTGGTGACAGCCTTGCCGGCTTTGCTTCGCCAGTTGACTGCCGCCCGTGAGGACGGCGGCGATAAGCCGTGACTGGATTGTATCAGCTCGCGCTTATGCCCTCCCATGCCCCCGCGCCATGGCCTGCTCAACCCGCGTCAGTACTTCGGTCAGTCCGACACTCATGATGACCAGCACCAGGATCGCGGCATACGTCCCGGTCGCATCGAAGATGCCGGAGTAATACTCGATCAAAAAACCGATACCCATATTGGCCGAAATCAGTTCAGCCAGCAGCGTATTGGTGAACGCGTAACGAACCGAAATGCGCATGCCGGTGAAGATCCACGGCAACGCCGCCGGCACCAGGACTTTCCGTATCACCTCGGACCGCGTCGCGCCCATCAGACTGAGCGCCTGGGTCAGGTCGCGGTCGACATTGCGCACGCCGTCCAAGGTACTGTTCAGGATCAGGAAGAACACCGTTATCGCGACCAGCGCGACGCGTGACTCGATGCCGATCCCGAACACGATGATGAACAACGGCGCCAGCGCGATCTTTGGCATCGCGTACAACGCGGTGATGTACGGTGACAGAACGCGGTGGAGTTTCGGCAAAAAGCCGAACAAAAATCCGAGTGAAATGCCAACCGCGGTGCCAATCCCATATCCCAGCGTCATCGCGGCCACGGTCGCGCCGAGATGCTGCCACAACGAACCGTCGAAGATCCAGGTCCATAGCCGGGTAACGATATCCACCGGGCCGCTCATCCAGAAGCGCAGGGCCTTCCCGGGCACGAACTGCCAGACCGCGAGCATCGCGCCAATGAGCAGCAGCCGTGCCGCCAGCCGCCCGGAACCAGTCTCGACAAAGCGTGTCAGAGATGGCTCGACGGGCGGCGTCATGACCTGGCTCTGGCTCATACGTCGGTGCCCTTCACCACCTCGTCCTTCAATTCGTCCCACAGTTCTTCATGCAACCGGGCGAAGTGTTCGGTGAAACGGACCTTGAACACGTCGCGCGGCCGCGGCAGATCGATCTCGCGGATCGCTCGGATGCGGCCGGGACGCGCACTGAACACGATGACACGGTCGGCGAGCGTGATCGCCTCGCCCAGATCGTGCGTGACGAACACCACGGTCATGCGGCGGAGCGCTGTCAGACTCTGCAACTGATCCAGCAGCAGCAGCTTGAGTTGCGCATCCAGAGCGCCGAACGGTTCGTCCATCAGCAACGTCTCGGGCTCGTAAATCAACGTGCGAGCCAGCGCCACCCGCTTGCGCATACCACCCGACAACTGGGCCGGAAAATGCTGCTCGAATCCCTTCAATCCGATCAGTTCGATGATCTGCGCGACCCGGGCGGCGGCCTCACCGCGCGGCACGGCGCGGCATCGCAGTTCAAGCGCGATCCGGATGTTGTCCGCCGCATGCCGCCAGGGCAGCAGTGTATCCTTTTGCGTCATGTAGCCGACCGCGCGATTGAGCGTCGTCACCGGCTGTTCATCATAAAACACCGCACCATCGGTGGGACGCAGCAGGCCGGCCGCGAGATTGAGGATGGTCGACTTGCCGCAACCGCTCGGTCCAACCAGCGCGACGAATTCCTGGGGGCGCACCGCCAGATCGGTCGGCTGCAATGCCTCCAGTTCGCCATCGCGCACGGGGAAACGCTTGCTGGCACCGGCCAGGCGGATTTTCGCCGCGGGATCACTCAGCGGCATCGCGCCACCTCAGCAATCGCCGCTCCATCGCGGCGGCGGCTTCCGATACCGCGAGGCCGAGCCACATCAAAATGAACAGCGCCGCGTACAGTCCGGTCATATCGAAACTGTTCGCGGCATCGCTCAGCAAGAAGCCGAGGCCGCGACGCGCCGCCAGCATTTC
Organism: uncultured Acetobacteraceae bacterium; assembly: GCA_937902425.1. GTDB lineage: Bacteria > Pseudomonadota > Alphaproteobacteria > Acetobacterales > Acetobacteraceae > Rhodopila. The sequence continues at coordinate 9,773 of CALFNB010000568.1, read as the reverse complement.
CCCGGTCGTCGCGGCGACGAGGGCGAACGGCAGCGCGATCCTGATACCGCCGATGATCCAGACCATGCAGGCGGGCACGACGACTTTCTGGAAGTTCTCGCGCGGCGTCGAGCCCATCAGCCGGACCGCCGCGATCAAATCGTTGTCCACCTGGCCGGCGCCCGCGAACGTGTTGAAGAACAGCAGGAAGAACACGACGATCGACACCAGAATGATCTTCGGCAGGATGTCCAACCCGAAGAACATGATGAACAGCGGCGCGAGCGCCACCAACGGCACACTATAGAACGCCACGATAATCGGCCGCAGCACCACGGCCAGCACCGGTGAACGGCCAAGCAGCAATCCCGCGACCGTGCCGCAAAACACCCCCACGACGAGACCCACGACCACCTCGATCGCGGTCGTCGCGAGGTGCTGGTACACTGGTCCACTCAGCCACTCGGCCAACCGTTGAGCGATCAGCACGGGCCGGCTGGTCCACTCGCCGGAGGCGGAGTGTCCGACCGCCTCCCACGCCGCGAGGAACACGATCCCGACGCCGATCTGCCACACCACGATCGGGACACCGGCATCCGCGCCCGACCTTGCCTCAGTTGACGCCACGATTATTTGCCGAGCAGGTCTTTGGCGGCTTCGCGCGCCATCGTCATGTCGGTCACCTGATCATAGGTCGGACTGAGCGGGGTCTTCTCGCTCAGGTTGAGCATCTTCAATGTATTCGCCACCTGGGTTGGCGAAACGATCGGCGTGGTCGGCACCGCCCGGACATAGTTGTCGAAGGCGAGATTGAAGTCGGCGTCATCGACCTCCTTGAAATATTCGCGGACGAACTGCTTCGCCTGGTCCGGATGTTCGTGGCACAACCGGATCGCCCTGGTCATCGCGCGCTCCGAGGCGAGCAGGATGGGGCGTCGGGTTTCGATCGTCTTCCGGCTGGTGGTGATCACCTGATAAGGCACATCCTGATATTCCGGCAGGTTGCCTTGCATCGGATCGGCGATCACGGTGCCGATGCCGCGGCTGACGGCGATGTCGGTGAACGGCGACATGAAGGCGAAACCATCCGTGCTGCCTTGCTGCATCGCCGCCACCATCGGCGCGCCAATGCCGATCGGTTGCAATTTGACATCCTTATCCGGATCCATGCCGCGCACCATCATGATCGTGCGCATGAACTCGTCCGTGCTGGAACCCGGCGAGGTGATGCCGATCTTCAGGCCGCGCAGCAGTTTGATCTTCTCGCCCGGCGGCATCGCATCGGTAATCCCCAGTTTCTGGGCTGCTGTTTTGCTGATGACGAGGGCGATGGGGTACATATCGAAACCGGAGCCGATGGCCACGAGATCGCCACCGCGGGCGACCGCGCGCAGCGTATGTGGCATGCCGAGTTGGGTGAAGTCCGCGCTGCCGCCCATGACCGCCGCCGCCTGGCGGGTGCCGGACGAGACATCGACGATATCCGGCTCCAGCCCTTCGGCTTTGTAATACCCGGCGCCGATGGCGACGTATTGCATGATAAAGGACATGCCTTTGCCGGCGAACGCGATGGTCACCTTTTGGAGTTTGTCTTCGGCGCTCGCCGGTCTGAACGCTGTCAGGGCCAGACCGGCCGCCAGCACCATCGCCATGATCATTCGCATCTGTACAGCCTCCCTCGATTTTTCAACGTCGTACCGGACTGAAGATCCAATCGCGTTGTCTTATCGAGAGAATGCCCGCGCCGGACGGTTCACACAAGCGAGGGATCAGGCCTTGACCAGAGGACAGCCACCTTCACTCAGCGGCCGCCACGCCTCCGCGGGCGGGATCATCGCCAGTTGGTCGCAGAAGTCGTATTTCGATTTCGCCTGCGCGACCGGCTTTACCTGCCACAAATGCATCACGTGCATGACCCGCCCATCCTCGCGGACCTTCACATCCTTGTTATAGAAATCGTTGACCGGCGTGGCCTTCATCTTCGCCACCACGGCATCGGCGTCCGTCGTGCCGGCGGCCTTCACCGCCTTCAGCCAGTGGTTGGCCGCGCAATAATTCGCCGCATGCAGCAGACCGGGCACCATCCCGCCGAACTTCTCGCCCCAGCGCTTCGCGAAGGCGCGCGTCCCGTCGTTCAGGTCCCAATAGAACGAGTCGGTGTAGACCAGTCCCTCGCAGACTTTCTGGCCCAGTGAATTGATGTCGTTGATGGCCATGAGCAGGGTGGCGACCTTGACGCCGTTTTTGGTCAGGCCGAACTCCGCCGACTGCTTGATGCAGTTCTGCAAATCGGTCCCCGCGTTGGCGAAACCGATGACTTTCGCACCGGACGCCTGCGCCTGAATAAGGAAACTGGAGAAATCCGCGGTGCCCAAAGGCGCGCGCACCGCGCCGAGCACCTTGCCGCCCGCCGCCTTGACGGCCGCGGATGCATCACGTTCCAGCGCATAGCCGAACGCATAGTCGGCGGTGATGAAGAACCAGCTATCGCCGCCGTTTTTCGCCAGCGCCGTGCCGGTGCCGTGCGATAGCGCATAAGTGTCGTAAGCAAAATGCACCCCATACGGACTGCACTGCTTCCCCGTCATGTCCGACGTCGCTGGGCCGGTGATCAGATACGGGCGCTTCTTCTCACGCGCCACCTCCTGGATGGCGAGGCCGGCGGAACTCGCCGCGCCATCGGCCACCGCATCCACCCCGTCGTCCAACCATTGCCGCGCGATCGAGGAGGACACGTCGGGCTTGTTCTGGTCGTCCGCCTGCAGCACCTCGATCGGGCGGCCGAGCACCGAGCCGCCGAAATCCGCGACCGCGAGCTCCGCGGCGTAGCGGTTGCCGGGTCCGCCGATATCGCGGTACGGTCCCCCCATGTCAGACAGCAGCCCCAGCCGAACCGGTTTGGATGTGGTTTGCGCTCGAATGAGCCCAGGCATGGCCAACGGCGCGGCCGCGAGTCCTCCCAACGCAAGACGGCGCGACAAAATCTTCATGGAGCGACTCCCTGTTAATCCGCATACGCTTGATTCAATGTGCGGGGCCTTGTAGCGGAACCAGAACGCCACACAATGCCATCGCCCAACAGGGGGGAGCAAATTCATGCCGATGATGCCGGGAAAAATCGCACTGCTTGAGTTGTTGAAGCAGGAGGGCGTGCGCGTGATGTTCGGCAATCCCGGGACGACCGAATTGCCGCTGATGGACGCCTTCGCCGCCGAGCGTGACATTCGTTACGTGCTGGCATTGCAGGAGGCTCCGGCGATGGGCATGGCCGACGGTTACGCGCAGGCCTCGGGACAATTGGCATGTGTCAATTTGCATGCGGCGCCAGGCCTCGGGAACGCGATGGGCATGTTGTACGACGCGCAAAAAGCTGGCGCGCCGATCATCGTCACCGCTGGACAACACGAACAGCGGTTCAATTTCACCGAACCTTTGCTGTGGGCCGATCTGCCCGTGGTCGCGCGACCGTTCGTGAAATGGTCGGAGGAGGTGCGACGGCTCGCCGATTTGCCGCGCGCCATCCATCGCGCCGCCAAGACCGCGCTCGCGCCGCCCACCGGGCCGGTGTTCCTGTCGCTGCCCGGCGACATCCTGACCGACTCGGAGGATCTGGACCTCGGCCATCCGACAAGGGTCGCGAGCGGTATACGCGGCGACGCGAGCGCGATCGCGGAGGCGGCGAAGCTCATGGCGCGTGCGCGATCGCCGGTGATCATCGCCGGTGACGCGGTGCCGCAGGGCAACGCGCTGGCCGAACTGGTCGCATTCGCCGAGGCGCTCGCCGCGCCTGTGTATGACGAGGGGATGGCGACCAGAGCGATGTTTCCATCCTCACATTCGCTGTATCGCGGCGCGCTGGTGCGCCTGCCCGCGGCGATCCGCGGCATGCTGGGTCAGCACGATCTGCTGGTTTCGATCGGCGCCGATTTATTCACGCTGTCGTTGCCGGACGATGTCGATTCCATGCCGGAAGGTTTGCCGGTCGTGCACCTCGACACCAATCCATGGGAGCTCGGCAAGAATTATCCGGCGAAGGTCGCCATTCTGGGTCACCCAAAGACGACGCTGCCGGAAATGACACAGGCGCTTCTGAGTGCCCGCTCCGGCGCCAACGCGGATCTGGTGGCGAAGCGGCTGGAACACGCGCGCGCCGAGGGGATCAGAAGTCTGGCGCGGCTGAACGCGAACGCGGAGGCGTTGGCGGAACGGCATCCGATCCATCCGCTGTCGCTGATGCACGCGATCGGCCGTGTGCTACCAGCCGATGCGGTGGTGATCGATGAAACGGTTTCGTCCGGTACCGGCCTGCGGCGTTTCCTGAAGAGCGATGATCCACAAAGCTTCTTCGGCATGCGCGGCGGTGGCATCGGCTGGGGCCTGCCGGCGGCGATCGGCGCGAAGCTCGCGCTGCCGGACCGGCCGGTGGTGGCGTTGATTGGTGACGGCTCGGCGATGTACACGATCCAGGGCCTGTGGACGGCGGCGCGAGAGAACTTGCGCATGGTGTTCGTGATCATCAATAATTATTCGTATCGGATCCTGAAGCAGAGGACCAATGCGATGAAAGGGCTTGCCGCGCAGGCCGACACCTATGTCGGTATGGATCTCGATCGGCCGCGGGTTGATTTCGTCGCCGTGGCGCGTGGCCTGGGTCTGACCGCGCAGCGCGCGACCACATTGTCCGAAGTGCGGGACATGTTGGAGGTGGCGCTGGCGCATGACGGTCCGACGTTGCTGGATGTGGAGGTCGACCGCTCATGGAAACCCGTCTGATGCGTGCCCGGTGCTTCACCGGTCTCGTCGCGGCGCTCGCACTGTTGACGGGCGGACCGGCCCTGGCCGACGGGCGGTGTGACCTCAATGGACTTGTCGGTTATCAAATCTTGTTCGCGAAACCGATCGACAGTTACATTCAAGGCGGCGTGAGAACGAAGGGTTACAAAGGCTGCGAGCCCGATCGGGTCCTGGTGTTCACCGACCGCAGCGGCGTACGTTGCAAGGAACTGGCCCGCCAGACCGCCGAGAATTTGCCGACGGGCTATCTGTTCGCGCGCGACAACCTGGGAGATCTGAAGCTGTGCGTTGACGGCCTTCTGATGGACGTGTCGACGACAAACTGAGACGATGCGCGAAATCCAACGCGAGGAGAGGCGAATGGCTCGGCTGGCGGGACGCAAAATTCTGATCACCGGCGGTGCCTCGGGCATTGGACGCGCGACCGCGGTGCTGTGTGCGAGAGAAGGCGCATCGGTCGCGGTGCTCGATCGGTCAGCGGAAGCGGCCAATACCGTCGCCGCCGGCATCGGTGGCAAGGCGTTCATGGTGGATGTGGCCGATCCGGCCTCGGTCAACGCGGCGGTCGAGCAGGCGGCCGCCGCGATGGGCGGGCTCGATGGCGTGGTCAACGCGGCGGGGATCTTTTCGTCCGAGGGACTGACGGATACGACGCCGGAATTGTTCAATCGTATCCTGACGGTCAACGTCACCGGAACGTTCCTGGTGATCCAGGCCGCCGAGCGGTTCCTGCGCGCGGCGGACAGCGCGACCATCGTGAACATCGGTTCCGGTGTTGGGCTGAAACCAACCGGCCCGGGGAGCACGGCTTATGTCGCATCGAAGGGCGGCGTGATCGCGATGACCCGGGTGCTGGCGATGGAGCTGGCACCGAAAATCCGCGTCAACGTTGTCTGCCCAGGCATGGTGGACACGGCGATGACGGAAAGTTTCATTCGTAACAATCAGGGTGAGATCAGGCCGGAGATCGCCAGGCTGTACGCGCTTGGCCGCGCCGCCTCGGCGGAGGAACTGGCGAACGCGATTCTGTTCCTGACTTCGGCCGAGTCCTCGTTCGTGACCGGGATCGCGCTGCCGGTCGATGGCGGTCGGACCTACCACTGCCGGACACGCCCGCCGCGCGATTTCCGCGGGCAAGACCCGTGCGCCGTGCTCTTGATCCTGGGCCGCGCGGCACGCACAGATGGGTCTCGCCATCCGGCGAGGGGAGCCCGCCATGCCCGGTTATGAGTATGTGACCGTCAATGTGTTCACCGGCGAGCGGTTCGGTGGCAACCCGCTCGCCGTGCTGCCGGATGCGAAGGGCCTGTCGGACGCGCAGATGCAGGCGATCGCGCGCGACTTCAACCTGTCGGAAACGACCTTCGTGCTGCCGCCGGACAATCCCCAGCACCACGCCAGGGTGCGGATTTTCACCCCGGCGCATGAGATGCCGTTCGCGGGCCATCCCAATGTCGGCACCGGCTTCGTGCTGGCGCGCGCGATGGACAATCCGCCGGAGCACCTGGTTTTCGAGGAAATCGCCGGTCTGGTGCGGGTTCATGTTCTGCGCGGTCCGGACAAGCAGATCACCGGCGCGCGGGTTTCGGCACCGCGTGCGCTGTCGATCGGCGACGCGGTGGAGATCGAGACCGTCGCGGCGTGCGCGAGCCTGACACGCGCCGATTTCCTGACCAACGCGCATGACCCGCTGAAAGCATCCGTCGGCACGTCCTTCGTGATCGCCGAGGTGGCGAGCCTTGAGGCGCTGGCCCGCGCCACCCCCGACATCGCGGCCTTCCGGACGGCGGGAGCGGCGAATTCGGAGCCAGACTCGCAACTCCGCTTCGCGCTGCTGCTCTATGTCCGGCGCGATGGCGACGCCACGCGGCTGCGCGCCCGCATGTTCGCTCCGTTGGCCGGTGTGCTGGAGGATCCCGCCACCGGGAGCGGCTGCGCCGCGCTGGCCGCGTTGCTGACCTCGATGGCTCCAGGGGAAAACGTCGATCTGCACTATGAGATCGAGCAGGGCGTCGAAATGGGCAGGCCCAGTATGCTGATCGCATCGGGACGCAAGACCGCCGAGGGTCCGGTGGAGGCGACGGTCGCCGGCAGTTGCGTGCCGGCGGCGCGCGGTACGCTGGAGGTCTGAGCGCGGTCTTGTCCTCTACAAACACGCTGTCTCCGACGCGGCTTTGGATCCTTCTGGGCGCCGCGTTCCTGACGTTCTCGATCGGTGCCGGGTTCATGCACGCCTACACGGTGTTCCTGGTGACGTTCGTGTCGGTGTTCGGCTGGAGCCGGGCGCAGGTCTCGATCGCTTATTCGGTGGCGCAATTCGTCAGCGGTTTCAGTTCGCCCCTGGTGGGCTGGCTGGTCGATCGACTGGGCCCGCGGCGGTTGATCCTGATCGGCGGTGTCACGTTGGCTCTGGGCTTACTGGCGAGCTCTCAGGCCACGCGGTTGTGGCACATGGTGGTGCTGTACGGGATCGTGATGACCCTCGGTGCCAATTGTCTGGGCCTCGTTGTATTCGTGCCGTTGCTGTCACGGTATTTCGTGCGCAACCGCGGCATGGCGGTGTCGGTCGTGCAGTCCGCGAATGGGTTCGCCCGAGCATTCTCCGCGCCGGTCACCACGATGATGATCGATGGTCTGGGCTGGCGCGGCACCTACCTGTGGCAAGGCGCGTTCATGGGCGTGGTGTTGCTGCCGCTGGCCTCGTTGTTCCGCGGTCTGGGGGAGACAACGCCGGCCAGCCGCCGCATCGCGTCGACCGACGGATGGACGTTGCGCGAGGCGATGCGCACGCCGCATTTCTGGCTGCTCGGCGCGGTGTATTTGTTCACCGGTCTGGGTTCGTTCCTGGTGGCGCTGCACCAGTTGGCGTTCGCGGTGGATATCGGCTTTGATAAACTTTACGCCGCCTGGGTGCTCGGGATGGGCGCGTTCCTGTCGCTGCCGGGCGTGATCCTGACCGGCACGATCTCGGATTATATCGGGCGCGAGTTATCCGCGGTGGTGACCTACGGCACGTCGATTCTGGGCGTCGCGTGCGGCATGCTGATTACGTCGCCGGATCAACATGCATTACTGTGGGCGCACGCGTGTTTGTTTGGGTTGACCTGGGGCGCGCGCGGGCCGGCGATCACCGCGAAAACGGCGGATCTCTTTCCGGGACCCAACCTCGGGACGATCCTGGGCGTGATCACGATCGGCACCGGTCTGGGCTCGGCGAGCGGGTCGTGGCTCGCGGGGTATGTGTTCGATGTCACCGGCTCGTACAAGGTGGCGTTTGGGCTGTCGATTTTCTTCTACCTGTGCGGAAGTGTCGCGTTCTGGGCGTTGCGCCGGCCGCCGGCGCGAAGGACAGGAACCACCTCCCCGAGATGACCCTCCGCGTTCCTTTGGAATTGAAGGTCATCACCCAATATTCCGCTTGACCAGGCGATCGATGACGAAACAGCCGGCGATATCGATGCCGACACGATGCACCAATGCCCCGCTCTCGATGCGATCGAGTATTTCCCGCATGGCCACGACAGAGTGTGAAACACCCGCTTTTACCAATACCCTGACATTACCAGACACTAAACGACGGCCCACCTCATGCCGCATGGCGAACGTCCGCGGCTGGAAATACGGGTTCCTTCTGGATCGGGTGCGTCACCGACGCTGTCGATTGGACCAGTTCGATCTGGGTGTCCGGCCTGGGCAGGTTTCTCATCTGCTGCTTCACGTCGTTGTTCAGATACTCGTCAGGGTTGTGCTTCGGTGCATAGAACAGTGGGAAATTTAAGCAGATGCGCTTGCTTATGCGCCTCCACCCATTATCGGACGTTCAATGAATGAAGCACACGCGGTTTGTTGACAACCACCTTCTCCGGGATGCTCTCGATCCGCTGCTTCCACCGCGTCCGAAGTTTATTTGACCCCTCAATCATCAGGGCGCACCCTGAGTGGACAGCAAGAATTAAATCAGGATCAGGTATTCACCATGCCAGGCAAGACGATCAGCACGACCGTTACATTCGGTGTTATCCTCGGGAGCGGTGATTATCCCAGTCCACTGACAATTACGTCGACCGGGGCCATCGCGCCGTCAGCCTATGGGACCACGGCTCTCCATGCCGCCTACATCGCGGGCTACGTCCTGAACCAAGGGACGATCGCGGGCGGCATTGGCGCTCGGGGCGCCAGTCGCGCCAACGGTGGAACGGGTGGCACCGGCCTGTATCTGGCGGCGGGAAGTGCGACCAACGAAGGCACGATCAACGGCGGCGGGGGCGGTTACGGAGGCCCGGCCGCGAACAACACCAACGGCGGGACGGGCGGCGCGGGTGGCCTCGCCGTCGACCTCAGGAGTGGCGTCCTGACCAACAACGGCGCGATCACTGGCGGGCTTGGTGGAAACGGCGGCGCCGGCATAGGTCCTGCCTACTATGGCGCCGGGGGCGCGGGCGGTGGAGGCGTCAATCTCGCCGGTGGAAGCCTGATCAATGCGGGCGTGATCAATGGTGGCCAAGGCGGCGGAGTCTCTCGTGGATTGAACGCCGGTGGTGCGGGTGGCGTTGGTATCGAGATGACAGGCGGCAGCCTGACCAACAATGGCACGATTACCGGTGCGATCGGCGCTGCCGGTTACCTCGGGCCTGGCCAAGTGGAACGTCCCGGCGGTTCAGGAGCTTCGGCGATCGACCAACACGCCGGCAGCCTGACCAATGCGAGTATCATCAGGGGTGGTGCCGGCGGGAGCGTTGGCTTTTTCCTCAGCTCCTCCGTAGCCAATGGCGGTCGCGGCGGTAGCGCCGTCCACCTCGCCGGTGGCCAAATCACAAATTTCGGCACGATGGCTGGCGGAAGTGGCGGCGTCGGCGGTTACACCCAGTTCACGAGTGCGGCCAATGGCGACGGCGGCAGCGGCGTCGACGTGGTCGCCGGAAACCTCGCCAATCATAACCTGATCTACGGTGGCTTCGGCGGCGGTAGCCCGAGCGGCGCTTATTTTCCCCAGGGTGGCG
>CALFNB010000567.1 GCA_937902425.1 uncultured Acetobacteraceae bacterium | reverse complement strand
GGGGTGGATGCCGGTGAGGTGGCGGCTCGTGGGGTGGCGGCTCGTGGGGTGGCGGCTGGCGGGGCGGATGCCGGTGGAGCGCTCAACTGAGCAGCGGCGCCGGCCGCGAGGCACATCGTCAGGAGGCAGGCGGCCAGAAACCGCGTCACGGAACTCAGTTTCAAGCGGCTGGCCTCCCCCATTCGCGAGCCCAATGGGCCGCATCTCGCGCGGCGCCGCACGACGGCAGTGCGAGTCGCCGCGGCAGATATAGCCGCTGCCGGATCGAGGCGCCAGACGACGGATTCAGACGGCGCCATCAACTCTTTTTTGCTGACATCTTTCGCTGACATCGGGCGGGGGACGACCGGCCTGGGCGGCCCGTCGCCTCGGGGGTGCCCGGCGCTCGACGCGGCCGCGGTCATCGAGGCGGTGATCGCCGCGCGACCGGATATTGTCGCGCACGAACCAAGGTCGCTGAGTGGCGCCGATCCACGGCGGTTCGATCGCGCGGTCGCGGTCGGCACCCGGTCGCGGACCACGGATCTGGATCTTCCGCCGGCCGCGGGGGTTTCGCCGATACCCTGGCGGAGCGCGGGTAAATCTGGTGGCGTATTCCGCGTGACGCGCGCCAACTGACCGGCGTTTCGCCCAGCGCCACGGAGAAGCTTCCGCATGCCCACCCTGCTCGTCGCCTTTATCGTGATTTCAACGGTCTGGACCGCGCTGTCGCTTTGGCTGTCAGCGCGGCAGATCGCGTGCGTGCGCCGCCACCGCGACGCCGTGCCCGCCGACTTCGCCGCCAGCGTGACGATCGAGGAGCACCGCAAAGCCGCCGATTACACCGTGGCGCGCGAGCGTCTGGCCGGCGTCCGCACCGTGTGGGACCTCCTGGTTTCGCTGGCCTGGGTACTGGGTGGCATCAACCTGCTGTACGGCGCGCTCGCGTCGATCCTGGCGCCATCGTTGGGGCTTGGGGTCCTGTTCCTGCTCGCGACCTTCGCCATCGGCGCGGTGCTGTCGCTGCCGCTGGACATCTGGCGGACCTTCGTGGTGGAGCAGGCGTTCGGCTTCAACCGGACGACGCCGCTGATGTTCGTCCTCGACAAGGTCAAGGGTTGGGCCATCGCGCTCGCCATCTCGGTGCCGCTGCTGTTCGCGTGCCTCTGGGCCATGCGCGCGTTTGTCGGGCTGTGGTGGCTGTGGACCTGGTTCGGCGTCATCGCCCTGATGTTCGCCGCGCCGACCATTTATGTGCGGCTGATCGCGCCGCAGTTCAACAAGTTCACCCCGCTCCAGGATGGCGAACCGCGCGCCCGGATCGAGACGTTGTTGCGCCGCTGCGGCTTCCGCGCATCCGGACTGTTCAGCATGGATGCGTCGCGGCGGTCGGCGCATGGCAACGCCTTTTTCATCGGGTTCGGCAAAACCAAACGAGTCGTGCTGTTCGACACGCTGATCGCCGCCAGCACGCCGGACGAGATCGAGGCCGTGGTCGCACATGAACTCGGCCACGATCGGCACGGTCACGTGCTGTTCGGATTGCTGCGTGGTGCCGTGATCGCGTTGGCCGTGCTGGCCGCGTTCGGTTGGCTGAGCAAGCAGGCCTGGCTGCTACCGTCATTCGGCATCGCGTATCGCGACGATGCGCTGGCGCTGCTGGCGTGCCTGTTGCTGTTCGGCCTCGTCGGCCCAGTACTGGCACCGTTTGGCAACTGGATTTCTCGCCGCAACGAGTTCCAGGCTGACGACTACGCGCGCCGGCAGGTCGCGGCGGGGCCGATGATCAGCGCCTTGCTCCGGCTGTCGCGCGACAATGCGTCCACTCTGACGCCCGATCCGGTGTATGCGCTGGTGCACTATTCGCACCCGCCGGTACCAATCCGGATTCGGCATTTGCATGAGGCGGAGCCGAAGGTCATGCATGAGGCGGAGTCAAAGGAAAGTCATGCTTGAGGCGGAGCCGAAGGAAATCATGCGTGAGGCTGTAGCGAAGGAAACCAGGTGGATGCCGTGGGGTCGATCGCCACCTGATCCGCGGGTCGAACGCTTTGTCGCCGCCGCCATCAGGGCCGCATTAACAGTTTTTTAAGGCGGGTCGGACAATGGTGGCGAGCCAGCAAGCCACCACGCTTCTGGCCAGGATTTCCGATGTCACCCGTCAGCGCGACCGATCGCCAAACAAGAACGCCCGCCAGGATGACGCGATCGGTCATGATCGCCGCTCTTGTCCTTTTCTGTGGTCATGCCGGGACCGGTTTCGCGCAATCGGACTATCCCACGCGGCCGATCACGATGATCGTGCCATTCGCCGCCGGCGGGCCGACCGATGTGATCGCGCGCCTGCTGGAGGGGAGTCTGTCGCGCTCGCTCAGCCAGCAGATCGTCATCGAGAATGTTGTCGGCGCCGGCGGGACGACCGCCGCGACGCGCGCGATGCGCGCGGCACCGGACGGCTACACGATCATGCTCGGCAATATGGGGACGCACGCCGCCGCGGTCGCGCTCTACCCGAAGCTCGCATACTTCCCATCGACGGATTTCGCGCCGATCGGCCTGGTGGTGCGAACGTCCATCCTCATGGTCGCGAGGAAGGACTTTCCCGCGCGCGATCTGACGGCGTTCATCGCCTATGCGAACGAGCACGCGGGCGAGTTGAAAATGGCCCATGCGGGAATCGGTTCGGTATCGTACGTCGCGTGTGCGTTGTTCAATGCCATCATCGGTGTGAGCCCGAAATTGGCGGGATTTCAAGGCACCGAACCCGCGATGAGCGCGCTGCTCGCGGGCAAAGCCGACTACATGTGCGACCAAACCGTCGCGATCGTTCCGCGGGCCAAAGCCTTGTCGATCCACGTCTACGCGGTTGCCTCGCCGACCCGTAACCGGTCGCTGCCCGACATTCCGACGGCCCAGGAGGCCGGGTTGCCACAGTTCGAGGTGACGGCATGGAACGCCCTGTTCGCACTCAAAGGCACACCGCGACCGATCATCGACAAGCTGAATGCCGCCCTCGGCACGGCACTGGCGGATCCGGCGGTGCGCAAAGCCCTGCTCGACGTTGGGAGCGAGATTCCGGATCACCCGGATCGCTCACCGGAGGCGCTCGCCAGGCTGGTCAGACACGAAATCGCCAGGTGGATGCACATTCCGCGGTTCGGGGAGGCAAAGAATTGACGACCTTGGCTCGCGTGGCCACCGAGCAACGCGGCGTGACCGGGCCCCGCCAGGTCGTGGTGCCCGGCGCGATGCCGCGTTTCGCCACCGCGTCGATGGCGCGGTTTCGCCTGGCGGCCAGGCAATATCGCGTTGGCTCGATTGCGTTACTGGGCGCTGTCCTGGTGATCGCATGCACCGTCGGCACGAACATCATTATTCTCGGGAATCTGCGCGAGAGCGCGTTGCACGGCGCGGAAATCGACCTCCGGCGTCACACGGTCATGCTCGCCGAACAAACCGAGCGTTCCTTCCAGTCGGTCGACTTCGTCCTGTCCAGGGTTGGCGGACACCTCGGCAGCATGGGAATTAACGACAGTGAAACCTTCCATCAGATCGCGACCAATCACGATACTTATCTGTTCCTGCGGGAAAAGATCACCGGGCTGGAGCAGGTGGACGGGGTCGCGCTGATCGACGCCAGCGGCAAGCTGCTCAATTTCTCACGCTATTGGCCGGTGCCCGAGGTCAGCGTCATCGATCGCGATTACTACAAGGCACTGAAGGCCGATCCGAACCTCGAGTCCTTCGTCGGAGTACCGGTAAGCAATCGAGCCAACGGATCCTGGGTCATCAACCTCGCGCGACGCCTGGACGATCCAAACGGCCAATTTCTGGGCGTGATGATCGGCGCGTTATCACTGCGATATTTCGAGAACTTCTTCCATGCCACCTCCCTCGGGAATCGAAGCTCGGTCACGGTCGCGCGCGAAGATGGAGCGTTGATCGTGCGCATTCCGGCGGTGGGGCCAGCGGGGGATTCAGAGGGGGGTGATGATGCAACGTGGACCGCGGCCCATGCCGGGCGCGCGCTGGCGGCGGAAGGTATTATCCGCGAGGTGGATCCAACCAGCCATGAGCGGACGATACGTTTCGCCCGGACATTGCCCAACCATGGTTTGCTGATCACGACGAGCCTGACCGAAGCCGCCGTGCTGACCGGCTGGCGTCACACGGCGGAACTGATGATGACGATGTCGGCCGCGTTCGCGATCGTCGTGCTGATCGCGGCGTTCGTGATGGCGCGCTGGTGGCGGGCGCACGAGAGGGCCATCACCGCGGCGCGGGCTGCCAGCGCGGCGAAGTCCTCCTTCCTCGCGATGATGAGCCACGAAATCCGCACTCCGATGAACGGCGTGCTGGGGCTGGCCGGCACGTTGCTGGATGACGACCTCACGCCACCGCAGCGCAAGGTGGTGCGGGCGATCCGCGACTCCGGCGACGATCTGCTGCGGATTCTGAACGATATTCTCGATTTTTCGAAGCTTGACGCCAGCAAGATGACGTTCGAGGATGTGCCGTTCTCCCCGGCCACGCTGGCCGACAGCGTGGTCAGCATTCTTGGCGTTCGCGCCACGGCGAAAGGATTGCGCGTCGTCGCCTCAATCGGCGCCGGTGTGCCGCTTTGCGTGATGGGGGACGCCGGCCGCATTCGGCAGGTGCTGATCAACCTCGTGTCGAACGCGATCAAGTTCACCGCGGCGGGTCAGATCACCGTCGTGGTGAATTGCATATCCCACGAGGATGCCGCGGCGATCGTGGAATGGACGGTCCGCGACACCGGCATCGGCATCGCGACAGAGCGTATCGGCAACCTGTTCGGCGAGTTCGTGCAGGCCGACAATTCCATCTCCCGCCGGTTTGGCGGGACTGGCCTGGGGCTCGCGATCTGCAAGCGGCTCATCGATCAGATGGGTGGCTCGATCAGCGTTGACGCAACACAAGGTGAGGGCAGCGTGTTCCGCTTCCGGCTGAAATTGCCGATCGTCGCGGCGCCGGCGGACCAACCGAAGCCAATGCCTGACCAGGCGGTCGCATGGACATCCATGCGAACGGCTTTGGGCCGGAGCCCGCGGGTGCTGTTCGCTGAAGACAATTCCACCAACCAGTTCGTCGCCCGTCAGATGTTGAAGCATCTGGATGTGCATTTGGACATGGTTGCCAATGGGGCCGAGGCGGTTGAGGCGACCTCGCGCTTTACCTACGATGTGATCTTCATGGACATGCAAATGCCGGAAATGGACGGTGTCGCGGCGGCGCGGATGATCCGGTCCCGCGGCGGAAGTCTCGCGACGGTTCCGATCATCGCCCTGACCGCCAACGCGTTGCCTGAAGACCGGAAATCCTGTTTTGACGCCGGAATGGACCAGTTCCTCACGAAACCGGTTCACCGGGAGGAGTTGTTGACGGTATTGCTGACCGCTCTGTCCAAAGTGGTTCCCGGGGGACCAGCCAACGTTGTCGAGGAATGCTTCGATCCCGTCGCTCAGGCGGAATTGCGGGAGGAAATCGGCCGCGAGGACTGGGCGGAAATGCTGGCGGTCTTCGCGTCCGATGTGCGAACCCGGCTGGCGCGTCTGCGGATCCCCGGGTTGGACGCCGCGGTCATTGTCCGTGAGGTCCATTCAATCCGCGGCACGGCGAAAGCAGTCTACGCGACCGAACTGAGCCGGCGCGCGACGGAGTTGGAGACACGATTGAAGGCCGGAGCGACCCTGATGGATGCGGACCTGGGAGCTCTCGACCAGGCGTTCGAGATTCTGATGGACGCGTTGAACCCGGCGCTGGTCAACTCGCGACCGGGGGTCCAAAAGGTCATGGCGCAGCACGCGGTTTCGTGATCGGAACGGCGTGACATCTCAGGCAGCGGATGCGGCGGGATCACACGAACCGCACGGCATGGACCGGGGGCAATGTGTGGGTGACGATTGACCAGTTATCGCCCGCGTCCTCACTGACCCACAGCCCGCCTGTCGTGGAGCCGAACGCGAGCCGTTCGCCGGTGTCATCGATCGCGAGCGCATGGCGGTAGACCACATCATACGCGTGCGACTGGGGCAGACCGTGGGTCAGAGTCTCGAAGCTTTCGCCGCCATCGCGGGTTCGCGTCACGACCAGCCGTCCGCCAGGCGGGATGCGCTTTTCATCCTTGATCCCGGGGACGAACCAGGCGGTGTCCGGGTCCCTGGGATGAACGACCACCGGGAAGCCGAACGCCGAGGGTTGCACGCCGGTGCTTTCGGTAAACGTCCGGCCCGCGTCGGAGGACACGAAGATGCCGTTATGGTGCTGCACCCACATCCGCTCCGGCGCCGCCTCGCACTGCGTCAAACAATGCACATCCTGGGCGATCGGATCATGGGTGAACTCCGGCGGCACGTGTTCCGCGCGCATCCCTTCGCCGCGCTGCGCCCAGGTCGCGCCGGCATCATCGGTGAACCAGATCCCTCCGGTCGAGACGGCGATCCAGACGCACCTTGAATCGCGCGGGTCGACGATGATGGAGTGGATGCCCGCCCCGTCCGCGCCGCCGCCCATCCATTGCTTGCGTTTGGGATGGTCCCACAGCGAGCGGATCATCGTCCAGCTGTCTCCATGATCGGTGGAGCGGAACAATCCGCCCGGCAGCGTACCGCACCAGAGCACGCCCGGTTCCTCGGGACCGCCGGTTCGCAGAGCCCAGATGCGCGCCGTGGTCCAGGCCAGCGGGTTGCCCCACATGTCGTTGTCTTCAATGCCCTCGGGTTTCGGCGGATAGACCGGTGCCGCGATCTCCTCCCACCCCGCTCCGTTCGAGCGATGCAGCTTGACGCCGAAGTGGCCATGATCGAGAGCGGCGTAATGGCGGCCGTCGCGCTGGTTGGCGTACTTGAGGGTGACGTTGTCCCCCAGGAAATCGGCATGCTCGATCGTCCAGCCGTCATGGCCGCGCCGGATGCGGAACAGGCCTTTGCGGGTCGCGACAAGCAGCGCATCGCTCATGGTCAACCTCCTGACAGAGCCTGGAAGACATAAATATCGCCGGTGTCGGTGACGGGATCGGACAACTGCACGCGGTCGCGGAGGAGTTCCCCATCGATGTAAATGGCCATGTGCTTGCGCAGCGCGGCCTGGTCGTCGAGCACATAACTCCGGGCGCGCGGATTGCCGGCGAACAGGTTGTCCAATACTTCACGGACGCTGCGGCCGGCGGCCTCGGTGTCCCGGCAGGTCACGTGGCGCTGGATGTTCTGGGTGAAGGTGACTTTGGCCAACTCCTTGGGCTCCCATCGCGGTGGCACTATGATTGAGCGCGAGGGTAGCCGTTCCTGGCGGTGGAGGCGACACGGAATCGTGATCCGAGGTTGCGAGCCGGCGGAGGGCCAAGGTTGGCTGCCGCCTGCGTATGCCCTCTCGTCATGGCGTGGCGTGAGCGTCCGGGTCACCTGAGCCCGCATGGTGCGGCGGCCAATCCGCGCGGGCTGGCGCCTTGCCCACAAGGCACGCATTGCCTACATCAAGATGACGTATCGTATGAGCAACACATGATATTCGCAAAGAGAGCCGCCAACGACGATGAGGAAATCAGCGCGCCAGAACGAGACGTTCAGGTCTCGTGAGTTTCACGACAACCTGAAACAGGAATACGCTTCATTAAGTGTACCTGTGATCTCAACTTTGGCCGTTGGTGTGTGGCTGACACCGGCCCGAGCTGGCGCGCGAACAACAACGACAACAGCCTCGACATCGTACCCCATCATCGGGCCAAGCGGGTCGGCGAGTCCATCACCGAACAAGTCCGTTGGGCCACCGGGACGGGTTGGGCCTGCCCCTCGACAAAGCCAACAGGTTCGAAGAAGTCGACATGATCTTCCGTCATTGAGAGGTGCGACGTGCGGCGACTTTGCCAGGCCCTGGCGATCCTGTTCCTGACCAGTCTCCACCCAGCCCGGTCGGCCGACCTTCGGCTGGCGCTCGCGGTCGAGCCGGACTCCATCGACCCGCACATCCATAATTTCGGCGGCAACAAGGCCTTTATGCCGAACCTGTTCGAGACATTGACGGTCATCGACGCCAACGGCCGCCTCGCGCCCAACCTGGCCACCGCGTGGACATTGGAAAACGACACCACCTGGGACATCAACCTGCGCCCGGACGTTACGTTCTCCGACGGCACGAAACTCACCGCTGACGACGTCGCCTTCACCTTGAAGCGCGTGTCCGCCGTGCCCACCACGGTCGCGAATTTCTCCGAATACGTGAAGGGCATCGCCGGCATCGAAGTCACCGGACCGTACCAACTGCGCCTGACCACGCACGGCCGGTTCCCGTTGCTGCCGGAATACATGGCCGCCGTCGGCATCGTCTCCCGCGCGCACGGCGAGAACGCGATCACCGACGACTACAACACCGGCACCGCCGCCATCGGTACCGGTCCGTACCGCCTCATTTCGTGGGCTCGCGGTGATCGCCTGATGATGGAGCGCAACGAACATTACTGGGGCGCGCGGCCAGCGTGGGACAAGGTGACGTTCCGTTATGTGAAGAACGCGTCCTCGCGGCTGGCGACGTTGCTCGCCGAAGACGCGGACCTGATCGATACCGTATCGGTGCAGGACATCGACCGGGTCCGCAACGACAAGCGCTTCACAATTGTCTCCGGCCTGTCCGCCGACATCGTCGGCTTCGTGTTCGACGAACGCGACCGGTCGTCGCCGAAGATCACGGGAAACGATGGCCAGCCACTGGGGGTGAACCCGTTCCACGATAAGCGGGTGCGCATGGCCGTCGATCTGTCGATCGATCGCGATGCGATCCGCGACCGGGTGATGAACGGCCAGTCCGTCCCGGACAACCAACTCATGCGTCCGGGGCAGTATGGTTACGATCCCGATCTGCCGCCGCCACGTTACGATCCCGCCGCGGCGAAACGTCTGCTCGCCGAGGCCGGTTTCCCGGACGGTTTCCATCTGGCGGTGGATTGTCAGAACGATCGTTTCGTTAACGACGCGACGATATGCCAGACGATCGCGCAAATGTTGACACATGTCGGCATCGTCACCACGCCCGAGGTTATGCCGCACGCGGTCTGGGTGCCGCGCGCCAACAAGCACGAGTTCAGCTTCTTCACCACGTTCTGGACGTTTGACACCCCCGAGCCCAGTATCGTGCTGATCAGCCAGTTTGAGACACCGGATCCGGCGCGCGGCAAAGGCGCGTTCAACCGCGGCGGCTACAGCAATCCCGAATTCGACTTGCTGCTGGAAACCGCGTTGCAAACGATGGACCGCGACCAGCGCGAGAAACTGCTGATCAAGGCAACGGATATCGAGATCCGCGATCATGCCACGGTCCCGCTGCACCATCAGTTCAATATCGAGGCGATGACCGCGGCCATCCGCCACACGCCACGCACCGACGGCCACGTGCTCGCCGCCGACATCACGCCGGCGAAATGACGCGCGCGGTCTTGTCCAGGGCTGACCTGGCCGAGGCTTCCGGCAACGTGCTTGATTTGTCATTCCCCGGCTCGACCGGGCCATCGTTCAACGCCATCATGTTGCCACGGCTGGCCGGTCGAGCTGGGCCATGACGTTGAGATGGGGGCACCGTGCCGCGACAGGTCCCCGGGACGAGCCCGGAAATGACGTGAAGCCAGGAGACTCCCATGGCCGACCAGCATCACATGCCCACCCACCATCCGCGCATTTTCGGCACGAAGCACATGGTGGCGTCCGCCAACTATCTCGCGGCGCAGACCGGCTTCGAGATCCTGGAAGCCGGCGGCAACGCGATCGACGCGGGCGTCGCGGCCGGCATCGCTCTGGGCGTGCTGCAATGCGAATACGTGCATTTCGGCGGCGTCGCGCCGATCATGATCCACCTCGCTGAGACCGGGCAGACCGTTTCGATCAGCGGCCTGGGGCCATGGCCCAAACTGGCGTCCTCCGCGTGGTTCCGGGAGCATCAGGGCGGCCGCATCCTGTCGAATATCAAGCGCTGCGTGATCCCGGCCGCGCCCGACTCGTGGATCACCGCGCTGCGACGTTACGGCACCATGAGTTTCGGCCAGGTCGCCGCCGCCGCGATCCGTTTTGGGCGCGAGGGCTTCGGCGCGCAGTCGATCTCCGCCGAGATCATCGGCGAGAGTGTCGCCTCGATAAGCCAATGGCCGCAGAACGCCGCGATCTATTTGCCCAACGGCCGCCCGCCGGTCGCCGGCCAGCGTTTCTTCCAGACCGACCTCGCGAACTCGATCCAGTACATGGCGGATCAGGAAAAAGCCGCGAAGGGCGACCGCATCGCCGGCCTGAACGCCGCCCGAGATGCGTTCTATCGCGGTGACATCGCGCACAAGATCGTCGCGTATCATAAAGACAACGATGGCTGGATCCGCGCGGACGACCTCGCGGAATTCCATGTCGATGTCGAAACGCCACTGGCCGTTCGCTTCGGCGATATCACGGTGCATGGCTGCCGGCCGTGGTGTCAGGGACCAGTGCTGCTGCAAACTCTCCGCATCCTCGACGGCATCGACCTGCACGCGATGGGCCACAACACGCCAGCCTATATCCACACCTTGATCGAGGCATTGAAACTCGCCTTCGCCGACCGGCATGCTTACTACGGCGATCCGAAATTCGTTGATGTGCCGATCGATGCGCTGTTGAGCGATGGCTATACCTCTGGGCGCCGAGCCCGTATCGATCCGGCGCGCGCGTGGCCGGAAATGCCGCCCGCCGGAACGCCCGCGGAACTCGGCCTCGCGCCGCGGCCAATGCCCGGCGCGAAAGCAGACCAAGCATACGCCGAACCCGAGCCCGACACGTCGTTCGTGTGCGTGATCGATCGGCACGGCAACGTGTTCTCCGCGACGCCCAGTGATGGCGCGCTGAACACGCCGGTCATTCCGGGGACCGGGATCGCGCCGTCCTCGCGCGGCATGCAGTCCTGGACCGACCCGGCGCATCCCGCCTGCCTCGCCCCCGGCAAGCGGCCGCGGTTGACGCCCAGTCCGGCGATCGCCCGCCGGGAGGGAAAGTGGACGATGCCGTTCGGCACCCCGGGCAACGACGTGCAGCCGCAGGCGATGCTGCAGGTGTTCCTCAACATGGCGGTGTTCAACATGACGCCGCAGGCGGCGATCGAGCAGCCGCGCTTCGCCTCCTCCAGTTTCCCCGGTTCATCAGATCCGCACACTTACTCGCCGCGCCGCATGAGCATGGAGCGGCGGTTCACCGACGAAACCGCCGACACGTTGGGGCGTTTGGGCCACGACGTGAACTGGTGGCGCGAGTGGGAGTGGAAGGCCGGCTGCGTCTGCGCGGTGGTAAAGAACGAGGAGACCGGGATGCTCGAGGGCGGCGCCGACGTGCGGCGGCCTGGCGGCGTGCGCGGCTGGTGAACTCCCCGCGCGCGGCCTGACGCCGCCGCGTCAAACTCCGCGCCGACGCGAGCGGACACGCCGCATCGCCGCCCCGAGCAGTTCGTTCGCGATCAAGCTGCCGAATGCGGCGCCCGCCGCTTCCGCGATCTGCCCAAACCCCAGCGTCGCGAAGCCGAACACACCACGCGACCAGGGAACCTCCAGCGCCAGCACGAGCGCCAGCAGCGTCGTCGCGATCACCACGGCGAGCGCCCGGTTCGGCCGGAACATGCTCCGGAGCGCGCCGTCGCTGAAAGACCGGTTGGTCAGCACGAGACCCAGGTTGCCGAGTACCATGGTGACGAAGGCCATGCCACGCGCCACCTGCTCGCCATGCTCCCCGCCGATCCCCAACAGAAACACTCCCAACGCCGCCGCCAACACCACGGTACCTTGCAGCAGGCCGCGGGCAAGCAGCACCCGGTCGAACAGCGGCGCCTTCGGATCCCGCGGCGGCCGCGCCATCACCTCGGGTTCCTCCGGCTCGGCCTCAAACACGATGGAGGACACCGGGTCGATGATGAGTTCAAGGAAGACGACGTGGATCGGCCCGAGCAGGAGCGGCCACCCAAGCAACACCGGCAGCAGCGACATGCCCGCGATCGGCACGTGTACGGCGAGGATGTAGCTGATCGCTTTGCGCAGATTGTCGTCGATGCGGCGGCCGAGACGAATGGCGGTCACGAGGCTGGTGAAATCGTCGTCGAGCAGCACCAGCGACGCCGCCTCGCGAGCCACGTCGGTGCCGCGTCCGCCCATGGCCACACCGATATGGGCCGCTTTCAGTGAGGGCGCGTCGTTTACCCCGTCGCCGGTCATCGCCACCACCTCGCCATCGGCGGCGAATGCCTGAACGAGGCGCAGTTTCTGCTCGGGCATGATGCGGGCGAACACGTTGGTGCGGCGGATGCGGTCGCGCAGACCGGGATCATCGAGCGCCGCCATCGCCTCGCCGGACAGCACGTCGTCGGCTGGTATGCCGACCTGACGCGCGATGGCATGGGCCGTGGTCGGGTGGTCGCCGGTGATCATCGCCACGCGGATGCCCGCCGCCGCGCAGGCCGCCACCGCTTCCGGCACGCCGGGCCGCGGCGGATCAGCGAGACCGAGCAGGCCCACGAACCGGAATTCGAAATCGTGCTGCCCCTTTGGCCAACCGGTACCGTCGAAGATCGCCTTGGCGACAGCGAGCACGCGCAGGCCCTCGGCGGCGAGGCGAGCCACGTCGTCGCGGATCATCCCGGCGGTTTCCGGTGGCAGATGGCAGAGATCGACCACCGCCTCCGGTGCGCCTTTGGCGGCGATGACGTGGCTCTCGCCCATCTTCGCCCGCCAGACCTGCGACATGGCGAGTAGCCCCGGCTCGAGCGGGTAGCCGTGGACCAATGTCCAGTCCGCGTGCAGATGCTCGGTGCGGGCGAGGAAGCGCGAACCCAGATCGTGAAAGGCGCGCTCCATCGGGTCGAAGGGATTGGGACGGCTGGCGAGGATGGCGAACTCAAGCAGTTCGTGAAACGCCTCGGGGAGTTCGCTACCCGCGGCCATGACGGGCCAGGCTGAGCCGCCGGCCACCATTGTCGCCACGGACATCCGGTTCATGGTCAGGGTGCCGGTCTTGTCGGTGCAGAGGATCGTCGCCGCCCCGAGTGCCTCGATTGCCGCCGATCGCCGCGCCAGGACGTGGCTTCTGGAAATGCGCCAGGCGCCGAGCGTCAGGAAGACGGTCAGAACGAGGGGGAACTCCTCGGGCAGCATCGCCATGGCCAGGGTGATCCCCGCCAGTACGGACCGCAGCCAATCGCCATGCAGAACACCGTGGACAACCGTGAGGGAGACGGCGGCCCCGATCCCGGTCACGGCGAAGAACCGGACAAGGCGCCGGGTTTGCGTCTGCAGCGGCGTGGGCGCGCTTTCGACCACGGCGAGGGATGTGCCGATCCGGCCGATCTCGGTTCGGGCGCCGGTCGCGCTCACCCGCGCGAGACCGCTGCCCCTGACCACAAGAGTTCCCGACCAGACCAGCGGTCTGTCATCCCCACCCGGTCGCGCGGGCCCGTACGCGGCCGCGGTGGCGAGCTTGCCAACCGCGACCGACTCGCCGGTCAGCAGAGACTCGTCCGCCGCCAGATCGGTGGCCTCGAACAACAGCGCGTCGGCGGGCACCCGGTCACCCTCGGACAGCACGATCAGGTCGTCGGCCACCAGATCGCGCGCGGCGATCCGTTCCCGGCGTCCGTCCCGGATGACGAGTGCCCGCGCGCTGGTGAGATCCTTCAGCGCGGCGAGCGCCCGTTCGGTGCGGCTGTCCTGCACCGCGACGAGGCCGACGTTGATGACCGCGAATGCGAGCAGGATCAGCGCTTCGGAGAGATCGCCAAGTACGAGGTAAATGACACCCGCCGCCAGCAGCAATTGGAGCATCGGTTCGCGCAGCGCGTCGACCACGATGCGCGCCGGACCGCGGCGCGTTTCCTGGGGTAGTTCATTTGGACCGTCACGCCGCAACCGCTCGGCCGCCGCACTGGCGGACAGTCCCTGGGGAACCTGGCTTTTGACTGGTCGATCGATCCCGATCGCATCCGGCGAGAGTGTCATGCGGCGCGTTCCTCAGGACACCGAAGCGGCCGGTGTACCTGACGATAGCTACGCGTTGCCGCGCTCCGACGCGCTGATCCAGGTCAAAGCGAATTTGGCTTCGCGGCCTGGCGGCTCAGGCGGACGCGCTGTCACGGGTGGAGGGCGTTTCCTCGGTGAACACGAGCCCCTCGTAAAATTCCGCGAGCGGGACTTCGATCCGGATTTCCGGCATGGACAGGATCGCGTCGCCTCAAAGCAGGGTGCCAACCCAGCGCTCTCCTTCGCGTGCGAATACCGTGGCGGCCGGTTCGTCCTGTTCCAGCATGACATAGCGTAGGACTGACGGCGTCAGGCGGTATTCTTCGTTCTTGGTGATCCTGTCCTGGCGTTCGGTTCCCTCCGACAGGATTTCGAAAATCACCACCGGATCGGTGACGATTTTGTCAGTGGCGGCACCGGGAGTGCAAACCACGAACGCATCCGGGTAGCGAATTCGGCCGGCGACCTCGATCTTGAGTTCGCTGCCATGTGGTTCGCACGGTTGACCGCGGAGGCGGTTGGTCAGTGCGGTCAAGAGATTTCTTTGTATGACGGAATGGGCACGCGTGACGCCAACCATCGCGACGGGCTCGAACCCATCGAATTCATATTTCAACTCCTGGCGTTCTTCCCAGTCCAGGAACTCCGCCTTGGTCATCGACCGATTTTGGGCAACGCTCATCACCGCCTCCGGTCCCCCACTCTATCTCGCCGAGGCGCCTGGCGCCACTTCCGTCCGCCGTCGATGTCGAAGCGAGCGGAGTGACACCGACCAGGCCACGCCCTCAACCGATCAGCCGGTCATAGTCG
Organism: uncultured Acetobacteraceae bacterium; assembly: GCA_937902425.1. Lineage (GTDB taxonomy): Bacteria > Pseudomonadota > Alphaproteobacteria > Acetobacterales > Acetobacteraceae > Rhodopila. The sequence goes on along the minus strand of CALFNB010000567.1, from coordinate 13,121 downwards.
GCGTGCGACCCAATCCAGAACCAGATCATCGCGGCGCCTTCGCGGACTCCGAGGGCACGCCAATGGATGCCAACCCGGACTGACCAGACATCCTCGCCGGCCGAGGGCACGGGCTTGAAGTGAAGGCTCGGATGGCGCGGATTGGCACTCCAAAGGCCGTAAGCGGCTTTGGCGGTCGCCTGAATGTTGTCGGGAAGCCGGGAAAAGCACGCCCAGAAGTCTGGCGTCGCACGGGAGATCATTGATCCGGCGGAAAGACCAGTTCGGTTGTCTCACCCGTCGCATGTTGTATCCGTGCCCGGCGCGCCAACTCGGCGAGCTTGCGTTCGGAACTGGTGAACCGCTCCTCCCATCCGCGTTCGGCTGCTATCTCCTCGAGGATCAGACAGGCGATGGCCTCCTGCTCGTCTTCCGGCAGACGAGTCACCGCGGCAATGGCGTGTTCCAGCGCTTTGTTCATGACCATCGGTTACCACATGCGGGACCGGTTGAACACGGTTGTCCAGAGCAGAGATTTATCGCGAAGGCACACTCCAGCCTCGCCCAACAGCTTTAAGCGCCACCGTCGCCGTCAGCCAATCAACCCCGCGACCCAGCGGAACAGGCCGATATGGGCCAGATCGTTCCAGGTGGCGAATATGAACAGCCCCGCCAGGAGCGCGACGCCAGCCCGAAAGCCGTACTCCTGAGCACGCCGCGGCAGCGGCCGGCCAAGCACTGCCTCGACCAGGTAGAACAGCAGATGCCCGCCATCCAGCACCGGAATGGGAAACAGGTTGATCAGTCCGAGATTGACCGACAGCACCGCGATGAATGAGATGAGGTTGGAAACCCCCAGTTGCGCGACCTGTCCGGATAGTTGCGCGATGCGCAGCGGCCCGCCCAACTCATCGGTGCCGCGCTGGCCGGAGATCATCTGGGCGAGGCCGCTGAACGTTTCGGCGGTTATGGTCCAGGTCTGTGTCACGCCACCCCACAGCGCCTCGGGAACGCTGACCGCCTGGTAATCGACCGAGCCGCCGCGAATACCCAGAAGTCCGACGCGGTGGCCATTCACCTCCCGCGCCTCGGTGGTGACCGGGATGTCTTTGTCAGCGCCTTCGCGCAGCACCCGGACGGTCAGGGTCTCGACCGGATGGGCGGTGATGATCCGTTGGATGTCCTCGAATGTTTGGATGCGCTGACCGTTGATCGCCTCGATCCGGTCGTTGGTCAGCAGTCCGGCACGAGCGGCGGCGCCGTCGGGCAGCACCTCCCCCACCACGGGCGAGGTGACCGGACGGCCGACCGCCATGAACAGGCCGGCGAACAGCACCATGGCCAGAACGAAATTGGCCAACGGTCCGGCGGCGACGATGATGGCCCGGGACAGCACGGATTTCTCGTGGAAGGTCTGGCCGGGCTTCCAGCTCGCGCGGACCTCGGCGGACACTTCCTCCGGCCGCTCCTGCCCGTGCATCTTCACGTAGCCGCCGAGCGGCAGCCAGGAAATGCGCCACTGGGTGCCGTGCCGGTCGTACCAACTGGCGATGCTCCGGCCGAACCCGACCGAAAACGCCTCGACATACACGCCGCGCCAGCGGGCGGCGAGGTAATGGCCCAGTTCGTGGAAGAAGACGAGTACGCCCAGTACCACCACGAAGGCGGCGACGGTGCGGGCGAGGTCGGGGAAAAGGTGCGGCAAGGATGCGCTTCTTTCAGGTCAGCTCGGTTGGCGGGTCAACTCGGTCGGTTGTTGCTTTGGTTCAGGCGTGGGGTTCAGGCGTGGAACAGGCGGTGCGGATCAGGCGACATTCGGCGGTCGGCGACGCGGATCATGCGGCTTTCGCGGTGGTGAACGTGCCGGCGGCGCGGCGGGCTTCTTCATCCAGGGCGATGACCTGCTCCAGCGTGGCCGCGGCCGGGGTGCCAAGCGCATCGAGAACTCGCTCAACGGTCGCCACGATATCCAGAAAGCCGATCCGGCGTTGCAGGAAGGCTTCGACCGCGACCTCATTGGCGGCGTTGAGGATCGCCGGCGTTCCGCCGCCGGCGCGCAAGGCGTCGCGCGCCAGACGCAGAGCCGGAAACCGGACCAGGTCGGGTTCCTCGAATTCCAGACGGCTGACCGCCGCCAGATTGAGCCGTGGTGACGTCGTCGCCATCCGCTCCGGCCAGGCGAGCGTATGGGCGATCGGGATGCGCATATCCGGGGAGCCGAGTTGCGCCATTACCGAACCATCATGGTAACAAACCATCCCGTGAATGACCGATTGCGGATGCACCAGAACGTCGATTTTCGTTTCGTCCAGGCCAAACAGACGCGCCGCCTCGATCAGTTCCAGACCCTTGTTCATGATCGTGGCGGAGTCGATGCTGATTTTCGCACCCATCGACCATATGGGGTGGCGCAGCGCGGATTCCACAGTGGCGCGTGCCATATCCTCCAGTGAGGCGGTGCGGAACGGTCCACCGGAGGCGGTCAGAATGATCCGCTCGATGGCACCATGATTGCCGTCGGCCATCGACTGGAAGATGGCGTTGTGTTCGCTGTCGACCGGCAGCAGGGTCGCGCCGGCCTCGGCGACGGCGCGCAGCATGACCTCCCCGGCACAGACCAGCGCTTCCTTGTTCGCCAGCGCGACCGCCTTGCCGCGGCGGATCGCCGCCAGCGTCGCGGCGAGGCCGGCGGCACCGGTAATCGCGGCCATGGTCCAATCGGCGTCGCGTTCGGCCGCCTCGATCACCGCTTCGGGTCCGGCGGCGCAGGTAATGCCGGTCCCCGCGAGAGCGTCGCGCAGCACCAGGAAGGACGCGGGATCGGCGACCACGGCATGTTCCGCGCCCAGAGCGATCGCTTGCCGCGCCAGGAGTTTGGCGTTCCGGCCGGCCACCAGGGCGCGGACCTTGAAGCGTTCTGGCGCGGCGCCTTGCAGCAAATCGATGGTCTGGGTGCCCACGCTGCCGGTGCAGCCAAGCACGGTGACCGAGCGTGGTGCGCCGTGCATGGTCCGGTCGGTTGGCGGCCGGTCAGGTCTCGCGTTCATCGCCACAGGACTACTCCTCGTCCGACAGTGAATGCCAGCAAAGCGGCGATGGGCGCCACTGCCAACAGGGCGTCGAGTCGATCCAACAGGCCACCATGGCCGGGGATGATATGGCCAGAGTCCTTAACGCCAAAATGGCGTTTGAGGGCGCTTTCCAACAGATCCCCCGCCTGCGAAATAATGCCGAGGACGATCCCAGGTCCAATTACATGTGATGACGAGATTTCCGGCGAAAAACAAGCCGCCACGGCGATGCCGGCGAGCACGGCGCTCGCCAGGCCGCCAATCGCGCCCGACCAGGTCTTGCCGGGGGAGATGGCGCGGGCCAGCTTCGGTCCCCCTACCAGCCGTCCGAGCATATAGGCACCAATATCGCTACTCCAGACGATCGCCAGGACGAACAGGGTGTTCGGCAGGCCCGCCACCGGGTCGGCGCGAAGCCAGAGCAATGCGACCGCGGGAAGACTGAGCCACGCGAAGCCGAGTGCGAGATCGCACTTCGGGGGTATTGGCCAGGCCGCCCAGGCGGCATGGTCCGTGCCAACAATACCGGCATGGGCCGCGTCATCGGTTCCGGCATGGCCCACGTCGCCGATTCCGGCATGGCCCGCGCCATCAAAACCGACATCGCCCGGCTCGACCGGGACATCGGCGGCCACATCGTTTCGCACCGGAGAGCCCGGTCGAGCCGGGCCAGGACGGGTATCGGAATAGTGCGCACCCCAAATCGCGGCCGCCACGGTTCCGATCACCACGACCACCAGTCCCGCGCCCGCGTGGCCCAGACCAGCGCCGGCCGAGACCGCCACGACGGCCGTCGGGAACCAGAAGAACACAGAGTCCGAAGACGTGTGACCGCACATTCCCAGCCATTCGTACGCGAGCACAAGCCCGGCGACCGCGACCAACAGCAGGAACGCGTAACCGCCAACCCAGACGCACAACAGCGTGACAGGCAGTAATACCAGCGCCGACAGCACGCGGTGGGTCAGGTCACTCCAGCGGGACCCCGTGGGACGAGACCCCGTGGGACTCGGCCCTTGGGGAGACGGGGTTTCAGCCAGGGCGCGCCCCGAACCGCCGCTCCCGCCTCGCATACTCCGCCAGCGCGGCGGCGAAATGCTCGGCGCCGAAGTCGGGCCACAGCACGTCCTGGAACACCAGCTCGGCATAAGCCGCCTGCCACAGCAGGAAATTCGACAGCCGCCGCTCCCCCGAGGTCCGGATGATCAGGTCCGGATCAGGCATCTCGGCGGTGGCGAGGAAGCTGGCGAACACCTGCTCATCCAGTTTCGCCGGATCGAGCACCCCGGCCCGCACCGCCTCGGCGGCGGCTTTCGCGGCTTCGACGATTTCGGCCCGCGCGCCATACGACAGCGCGATGGTCAGGTTCAGCCTTGTGTTATGCGTGGTGTCGCGCTCGGCGTCGCGCAGATCGCTTTGGATCCCGGCGTCGAACCGGCAACGATCGCCGATGAAACGGAGCCGCACACCGGACGCCTTGAGCTCGGCGATCTCGGTGCGGAGGTATTGCCGCAACAGCCCGGTCAGATCGAGCACCTCGTCCGCCGGCCGGCGCCAGTTCTCGCTGCTGAACGCATAAACCGTCAGCCAGGACACGCCCTGGGTGATCGCCGCCTCGATCGTCCGGCGCACCGCCCGCGCCCCTTCGCGATGGCCGGCGATGCGCGGCAGATGGCGCGCGGCGGCCCACCGTCCGTTGCCGTCCATGATGATAGCGACATGCGCGGGCGGCGGCTCGGCGGCCCCGGATTGGAGTCGCCTCGCGGCGATAGGTTGGGTTGCGGTCGACATGCTCTCCGATCGGACTTCCGTTCAGACCTGGGCCGTTCAGACCTGGCGGATATCCTTTTCCTTATCCGTGAGGCTGTCGTCGACCTTTTTTACGTATTGGTCGGTCAATTTCTGCACCTCGTCGGACCAGGTCTTGGCGAGGTCCTCGCCAATTTCGTGTTTCTTCTCGTAAGTCTTGATATGTTCCATCCCGTCGCGCCGCACGGCGCGCACCGAGATTTTGGCGCCTTCCGCGTACTTATGGGCCATTTTGGCCAGTTCGTTGCGCCGCTCGGTGGTCAGCTGCGGGATTGGGATTCGCACCAGCATGCCGTCAGCGGAGGGATTGAGCCCGAGGCCCGAGTCGCGGATGGCTTTTTCCACCGCCGAAACCATCGACTTGTCCCAGACCTGCACGGTCAGCATGCGGGCCTCCGGCGCGCCGATGGTGCCGACCTGGTTCAGCGGCATCTCCTGGCCGTAGGCGGTGACCTTCACCGGTTCCAACAGCCCAGGATGCGCGCGCCCGGTTCGCAGGCCGGCGAACTCACGGCGCAGGGTTTCCAGCGCCCCGTCCATGCGGCGCACCAGGTCTTCTTTCAGTGTCTTCACGTCGGCGGGCATTTTCGTCCCTCCCAATGCATTCAGGTCAACTTAAGCCTAAGGCGTGGCTTCGTCCCCATCTGGTTTCGTCCCCATCTGGTTTCGTCCGCAACTGGATTACCCCCAACTGGATTACCCCCAACTGGATTACCCCCAACTGGATTACCCTCAACTGGATCACCCCCAACTGGATCACCAGTGTGCTTCCGTAGTGACTTCAGGCGGGCGGCAACGGCGAGAGGGTCCCATCCTGGCGCCACGCGAGCGGAAAGCGCACCAGCGGCGATTCCCATCTGGCCATTCCCATTTGGGCGTCACTCCTCCTCGATAATACGCGTGAACCTGCCTTCCCCTCGCATCACCTGGGCAAACGCGCCCGACGCGTGGATGTTGAATACGATGATCGGCAGGCGGTTTTCCCGGGACAGGCTGATCGCCGCCGCGTCCATCACCTGCAGATCCTCGGCCAGCACATCACGGTAGGTGAGCCGGTCGTACCGAGTCGCGTCAGGCACCTTGCGCGGATCGGCCGAGTAAACGCCGTCGACCTGCGTGCCCTTCAGCAGCGCGTCGCACCCCATCTCGGCGGCACGCAACGCGGCCGCGGTGTCGGTGGTGAAAAACGGATTGCCGGTGCCCGCGCCGAAGATGACGACGCGGCCCTTTTCCATGTGCCGCTCGGCGCGGCGGCGAATGTAGGGCTCGCATACGCTGGCCATTGGAATGGCTGACTGCACCCGCGTGGTAACGTTCAAACGCTCCAACGCGTTCTGCATCGCCAGCGCGTTCATCACCGTCGCCAGCATCCCCATGTAGTCAGCCTGGGCCCGGTCCATCCCCATCGACGCGCCGGAGACACCGCGAAATATATTGCCGCCGCCGATCACGACGCAAACCTGCACGCCCATGCCGACCACGTCGCCGATGTCTCGGGCGATCGCCGCCACCGTCTCACTGTCCAGCCCATATTCGCGCTGGCCCATCAGCGCCTCACCGGACAGCTTGAGCAACACGCGCCTGTAGTGTGGGGCCTGAGACATAGTTTCCCTGCGCACTGGCCACCGGGGCGAGTTCCCGGTGGCATGGATCCTGGCTGGTGGCCGGAATTGCGCGGCAACCTATAGACGAGCGCTGCCGCGAACAAGATGACGCGTGAAGCGTTGGTCGCCGGTCAGTGTAACAACGGACCCCTTGCGCGCACGGGCCGGCTTGCCTATCCGGCGAACATGGACGATGCGCTCTCCGCCGAGGCGGAACTCCGCCGCCTGCTGACGATCATGGCCGCGCTGCGCGACAAGGCGACCGGCTGCCCGTGGGACAAGGAGCAGACGTTCGACTCGATCGCACCTTACACCATCGAGGAAGCGTATGAGGTCGCCGACCTGATCGCTCGCCGCGACTTCGCCTCACTGCCCGACGAGCTGGGCGATCTGCTGTTCCAGGTCGTCTATCACGCACGCATGGCCGAGGAGGCGGGATATTTCGCGTTCGCCGACGTGGCCCGCGCGATCAGCGACAAGATGATCCGCCGCCATCCGCATGTGTTCGGCGACGCCGCCGCTCGCGATGCCGCCGCGCAGACGGCCGCGTGGGAGGCGCGGAAATCGACCGAGCGGGCGGCTCGGCGAGAAACCGGGACACTGGCCGGGGTGCCCGTTGGCCTCCCCGCGCTCACCCGCGCCGAGAAGTTGACGAAGCGGGCGGCTCGGGTGGGGTTCGATTGGCCGGACGCCGAAGCGGTGCTGGCGAAGCTGGACGAGGAGATCGGCGAACTGAAAGCCGAACTGGCGGGAGCCGACCCGGCGCGGCTGACGGACGAGGTCGGGGATCTGCTGTTCGTGCTGGCGAACCTCGCGCGCAAACTCGGCCTGGACCCCGAAACCTGCCTGCGCCACGCCAACGACAAGTTTTCCCGCCGGTTCCACGCGATGGAGCGAACCCTGGCGCGCGAGGGCCGTGATCTGAAAGGCGAAACGCTGGAGGCGATGGAAGCGGCCTGGCAGGCGGTCAAGCGGGACGAGTGAAATCGCCGGGGCGTGCCGAACCGCATACCGACCCAAGACGGGCCGACCCAAGACGGGCCGACCCAAAACGGTGGACCGGGGCCTGGCCGCTACGACATTCACAGGTGCGATGCTGAGTTGCTGGGCGGTTTCTCGGTTCGGATACGTATGGCGTTGGCTGGCCATGAAAACCCATGCGGCCTTGTGGCACCGCGGCCAGGTAAGCGAGTAAGTAAGATTCTCCACGAAGCACGCGAAGAGCTCGAAGCCCACGAAGGAGCCAGGCATTCGGGCGCTTCGCGCGGACGTTCGATCCGACTTCGCGCGAAGCGCCAGCCTTCCTGCTTCGTGTGCTTCGAGCTCTTCGCGTGCTTCGTGGTAAATCTTACTTGCTTGCCGCTGTTCGAGCGCCGGGGTGTGACCTGACGCTCGTGACGCGCGACAGGCCCTCGGCGGACCGAGCGTGCGTGTTCGGTCTTCCCGGAGTTTGGTATTATCCTCTCCTCACATGACCGAAACCGACCCTGACGCCGACGCGCGCCGTGAGCTGCGACGACACCGCGCCTTCGCGACGTTCCTGTTGCTGCTGATGGGCGCCCTCACCCTGGGTTGCTACGCGATGCCGGAGGGGTGGGCGACCGATTTGCTGCAGGCGGCGGCCAAGGCCGGGTTCGTCGGCGGCATCGCGGATTGGTTCGCGGTCACCGCGCTGTTCCGCCACCCGCTCGGCATCCCGATCCCGCACACCGCCATCATCCCCAACCAGAAGGAGCGACTCGGCCTCGCTCTGGGACGCTTCGTCGCCAACCATGTGATCACGGCGGACGAGGTGTCCTCGGTCCTGGGTCGGCTCGATGTGCCAGGCATCCTGGCGCGGTATCTGAGCGACCCGGTCTCCGCCCGTCCCGCCGCGGTCACCTTGGCCGCCTTGCTGCCGCGCATCCTGGCCACCGTGGAGGACGGCCGCGCGCGGCGCGTTGCCAGCCGGATCATTCCCCGGGTCCTTGGCGGTGCCGGTGCCGGCATCGTCGTGGCGCGCGCGTTGCGCACGCTGGTCGAGGGCGGCCGCCACCAGGAGATGTTCGGGTTCATTCTGGAACAGCTCAAGACGCTGCTCGGCGCGCGGGAGGAGACGTTGCGGGCGGCGATCGAGGAACGCGTCCGCGAACAGGGCGGCCGGCTGATCGGTTGGGCTCTGGGTGCCTCGATCGCGCGGCGCGTGCTGACCACGATCAACGCCGAGCTGGATAAAATGAGCCCGGACGGCTCCGAACTGCGCGCCGCGTTCGACGAGTGGATCCGCCGGGAGATCAACCGGATGGAGGAAGACCCGGCCCGCGCGGCGGAGATCGGCGCGGCGATTCGCAAGGTCGTGGCGCATGAAACGGTGCAGGCCTGGCTGTGGGATGTGTGGTCACGCCTGAGATTGGCGTTGGAAGCCGATGCTGCCCGGCCGACCGGGCGCACGGTGGCGTATCTTGAGGGCGCTCTGGGGAACCTCGGGGCGATGCTGGAGTCGGACCCCGGTGCGCGGGCCAGGGTCGAAGCGGCGGCGGCGGGCATCACCAGTCAGTTGATGCCCGCCGCGCGCGAGAGGTTGGCTTCGTTCATCGCTCAGGTGGTTGGCGGCTGGGACGCGAAGACGATCACCGACCGGCTGGAACTGCGGGTGGGGAAGGACCTGCAATACGTGCGGATGAACGGCACGCTGGTGGGATTCATCGTCGGTGGATTGCTTTACGGACTGCTGCGGGCCGGGTTTGGTCATGTGAGTTTTTAAGAGCCAGCGGATAGAATGAAACATTTGGTTCCCACGCGATAGGCCCGCTCAGGGTGGATTCCGGACATAGGTCGCCCGATCCGTCACCTGCGGCTTCGCGCCCATTACAGTCGTCCGAGACCGTTTCGCCGTCACTCGAATACAGACGTTCTTCCCACCTGTGGCGATGCGGGTGGCGCTCAACCGTAGCCAAATCGCCCCAGTGCCCTCCTGTGCTCTCACAGCTCCTTTGGTTCGAGATAGATCACCTTTCAAAATGGGAATGGGACTGTATGATGGGGAATTGAGGCAGGATGCCGCCAGCCGCATGGGACGACCTTTGTGAGAGGCGGCTCTCAGATGCAGAACCCCGCTGTCCATCGTCCCAACTTGTTGGCAGCGTCCACCTCCAGAATGGCAGCCTATGTTTCGCCGTTCTTAGCGCTAGCTGCCTGTTGCGACTTCGTCTTTTCGCGTACAGCCACCTCGGCTTTGGCATGCGATATCCAGGATGACAACCAACTCCCGGCGGTCTTTTCCGCTTGTCGCAGTGCCTCATCGGCAATACCTGGACTCCGAAGGAATTCCTCTCTACTTATGAAGGTCACATTACCGATGTTGTAGTGTCGGCGCTTAAGTGGCGCGAACCGTCGTCGTCTATCCTCGAAAAAGACGACCCCTTCGCATCCACGCCATAGGTCTGCCCTTGCCATATCTTCCTCAACAATAAATCCTGCAATCCTAGAATTCACGAAACTTAGATTGCTGGAAAGGCCAGACGTCTTAAGAGTCTCGTATCCAGAAAAGGCCGGTATCTCTAGATAAGAATCATGTAAGCTAATACTTAAGGCGCGTCCTGATCGTGATCCAGACGCGTTGGCGTTGCTCAATAGGCGAGGTACTTCACGAAATTTTAATTCGGAGCCGTGCGCCGACAACTGCGTGCAGAAAACTGGGCCAGTCGCCTCTATTTTGCTACCATCAAATTCTAACTGACTAGAACGCATTGCTTGATGCACACTGATGATAGAATCGTGGCACGAGATTTTCTCAGATTGAGTGTTGCTAGAGAGGCGCAATTCGGAATGTTGAATGGAAATGTGCAATGCCTTGCCTCCCTCAATTTCAATTTCGCCCGATGACGTGTGTATATCGAGTACCTTGAGATCGCATTCCACCAACCTACATTTTAAGAGGGATACATCTGCCGTAGACAGTCGTCCAGTTGCTCCCTTAAATTCTACATTGTCAAAAGTACATCTCTGATAGCGCTGATTCTCAAGATCCCTCACGTTGAAGACCACATTTTTAATATCTGCCGAAATCCATCGAATTTCCCTGGTAGCAATATAGTCTATGGAGGCGTCGTTCAGAGAGAAATCCTCCATTTCTGCATCAGAGGACACCAAGGCACGCGCAATGTTATTGCACCAGCCGGCTGACCTTCCGTCCTCTCTTCGTAGGTATCGCGCCATTTGATTGAACACCGCACGATCGTTTATAAGGAAGGAACCCAGAAAATACACAATGTCAGGTGGCAGGGCCGACGATCCAAGGTCATCGAATATTCCGACTGCAATTTTCTTAACAAGGAATCTCGCTAGCAGATACTCCATGAATGACTTGTGAGCGAACCTGAATCGGTTATCCCCGTCAAACGCGAGGAAACCGGTCAGGATAATGTCAGCAACGACGTGCGCCTCTGCCTTATCCCTTAACTCTGGATGCATGACTACAAGCTCTTCATGCCGGGACGAAATCGAGCTGAGGACGTCATGAAAGCTAGCGTCCATCGCGTCATTTCGGAACAGTGTGAGAGCGACGATCTCAAGGAGAGACTGCCGGGCCTGCGACGACAGCAGTCGTCGAGTCTCTCTATCGAGATACTCTCGATCCAATAGTGCTCTCAAGTAAGCCTCGTAGATGTCAGCAGCGCCCAAACGCTGATCGTAGTTGTTAACATCTAGCTGGCGAGAAAGAACCGTACGTGTGATCATATCTAGCAAAATAGGGTGCTTCATTAGATCCTTTATATCGTACACCGTATATAGAAATTCCTTAACCTTCTGCCAATCGTTGGAAATCGAAGCAAGAAACTCATCATTATGCTGAGAAAGATATATGTCAATTTGCTGCTCTGTGAACGGAAGAAGGTCGAGGCGACCAATGCTGAGACCTCGGATCCTCCTAACGTCAAGTCTCCCTCCATGATTACGAGCCATATTCTCTGCCAGACGCGCGACGTCAGGAGAGTCATCAATGAATAGCGTCCCAAGAGGTTGCGTAACCCGCCGGCTGCGATCTCGCATATCCGACAGTACTCCATCCACGAGATTATCGTATTCTGATTTATCTACAAAAAAAGTCGGGCGGCATGTCATAATCGAACGGCATCCTGAATTGAATAGCGCAGACAAACTGACGAAATAGCTGTGACGTTGCTTTGGATCGACCTGCTGAGCAACCTCGTCAAATCCGTCAATAAGCAGCAAAAACTGACCCTCTTCAATGAACCTCCAGATGATGTTTATGTCAGCAGCAGAGCGAAATTCGGCTACTACCGCGCTCATCAAAAATTCGTTGATGTCCCGATACTTGTGCAACTCTTTGGCCCGAAGGAGAAGAGGTTTGTGCACGGATTTACCGCGCTCATAAAGATCGCAATATCGGAACTTGAGGCGCTCTAGAAGCGTCGTCTTTCCGGACCCAAAGTCCGCCATTATTGTAAGAAAGCCTGGCCTTCCGTTGTCAACCCATTCTTCTAGGGAAGACTCAAGATTCTCAAAAATTTTTAGATCTTGGCTCTCACCCGGTAGGTGGCCTTGCGCCCGCAGCGGGACGTACAGTGAGCTTATCGCTGTCCGTAGATATTCCCGTTTGTAACGACCATAAGCCGATGATAAGTCTAATATCTCGGCTTCAAGATCTTTAGTTGTCTTAAGGACGAGATGGCTCCTTCCAGCCGCAAAGGCCTTGGCACTCGCGGAGAAATCACGATTCGTTACCATTACTGCCTTGTGAAACCCCTGCTCCCGCGCGGCTTCTGTAAAGATATTTGAGAGTTTGCCGAGTTCAGCATTGGAGACACTTCCAGACGATTTAAACTTACACTCGATAATAAGGTTTGTCTCGTCGGCTCCGGGTACACGGCGGCGCGCCGTTATGTCCACTTGAAACCCCTCGAAGTCCAGATTTGTGTCGACGTCATAGCCGAGCATTCTATAAATATTCGCAACTTCTTTTTCGAAGTTTGCGCCCGATTCCGCCGCGTCAGACATGGGTAGACTCCTGCCTGCCAGTTGCCGTCGGTCGTTCCCGATGGAGAGCACGCGACCTCGGCGAAGATCGCGTGAATAGGTTGCGCCTGTCAAGGTTGCTACCGCAACGCTTGGCATATGGCGAGCAGAGGAGGACAACAAAAGGGGACGCGGATGCGAATACGCTGAAGCGCCGCGAACATCCCCAACTGTCGTGTCGCAACACGGATACGGCCGAGCGCCTGACCAGTTCCTCGCCCCGCTTGTGCATGGGGTTCCAACCCATTACAGCCAAGCCTACATCCCAGGGTTGGTCGAATGCGGTTTGGCACGGGTGTGGCCGGGAAGTCCATATGGGCCAGCAGATCGGCCTCCTACCTCGTCCATAAATACGGCTAGTTTCGGCAGCTTGGGGCGCAGTTGATGGCGACCTTGCGCCATTGCGCCTTGGTTGCTGCGGCATCCTCTTGGGCGAAGGCGGCGGCAATGAAGGCTGACGCGAAACCCGCGGCCCTGACAGTCCGCCCGACAGATTGCGCATTGGACGCATAAGGCAACGCTGCCCTGTCGTGCCCAATAGCTTGGTGATGGCAGCCTTCGGGCCCCCATGGGCATCCGAGCTCACTAGCCCATCTTATTCACCGCCTTTTCTCGAAGGCGAACGAAGCGCATAAATTAT
>CALFNB010000566.1 GCA_937902425.1 uncultured Acetobacteraceae bacterium | reverse complement strand
AGCAAAAGCTTACGCATTGTTATTCCCTCCTGCATTCGCCGGCATCGCCGGCTGGCGTCGATTTCGACCCTGTTTCGATGACCCGCGGGACCGATCTCTCGCTTTTGACAAGAACCGAAGACAGCGGGCCACTCGGGTCTGAGTTACTATGCCTCGTCGAGCACACAGTAAGAAGTGGGTTAATCGTTCGTGTGGTACTTAAATAACGTAGTATGGTAAAATTGCAACAATACATTAAAAAAGCAAACAACAACCGTTGCCACCAGCCCAACTAAGCACCGGTAACTTGAAATAACAACAATGCGGTGCCAGATTTACTCGATGGCGGCCTCCAGCATCGGATGCGTTACATCCCCGGCCGGTTTCGCCGGGTTCCCGGTCACGGTCGCCCCAGCCCATGCGCCGCTTCTGGCGAGGCTGGACATTTCGTCGCGCAGCAGGCGCCGGACTTCCTTGACGAACGGAGCCGGCGCGACGCCGCCACGACTGGCGATCGCGTGAACTGTCAGCAGTGGGTCGTGATCGATCGGACGGAACGCGAGGGTCCCGCGAGCGACCTCATCCCGCACCGCGACGAATGGCAGAACGGTGTGGCCGTGTCCGTCACGCACCATTTCCTTGGTGAGCGACACGCCATCCACCTGCTGAACCTGTCTGAGAACGATGCCACGGCGAAACGCCGCGCTATCGACCAGCCTGCGAATCCAGTGCCTCGGCTGCGGCAGGATAAGCTTCAGATCGGCGAGGTGGCGAACCCGAATTTGGTCCGTCCCCTCCAGCCGGATTGTCCGCACACCCGACACCAGTCCGAGGCGTTCGGTCAGGACCGGTTCGACATCCAGTTCGTCCAACGCCGGCGGGTCCTGCAGCACCGCGAGATCGACGCGGCGATCCAGTACCCACTCCTCCAGCGACGCGCTGGTGCCTTCCCGGACGGCCAGGGTCACATTCGGCCATCGCGCCCGGCACGCTTCCAGCAGCCTGGGCACCAGCAACGGCGCGAACTCCGCCGGCAATGCGAGAGAAATGGAACCGGTCGTCTGTTCCGGTGCCGCCGCGGGCTCCAATGGCGCGCTGAGCAAGCCCAGAATGACGTCGAGCCGCTCCATCAGGCATGAGCCGGCCTGGGTCAGGGTCACGCCACGTCCGTGCCGGATCAGCAGCCGCGTGCCGAGTTCCTGCTCCAGCTTCTGCACCTGATGGGAGACGTTCGGCTGGCCGATGTTCAGCTCACGCGCGGCCCGGCCGAAGTTTCCCGTGCGGGCGACGCTGTGAAAATACCGCAGTTCGCGCAACTCCAGCGCCCGGCCGCCAGGTGACATGCCCAGGAGTGGTCCAGCGGGAATGCCGTGCTCCGGCACGGTCTTCATGCCAGTGGCCGGCATTACAGAGTCCGGCATTGCAATGCCCGGCCTCTGGCCCGCACGTGGATGACGCGCGCGGAACCGAATTGATGGAGCGAATGCATCGGGCGGCCAGCCACCTGGCGGGCTGTATGACCGCCAGGTGGGACGTGCCGATGCTGTTTCTTCGAGCCTTGAATTGGCGCCCCCTGTCATTGCCAGCAGGGAGCGGTATTTCAGCGGCTTCAGAAAGTCAGAAAGAACCGCTGGGTACGTCGGTAATAACCCCTACAACGTCAGGGGTTTTGCTCCGGTTTGCCAGACCATGGAGGCCCAGGTCAGCGTTCCGGCAGCCAGCCTTTGCTCGCCGCATGGCGGACGACATCGACCCGGGTCTTGAACCCGAGCTTGTCCATCGCGCGCGCTTTGTACGTCTCGATGGTTTTCACACTGATGGCGAGTCGGGCGGAAATTTCCTTGTTGCTATACCCGTTGGCGATCAGGCGCAGCACATCGGTTTCCCGCTCGCTCAGTTCCACGGTGGAGTCGCCCTGCGACCGGGATGAACCCGAAGCGCCACTGCCAACCACCTTCCCCGCGATCGCGGGATCCAGATACGTCCCGCCGGCCGCCACCGCGTGAATGGCGCGCAGCAGTTCGTCGGCGGCGGAGCGCTTGACGAGATACCCGGCCACGCCGATGTCGAGCAGTTGCCGCAATGTCGCGCGATCTTCGTGAACGGTCAGCACCAGGATACGGCATTCCGGTTGCTCCTCCAGCAACGCGCGCGCCACCTCGGCCCCGTTCATTTCCGGCAATGAGATGTCCAGCACGACCACGTCCGGTCGCAACGATGACGCGAGCCTACGGGCCGTACGCCCATCCCGCGCTTCGCCGACGATCTCGAGGTCCGGATCGCCCAGTACAAGCGCTTTCAGCCCGGCCAACACGATCGGATGGTCGTCCGCCATCAGGATGCGCAAGGTCTTGTCGCTCATGGCGCGTCATGCCCCGTTTCCCGTACTGCCCGTCCTAACGGAATGCTGATGAACAGGGTAGTGCCGTGTTCCGGCCCCGACTCGACGTCCAGCGTTCCGTGCACCAGCGCCAGCCGTTCGCGCATGCCGAACAATCCGAACCGCCGGGTCGCCACGAAGGGCAATTTGCCGGCGTCGGCGGGAAACCCTTTGCCGTTATCTTCGACAATCAATCTTACCTGATCGCCCCGGATCTCCAGAATCACACCAACCCGCGTTGCTTCAGCATGCCGCAGCACGTTCGTGGTCGCTTCCTGCAAGACCCGGAACAATGTCGCCTCGACCGCTGGCGGCAGTTCGTGCCCGTTCAGGTCGATCTCGACATCGACAGGCAGCCGGGCCATTTCCGCCCATTCCTCAAGGTAGTGGGCGACCGCGCTACGCAGCCCGAGTTCATCCAGCGCCACCGGCCGCAACTCCCAGGCCATGCGATTGACCGCGCCGCCAAGTTCGCCGATCAGAGATCTCAACTCATTCAGCACCAGAGGCCGGGACGGCCCGGCCTCACCAAGCGTGTCGAGTTTCAGGCGGAGCGCGGTCAGATACTGCGCAAGGCTGTCGTGCAATTCACGGGCGATCCGCTTCCGCTCGTTCTCCTGGGCGACCACCACGCGGTTCAACAGCGCGGTGCGTTCCTCGTCGATGCGCGCGAGGTCCTCCGCCAGGGTACGGTACATTTGCTCGCTCTGGCTCAATGCCGCGGTCGCACCCTCGCGTTCGAGCGCGGCGAGGCGTAGCCGCTCCCCCGCATCGTGCAAGGAACGCGCGACCGCGTTCGCCTCGATCAGGCCGGTCAGCCGCGGCGAGATTGGCTCGCCACGGCCAACCGCCTCGGCGATCGGCACGAGTCCGACGACCGGGGCGGCGATCCGGCGACCAATCACGACCGCCAGGGTGATGGCCACGGCAACGGTGCCACCGCCAAGCAAGAGCAGGATCCAGGTTGTCTGGCGAACCGGGGCAAGCAGGACGTCGCGCGGCATGCCGGCATCGACCGTCCAGTCACCCAATCTGGTGTGGGCGAAGGCCGTGAACAAAGGCACCCCTTCGCGAGACATCCCCGGTACCCAACCTTCATCCTCTGCCTGCATGTGGGCGAGGAAGGCGGGAAAAGCGCGCTGACCTACATAGCGATCCGGGTCGCGGCTGCGGGCGATGATGGTGCCTTCCCGGTCAAAGATGGCGGCGATCCAACCTTCGGGCAGATCAAGCGCGCCCAGTATGCGTGGTAACGTCGACAATATGTCCAATGACAGGACGTAAACGAGCTGGCTGTCTCGCATTACCGGCACATTGATCGTCACGGCGGGCCGATGGGTGATTGGATCGCGCGACAGATCGGCGACACGCGACTGCCGCGATGCGGCGACGTAGCGTAACGTGGCCACGTCGGGATTGTCGGGTAATGGTTCGCCAAAGGGCCTGCTCGTGTTGACGATCTCCTGACCGGCGGCGTTGTTCAGGACGACCGTCATCGGATCGAATGCTTCTTTGGCCCGGGCATGGAACTCGTTCAGGTCGCTGGTCTGCAGGCTCAGCGTACCGGCCAGCAGAAAGAGGCGACCGCGTAATGCGCCCAGCTCATCCTCAATGGCGGCCGTCGCGAGGCGGGTTCGGTTGCGCGCCAACGTCGCCGTGACAGCCTGTTCATGCTCGGCGGCACGCATGACCACGAAGCCGCCGAAGCCCAGCAGAGGCAGCAGCACCCCGACGATCAGCCCAACAAGATAAGTGTGAACCGACCTGGGCGCACGCATGTCAGACCGTGGCCATCCCTCCACTCTCCGGTGCCCGAACCTCTACCCCTTGAGTGGCGCGATCCGGTTTACCAGCCAGAGGGCCGGTATCTACTCCCGACGCGAACCGCCGCCAAGCGCCGCGATCGGCACAAGAAAACGGCGGGGAATGACCCCCGCCGTTTCCAGACGTCACGCTGTAGTGG
>CALFNB010000565.1 GCA_937902425.1 uncultured Acetobacteraceae bacterium | reverse complement strand
GTTCCCGTCGCTGACATCAGAAAAATTCCTTGAACGCGTTCAGAAGTTCGGCCGGTGCTTCCTCGGCGATGTAGTCGCCCGAGGTGACCGGGCCGCCGGCGACCTCGTTGGCGCGGTACTCACGCCAGATCGCGAGCGCGTCATATACCCAATCGCGGAGGCAATGCGTGGTGCCGCCTCCGAAAGAAGGCAGCGTTACCACAGAGACACAGAGACAGAAAGAATCCAGCATTTCATTAAGATTTTCCTCTCTGTGGTTCTGTGTCTCCGTGGTAACGCTTTGCTTCCGCGAGGCCAACGAAGTCGCGGGTTATCGCGCACGGGCGGTATACCAGGCCGCGAGTTTGCCCTTCGAGCCCGATAACACCAGCATCGGACGTCGTATTTTATCGCCGCGCGTCCGCCTCTCCCGGTTATGCGCGAGGGTGAAGCCCGCGAAGCACATCTACATCCCTCCACCGATGCGCTCATATACCGCGACGTTGGGTCCGCGCGCGACCTCCCTCCAGCCAGGGCCCGTCAGAGCGCCGCGCATCGCCGCGCTCGCGGCGCGGCTCGCGGCGTCCTGTTCCAGCAGCGCGAGCACGACGCGGTGCCAGGGCCTGGTCAGGGCGCGAATTTGCTCCGGCGTGGCCTCCGCGGGGATGAGCAGCAAGGCCAGGGCAGGGGGCGCCTCAATCGCGAACGCCCCGACCACTCCCACACCATCATTTCCCCTGGGGAGCAGCACGACGCCGTCCTCTACCAACGCCGCCGCCGCGTGAGCCGCGGCGCCGGCGGGTTGCATCGTTTGCGGCGCCAGCATCAGACCCGCGATCGAAACCGCCTGCACGGCGAGGACCGCCGAGGCACCGCGCGCGCCCAAGGCACCCGCCAGCAACAGTCCAACGAACGGGGTGGAATACGTCAGATACCGGACCTCGATCGGCGTGTTGTTGAAGATCGCACCGAGAGCGAGCAAGCCGGCCAAGGGGGCGAGCGCGGCAAGGGCGAACATGCTCCGGGCGCATGGAATCCCAATATGGCTCCAGCCCCAGACAATGCGCGCGAGCAGCCAGACCAGCAGCAAACTCAGTGCGGCGCCGACCGCCATCGACGCGGCGCCAGGAATGTAAAGTGGCAGTCCGCCAAGAATGGCACCGCTGAACCGGATCGCGAGGCGTGCGAGGCTTTGGCTCAGGGAGAACGGCGGGAACTGCCCCATGCGGCTGCCGCGCTGCGCGAGGAACCACCAAAGATCGGCCGGAATGAAGACCAGGAGCCCGAGCAGCGCGGCCGTTGCCTGACCAAATGAAGTGCCGCACGCGCGGCGTGTGCGATCCTGTTGTCGCGGGTCCGGAAACGCGGCTGCCATTGCCGCCGCGGCGCCCGAATTCGCGCTCTTGAGGCGTGCGGAATCGGTTTTGGTCCAAACAGTCTCCACCGCACTGTCACATCTGTGTGCATCTGTGTGTATCTGTGGTTCAAACTTACCGGCCGCGGATCGCGCGCGGATCACCTTCGCGTTGACGCGGGCAAAGATAAGGGGAACCACAGATACACACAGATGCACACAGATGCGCTGTGACCGGGAACCAATGGCGGCCAGGTTCCTCGCGAGGTCCTGGATACCGATCGCGCTGAGCAGTGGCGCTCTTCGACAAGGTCGCGGCGTGCTTGCGATCGTCGCATTCGTTGAGTAACGGCCCGGAAAACAGGCCTCCAGGCCAACCGCCAGCAGGCAGGCCCCGGCGGTGAACACGGACAAATAGTTGCTCATTGTCGCGGCCCCGAACAGCGCGCCCGCCAACGCGAAATTCCATACCCGCCGCCGGAGCAGCAGACACGCGACACCGCCCAGAAGCAGCAGTTGCGCCAGCGCGAAGCCGCGGGCGACGACGCTGGTGTAGGTAAACCCGTAGCACCCCATCGTCAGCAACATGGCCCAGACCGGTGGCAGCCGCGCTGACCGGGCGATCGCTCCGGTCAGCGCCAGCGCACCAACGCCCAATGCCACCGAGAGCAGCCGTGCCACGAACAGCCCATGGCCCAGTACCCCGCGCCCCAGTACGCCGCGCCCCAGTACGTCGCGCCACACGGACACCAGCCAGAAATACAGCGGTGGATGCACGTCAGTGACGCGCAGGTCGCGCGCGATGGCGGCAAGTCCCGCGTGGCCGGCCTGAATGTCCCGCGCGAGGCCAGCGGGAAACACCGTCGCGGGCCAGTCCGGCCGCGGCACACCCGACGTCAGGAACAGCGTGTATTGCTCATCGTATTCCGCGCCGCGCAACGCGGCGGCGGCGATCAGGATCATGGCGCACGGCAATAATGCCCAAAGAAAGCGGCGGTCGTTCATCGATCGGTTAACCAACAATTCATACCGAGGTGGCAGAACTCCGATTCTATCGACCAAATGTTAACGGACCTTGCCATGCCCGATGCTCTGGCGCCGCATTTTCACCCCGAATACCGCCCGACCTTTTCCGTCGTCATTCCCGCGTTGAATGAGGCCGAGGGGATTGTCGGTTTCCACCAGCGCCTTGTCGACGCGATGGCGCCGCTCGGGACGTGGGAGGCGATTTATATCGATGACGGCAGCGACGATACGACGCGGGAGACGGTCGAGTTTCTTCGCCTCGACGATTCGCGGATCGCGCTGATCAGCCTGTCGCGTAATTTCGGTAAGGAAATCGCCACCACCGCCGGCCTCGACCACGCACGAGGGGAGGCGGTGATCGTCATTGACGCCGATTTGCAGGATCCGCCGGAGGTCATCCCCGAACTCGTCGCGGCGTGGCGATCGGGTTTCGATATGGTCTGCGCGCGACGCCGGACCAGACAGGGCGAAACCGTCCTCAAGAAGCTGACCGCGCATGTGTTCTACCGGCTGATGCGCAACACCGGCCGGGTCAAACTGCCGCGCGATACCGGTGACTTCCGCCTCATGAGCCGCCGGGTGGTGGAGGCCGTCTGCAAGCTGCGTGAGCAGCATCGTTTCATGAAGGGTCTGTTCGCCTGGGTTGGCTTCCCGACCACCACGGTACTGTACGACCGCGCGCCACGTGAGGCCGGCCACACGAAGTGGAACTACTGGAAGCTTTGGAACCTCGCGCTGGAGGGGATCACCAGCTTTACCGTGATGCCGTTGAAGATCGCGACCTATCTCGGGCTGATCGTGGCGCTGCTTTCGGTCGGCTATGGCGCGCAGGTGGTCGTGAAAACGTTGCTGTTCGGCAACTCTGTCGCCGGATATCCCAGCCTGATGACCGTCATGCTGTTCCTCGGCGGTATTCAACTGATGACACTGGGCGTGATCGGCGAGTATCTGGGTCGTATCTTCAACGAAACCAAGCAGCGTCCGCTTTATCTGGTGGAGCGGTTCTTGCCAGCTCGCGTCCGGGTCGCGGCGGGGGAGTGACGGCACCCCGCATCCCCGCGCCAATCGCGGCGGGGGACAATTCTTGATGCCGCCCAAGCCGCGTTCTGACGTCCATCATGCAGCACTGATGCCGCTGAGCGTTGCCGTGGCGATGCTGCTCGCGCTGTTGCTCTGGTCGCTTCCATCCCTCGCCATGCCGCCGTCCGAGCGCTCCGCCGTTCTGCGCCGTGGCATCAACATCACCGGGTGGTTCCGCTATCCGGCCAGCCGCGATCCGGCCGCGTTGCGCACCTGGCTCAGCGACGCGGCGATGGCGGATTTGCGGCGGGCGGGTTTCACATTCGCGCGGCTGGCGGTCGATCCCGCGGTCCTCGACGGACCCGCGATGCGGCTGGTGTTTCTTGAGCAGGTGCGGCGATTGCAACGCCACGGCCTCGCGGTGATCGTGTCACCGCATCCGGTCAGTTGGGACCTCGACACGAAACCGGCCGACCGCATGCGGCTCACCGCCTTCTGGCACGATCTGGCGCCCGTGCTGCATGGTTTGCCGCCGGCGATGACCTTTCCCGAGGTGCTGAACGAGCCGGTGTTCCACGACAATCCCGCCGCGTGGTGGAGCCTGCAGAACGATTTGCACGCGTCGATCCGCGCCGCGTTACCCGATGACACGATCATTCTGACCGGACAGGACTGGGGCAGCATCGCCGGTCTGCTGGCCCTGCCGCCAAACGCGGACGGAAACGTCGTATACAGCTTCCACTTCTACGACCCCGCCGAGCTGACGTCGCTCGCGTCCTACCGTGCCGGGTTGGATCGCGACGCCCTGGCGCGGTTGCCGTTTCCCGATACCGGTCAGGGAAGTTGCCGATCCGCAGCCGACAGCGCCCGCGATCCGGCCACTGGCGACCTGATGCGGTTCTATTGCGCGACCGGCTGGGACGCGACCCATGTCCGTGCCCGGCTCGAGGACGCCGCCGCATGGGCGCGGGGCAACGGGGTCGCTCTGCTGGCGGGCGAGTTTGGTGCCAGTGCGGCGCTCAATCCCGCCGCACGGTTCGCGTGGCTGCGGCTGGTCCGGGAAACCTGCGCCGCGAATGGCATCGGATGGGCGCTCTGGGGCTATGACGACGTGATGGGGTTCGCGATTCGGCGTCCTCCTGAAAACCGACCGGTTCTGGATCGTTATGTAGTGGACGCACTTGGATTGCGCGTTCCCTGAAAGAAAAACCCCCGGCCAATTGGCCAGGGGTAAGTATACAGGGAGGCTTCACGTCTGGGAGACGCAGGGGCCATGGGCCCCTTTCCAACCACTCGGGTTGGAACTCTGACGATGTCATCAACAAGTTTCGCGGACCACTTAAGTCCCCACCCGGCGATGACGCCGCCGTAATCGACAAAAAGATACTATCCCGGCGCGCGGCACCTGGCCATCGCGAAAACCCGGATGCCGCCATGCCGTACATGCATAGCCACGCGGTCGGGCGGTTTATTCATGCAAGTCAGTAACATTCTTGTGACACTGAGACGGAATGCTGGAAGGGACTCAGGCTCTGGACACCGAGAAAGCCCCCGAACTCCCCTCTCGTTCAGGATCGCGGGGCGAGTGCCGGCCAGATCAATGAAGCTCGGCGAGCCGAGCCAACAGGAAATCCCGGAACACCGCGACCCGCTTCGAGTTCCGCAACTCCTCCGGATAGACGAAGAACACGTCGATCTTCGGCCCTTTCAGGTCGGTCATGATTCGTACCAGGTCGGTATTGTCCGACATCGCGTAATCCGGAATCGCGCCGATCCCGGCGCTGGAGCGGATCGCCAGCAGTTGCGCCTGCAGGCTGTTGACCTCCAGCACCGCACGCCGCGGATTTCCGGGCCGCCGCCCGACCTCGGCCAGCCAGTTGATGTCGGGCACCGGCGGGTGGTGGTTGCCGAACAAGATCAGCCGGTGCGCGTCCAGTTCCTCCGGCCGTTTCGGCAACCCATGCCGCTTCAGGTACTCGGGTGAGGCGCAGATGTGCCACTGCATCGTCATCAGGTGGCGCTGTATCAGGTCCGGCTGCTTCGGCGCATGCATGCGGATCGCGACGTCCGCCTCACGCATGGCCAGATCCAACTCAGCGTCGTCCAGCAACAGCAGAACCGTCACCTCCGGGTAGGCTTCCAGGAACATGTGCAGCCGCGGCGCCAGCCACAACGAGCCGAAGCCGTGCGTCGTCGTCACCTTAAGGCGTCCGGCGGGCTTTTCCTTGCTTTCGGTCAGCAAGGCCTCGGTGATCGCCAGTTTGGCGAAGACCTCGCGGACGGTGCGGTTCAGCGACTCGCCCTGCTCGGTCAGGATCAAACCGCGGGCGTGACGGTGAAACAGCGGCACTTGCAGCGCCTCTTCAAGCGCGGAGATCTGACGTGAGACAGCGGACTGGCTCAGATTCAGCGTGTCGCCGGCATGCGTGAAGCTGCCCGCCTCGGCCACCGCGTGGAAAACGCGAAGCTTGTCCCAGTCCATCGTCTCAGCCTCTCCCCTGCGCCGGGACCGATCCCGGTCGCTGGTGCGCATTCATCCGCCAAAGCCGCCGGATCATTCCGCCAGGCGATGGCGGCCGGCTCGCGAAGTCTGTTACGCCACGAGAGCCGCCGAGGTTTCGGCTTCCGCCAGAAACTTCTCCGCCTCGAGCGCCGCAATGCAGCCCGTGCCGGCGGCGGTGACCGCCTGCCGGTAAATCTTGTCCTGCACATCCCCGGCCGCGAAAACCCCAGGAACGGACGTTCGTGTCGTTCCTGGAGCGGTCTGGATGTAGCCTTCCCGGTCCATCGTCACCTGGCCCCGGAACACTTCGGTCGTTGGGGTGTGGCCGATGGCGATGAACACACCGTCGACCGCCAGTTCGCTGTCGTCGTTGGTCTTCGTGTCGGTGAGCCGCACGCCGGTCACCACCTCCGGCGAGCCACCGCCGAGGATTTCCTTCACCACCTTGTTCCAGACGACGGAAATCTTTGGGTTGGCGAACAGCCGTTCCTGGAGGATGGCCTCCGCCCGGAGCGAGTCGCGCCGATGCACAAGTGTCACCTTGTCCGCGTGATGGGTCAGATAGAGCGCTTCCTCGACCGCGGTATTGCCGCCGCCGATTACCGCGACCGTCTTGCCGCGGTAGAAGAAGCCGTCGCAGGTGGCGCAGGCCGAAACGCCGCGCCCCTGCAACGCTTCCTCCGACTCCAACCCGAGCCACCTCGCCTGGGCACCGGTGGCGATGATGACGGCATCGGCGGTGTAGGTGTCGCCTGAGTCGCCCTGACAGCGAAACGGACGGTGCGAAAAATCGACCTGAGTAATGATATCGTGCTGGATGACGGTACCGACGTGACGGGCCTGCGCGTCCATTTGCTCCATCAGCCACGGGCCCTGAATGACATCGGCGAAACCTGGGTAATTCTCGACATCCGTGGTGATGGTGAGTTGGCCGCCCGGCTGCATGCCGGCGACCAGGATCGGGTTCATGTTGGCGCGCGCGGCATAGATCGCCGCCGTGTACCCGGCCGGGCCGGCGCCAATGATAAGGACTCGGGTGTGATGCCTTTCGCTCATGCCGCACCATATGGCCGCACGGTGACAAGGCGCAAGGAACTCCCGCGGTGCGGCAAACCGGGCTCGCGCCGCGGCGATCGTCAACCGGAGTGGCGTTCCCGGACGAAGCGAGGCACAATCGGACCGACCAACCATCCGTCCAGGAAAAATGGGATCCTCCCCGTCCAAACGTTCCCAGCCATTCCGACCGGCCGCATATTCTCTCTCGTCATGCTCAGGCCCGATTCGAGCCTCAGTCGCCGCACGCACGATTGAAAATCGGTCATTGTTGGCCTTGGTGCGTGCCGACGGGGATCCTCGGGTCGAGCCCGAGGACGACGAAAGGGCCTGGGAGACGAACAGTGACATGACGTCGGCGGTCTGTCCGGCGCCCGGCCCAGGCCAGACAGGCCCAAAAGAGACAGGCCCAAAAGAGACAGACCCAAAAGGGGCAGGCCAAAAAGGCATCGGCCGAGGGAAAGGTCCCGGGACCGATCATGTCTGACACGACCAATGTCCCGCATCGCGGCCTGATTACCGCGTCCGCCATTCTGGCGATGCTGATGCAAACATTGGACTCCACGATCGCCAATGTCGCGCTGCCGTATATGCAGGGCAGCATGTCGGCCTCGGCGGATGAGATCACCTGGGTCCTGACGTCCTATGTCATCGCCGCCGCGATCATGACCGCACCGGTCGGTTGGATGGCGCGGCGTTTCGGACGCAAGAAGCTGTTCATCGGCAGCCTCGCGGGGTTCACCATCGCCTCGATGGCGTGTGGCGCGGCGCAGTCGCTGGAGCAACTGGTGCTGTTCCGGCTGATCCAGGGAATGTGCGGGGCGGCGATCGCGCCGTTGTCGCAGGCGACGATGCTGGACATCTATCCGTTCTCCCGGCGAGCCGAGGCGATGGCGATCTTCTCGATGGGGGTGACGATGGGGCCGGTGATGGGCCCCACGCTTGGTGGGTATCTGACCGAGATGTTCAACTGGCGGTATGTGTTCTACGTGAACCTGCCGTTTGGCATCCTGGCCATGATCGGGCTCGCGCTGTTCATGCCGAAGTCCCAGCCGCAGGACAATTTGCGCTTTAGTTGGTACGGGTTCGCCGTGCTCGCGATGGGGTGCGGCGCGTTGCAGTTGATGTTGGATCGTGGGCAGGAGCTCGATTGGTTTTCCTCACGCGAGATCCTGGTCGAGGCGGTGATCGCGGGCACCGGCTTCTATTTGTTTCTCGTGCATATGGTCACCTCCGACCGGCCATTTCTGTCGCTTGGGCTGTTCACCGACCGGAACTTCAGTTCCGGCATGGTGATGGTGTTCTGCGTGTCGTCGGTGATGCTGGCGTCGGGCGTGCTGCTGGCGCCGTATTTGCAGAACCTGGCGGGGTATCCGGTGGACACCGCCGGGTGGGCCATGGCGCCACGAGGGATCGGCACGATGGCGTCGATGTTCCTCGCCGCGCGGTTGGGGATGATGGTGGACCAGCGCAAGATCATGGCGGTCGGGTTGCTGGTACTGGGCCTGGCACTGTTTCAGATGAGCACCTGGACCCCGGACATTCCGCAGTCTCAGATGATGCTGACCTTGGTGCTGCAAGGGTTCGCCATGGGCCTGGTGTTCAATCCGTTGTCGGTGATGGCTTACACGACCCTGACGCCGCAATTGCGCGGGGAGGGGACGGCGATGCAGTCCCTGTCGCGCAACATCGGCTCGGCGATCGGTGTGTCGGTGACGTCGTTCACGCTGACCCGCGGCGTGCAGACGACGCATGCCGACATCGCGTCGGGGATCACGCCGTTCGATCGGGTCTTGCAGATGGGCGATCAGGCGTCTCGGTTGCTCGATCCGGCGACGCGGCATGGGGCGGCGATGCTGGATCAGATGATCGACCATCAGGCGCGGATCATCGCCTATAACAACGATTACCGGCTGATGATGCTGACGATCGTGCCACCGCTGCTGTTGCTGGGGTTCATGCGGCGCCACGCGCGCCCGGCACCGGCGGAGTAACGTTGTCGCGGCGGGCTGTGTGTGCGGCGACCTGATTGCGTATCCAACATCATCCAGATCGATTGGCCGCCAACCCGGTTGGTGACGGTCATCCCTGGCACCCCCCGGGTTCCCAACCGTTCATTGACCCGGACCGCTCGGTTGGTTTCCCGGACATTGAGACACGGGCGTAGTCCACGTCGGGTCGCCTCGACGATCAATGCCCGCGGCAGACATTGCCCGTTGCCTTGTCCTCTGGCGGTGATGGATCAGTTTGAACGTCCGCGGTGGGTGGAATCCGGGGGTTGCCGCCGCGGTCGTCCTGCCGCCGCTTTGGGTGGAAAGCGGACATTCGGATGCCCGGCGACCGACTTCAGTGGAAACAGCGCGGATGGCAATCCGCCTCTGGTGCATGATTCAAGAATCGTGGAACAGAGGAAAGACGTTGCTACAATCTGGTTCTTATGCGAATACCTCCGATATTCACTGGAATTGTGTAACGGCCCTTGCCTGGACTTCGTCCGGGAGATCAAAAGATGGCGCATGGCTCCAGCCTGTCTGGCGAATTGCGGATCAACCGGCGGAAGCCGCGCGGTGAGATCGTCCGGATAATGGGTGCGCCGGAACAGTCCGCAGCCCGCACGAGCTCGGGCTTCAGCAGTTTCCGACGGATCGCAGGAAATAACAGAGGCCCGGGCACCCGGCCTGGGAGGCCAGCCACGCGTCTCCTGGCGGCAAGATGGAGGCCGTCTACTTCATGATTGGGGGTGACGACGTCATCTTGATCGTCGATCTGCCGAGCCACGTGCAAGTGGCTGCGTTCTCTGCCGTGGCGGCGGCGAGCGGGATGGTCAGCAGCTTGTCATACATGCGGCGGTTGACGATCGCGGAAATGGACGAGGCGTTGAATCTGGGTCCGAACTTCCGCACGTCCGGCGGATAAGTCAGGGTATCGGTCGGGTCCCGCGCGGTCGGGCTGATCTCGGACCATGCCGAATACCCCGTCACGGCGACGACCATGCGTCTGATACCGGAGGCGGGAAATCGACACCCTCATACAGTTCGGCGATCGGGATTTCGACGCCGATTTCAGGCAGGGGCAGGAGATCATCCGCCATGACTGTGGTGACGGTCCATTTCTGTCCCGCGGCCTGCCGCTCATGGACCGTCAGCCCGACGCTCGCGGCTTCAACGATAACATAGCGGCGGATCGAATCAACTGCGCCGTACTCGCGGACTTTGACGATCCTGTCCACATGGCCCGATGTTGGGCTGATGACTTCGAAAACCACGACGGGGTCGGGCACCAGGCGGCTGACGCCATTCGCGGGCGAGCAGGTGACCACCCCATCGGGGTAACGGACCGTATCGCCGACCGTGGCGACGCCCGCGTCCAGCCCCCGGGGCCGGCACCCCGTTCCTCGCGGCCGCGCATGCAGGGCACGGTGAATGTTGAACGCGATATCGCTGTGATTGAGGGTCCCCCCGGTCATCGCCACCGGCTCGAACCCATCGAACTCATACCGTGAATCCTGGGTCTCGGCCCAGTCGAAGAACTGGTCGCGGGTCATGGCTGGGACGCGAATGGTGGCGCTCATAGGGCGTACCTTACCGGAAAACGAGTGGTTTGTCCTCCATTTTCCGGCGGGCGGTCAACCCGCCGCGAGTTCTTCTGTCATCATCTCCCGCATCACGAATTTTTGCACTTTGCCGGTGACGGTCATCGGATATTCGTTCACGAACCGCACATAACGCGGAATTTTGAAATGCGTGATCTGGCCGCGGCGGAACGACCGGATGTCTTCCTCGGTCGCGGTGGCGCCGTCCTTCAGCCTGATCCAGACGCAGAGTTCTTCGCCCCAGTGAGCATCGGGCACGCCAAATCCTTGCGCGTCGGCGACGGCGGGATGTTTGAACAGGAACTTCTCGACCTCGCGTGGGTAGATGTTCTCACCGCCACGGATCACCATGTCGTTGCCGCGGCCTGGCCGTCCTTTCGCCCGTGCGGCGGCGACGGCCGAGAACTTTGAAGACGTAAAATATGCTGACAAACAGTGTCTCGGCGATCCGTCCAACGGGTAGGCCCGCGTCCGACGCAGCAAACACGCGTTCACGCAGGTCTTGAGCGTGTGGCTTGCCTCGCTTCCAAAGCATGCCAACCTCCGGTGACGGGGCACCGGAGGCACGGGAATCGTACAGGGCGGGGGTTTCGGAATTGCCAATTCTGGGTGGCTGCGATTCCAGTCAAGACAGAAATGCTCTATTAAAATCCTGCTGTGATCTAAAACCCTCCATTGTCTTGTCCGTGGGGTGAATGGCTAATATGTTAAGGCCCAATTCTCCCATATGATATCCGTGGTGCTTCAGGAATTTTACAATATCATCAGGCCCCGTCTTGAAATGTTCGATTATTATGACCGGAAGCGTTCGTCTGATTGTTCGCTTTGCCCCTTCCAGTACCTCACATTCCATGCCTTCAACGTCTATCTTCAGGAGGTCGAGACGATCGAGTGCGAGAGAGTCGATCGTCATGGCGTCCACCGGCACGAGTTTGGCTTCCGTGTAATCGATCGTTTGTCCGATCATTTCGGGATTTTTGGCGGGCTTCAATTCAAGGCTTCCAAAGCTCGCCGGGGAAAAATAGTCGGGATTGGGAATTTTCATTATGCCATTCCTGTCGCCTGCCGCCGCGTGTATAAGCCGGGCGTTGAAGCAATTGTTGATCGCGACATTTCCAGCCAGGGCATAATAGACCCGTTCCTGTGCTTCGATCGCGATCACAGATCCCCAACCGGTCATCTGCCTTGCCCAGCTAACTGTGTGAGTTCCGATATTCGCGCCACAATCGACGACGACGACACCATCACCAACGAGCCTTCGTCTTGATTCCAGGACAAACGAACCGATCGAGATTTCGCCGAGCTCGTGTGAAGATTCATTCAAGATTTTGAAGCCGACGCCGAAGCCCTTGCCGTTGCTCTCTAATTTATAGTCGAACCGGTTGACGATCATTGTCCCATGGTCGGTGGACGAAAGGATAAAGGCAATCTTGCGCGGAAGGGGGAGATCAGACATCTGCTCTTGCTCCGACACTTCGGTGGTGGTGAGGTTCCGCGCCGCCGCCCGCGCATCCGCGTCGTTCATGGCGGATCGCTCCGACCCGCGTCGTTCCACGCGGGCGGAGGGCGTTGCCCTGCCTTGTCCAAACATCGCCGTTTCGTGCGCTGGTGTCCGTGGCCGCGGCCATGAGTGCATTTCCTCCACGAATGGCGGCGCCGTGCCGTGGCCGCCGGTTTTCGGCGGCCGATTTGATGCTGATAAGGTGCGTCCCTGACCGTTGGAACGCATTCGCTAGCGTGATGATCCAGTTGCGGCGGTCGGGGTTTGTTCAACGCATCACGCGGCATCGGCGATTCTTCCGTAACGGCATTGTCGCCGGCGGATCGCGCCGCTGCCAGAAATCGCCGAGACGCGTTGGCCTAATTTCGCCTAAATTGTGCTAATTCCGACCAGGGCAACGGTCTGATTTGCCGTTGCCGAGAGCGAACCCCGCCATTAAGCTGCATGAAAGTGCATTCGGCCGTTCAACCGCTGGCGCCGAGGCTCTTCGGGCGGCCTTTTCCGGGGGAGGGGACATGGATGACCGCGCCGCGGAGGTCACGTGCCGGTTTGGCGACTTCCTGTTGGATTTGGGGGCCCGGGCCCTGTTCCGGCTGGACGCCAGCGGCGTGCCAAAGGCTGTTCCGCTCGGCTCGCGTGCTTGGGACATACTCCGCGTGTTGATCGAACGCGACGGGGGATTTGTTTCGAAGCATGAGATGATGGACGCGGTCTGGCCGAACGTCGCGGTCGAAGAAAACAACCTGACGGTTCAGATGACGGCTCTGCGGCGTGTCCTGGACCGGGGACGGTCTGAAGGAAGCTGCATCCAAACGGCTGCCGGCCGCGGCTATCGCTTGCTGACTGCGGTGACCCGTTCCACCGATATGGCTTCGGCGGGTGCCAAGGCCGTTGTGC